>VIKH01000110.1 GCA_008080515.1 Gallionellaceae bacterium | reverse complement strand
GGCGGCGGCACAGCGGGTGGCCGATGTTTGCGCGGAACTGGTGGCGGCATGAAGCATAAAGTCAAACATATCCATTTTGTCGGCATCGGCGGCTCGGGCATGAACGGCATCGCCGAGGTGCTGCTCAACCTGGGTTATCAGGTGAGCGGTTCCGATCTGGCCGACAGCACGGTAGCGATGCGGATCAAGAATCTTGGCGCGACGGTCTATCTGGGGCACGACCGGAGCCATCTCGCCGGGGCGGATGCCGTGGTGGTGTCCAGCGCGGTCAGACAGGACAACCCGGAAGTGCTGGCGGCGCGCGAGCGCAACATACCGGTGGTGCCGCGCGCCATGATGCTGGCCGAACTGATGCGGCTGCGCCAGGGGATCGCGGTAGCCGGAACCCACGGCAAGACGACCACCACCAGCCTGGTGGCCAGCGTGCTGGCCAAGGGCGGCTTCGATCCGACCTACGTCATCGGCGGCCGACTCAACAGCAGCGGCACCAACGCCAAGCTCGGAGCGGGCGAATATATCGTGGTCGAGGCGGACGAGTCCGATGCCTCTTTTCTGCATCTGACGCCCATCCTGGCGGTGGTCACCAACATAGATGCCGACCACATGGAAACCTACGGCCACGATTTTGCGCGGCTCAAGCAGGCATTTGTAGATTTTCTCGACCAGTTGCCGTTCTACGGTCGCGCCATGTTGTGCGTGGATGATACCAACGTGCGCGAACTGTTGCCGCGCATCAGCAAACCGGTGACCACTTACGGCTTCAGCGAAGACGCGCAAATCCGCGCGACGAATGTGCGCCACGAGGCAGGACAAATGCGTTTTACCGCGCTGTGTCGCCATAACAGCATACCGATAGACCTGGAGGTCACGCTGAATCTTGCGGGTGACCACAACGTGTTGAACGCGCTGGCTGCCATTGCAGTCGGGCTGGAAGTGGGGGTGGCGGAAGACGCCATCGTTGCCGCATTGGCGGAATTCCAGGGGGTGGGGCGGCGCATGCAGCGCTATGGCGAAATCCCCGTTGCTGGCGGCAGCTTTACTCTAATTGACGACTACGGCCATCACCCGGCGGAAATGGTGGCCACGCTGAATGCTGCGCGCGGTGCGTTTCCGGGGCGGCGGCTGGTGCTGGCGTTCCAGCCGCACCGCTACACCCGCACGCGCGACCTGTTCGAGGACTTCGTCAAGGTGCTGGCCGGGGTGGACGCCCTGCTGCTGGCTGAAGTCTATGCTGCCGGCGAATTGCCGGTCGCGGCGGCAGACGGCCGCACCTTGATGCATGCGGTGCGCGTGGCCGGGCAGAGCGAGGTGGTGTTTGTGGAGCGGATACAGGACATGCCGCAGGCGATTTTGAATATGGCGCGGCCCGGTGATGTGGTGCTGATCATGGGCGCGGGATCAATTGGCAGCGTGCCGGCTACGGTCAAGCGCCTGGCCCGGGGGGATGCATGAACATGGCGGAGCCGGAACAGTTCGCTGTTGCGGGTTTGCGAGGATCGCTGCGCCGCGATGTGGACATGCGCCGCCACACCACCTGGCGCGCGGGCGGGCGTGCAGAGCGCGTGTATCGCCCCGCCGATCTGGCCGACCTTGCAACGTTCCTGCGCGGCTTGCCCGCCGACGAGCCGCTGCTCGCGGTCGGCCTCGGCAGCAACCTGCTGGTGCGCGACGGAGGGCTGCGCGGTACGGTGCTGCTGCTGCACGCGGCGCTGGGCGAGTTGCGCAGAGAAGCGGATGGGCTGGTCTACGCGCAGGCTGGGGTGCCGGGCGCGAAACTGGCGCGATTCGCGGCCTTGCACAATTTATCTGGCGCAGAATTTTTTGCCGGGATTCCCGGGACGGTGGGCGGCATGCTGGCGATGAACGCGGGCTGCTACGGCAGCGAAACCTGGGAAAAAGTGGCGCGGGTGCAGGTGATGGATCGCGGCGGCGCGCTGCAAGAACGCACGGCGGCGGATTATGAGATCGGTTACCGGCGCGTGGTGCGCAGGGAATCCCCCCGCGCCTGCGGCGCTTCCCCCATTTTGCAAAGGGGGGATAGGGGGGATTTCCTGTCCGTTAGCCAGTGCGATGAATGGTTTGTTGCCGCATGGCTGAGGTTTGAAAAGGGCGACGGCGCGATGGTGCGCGAGAAGATCAAGGGGTTGCTGGAAAAACGCATCGCCAGCCAGCCGCTAAATCTGCCGAACGCCGGTTCGGTATTCCGTAATCCGCCGGGTGATTATGCGGCGCGACTGATCGAGCAGTGCGGGCTGAAGGGCCGCCAGATCGGCGGGGCGCGCGTGTCGGAGAAACACGCCAATTTCATTGTGAATACCAGCAACGCGACGGCGACGGACATCGAAAATCTGATTGGCGAAGTGCAAATGGTGGTGCAGCAAAAGACCGGCATCGAGCTGCATCCGGAAGTGCGAATTATTGGGGATGCAACATGAACGCAGGGACGTGTAGGGTGGGTACGGCCTTATCGTGCCCACGCGGTTGTGGAAGCACGCTGTCCGTGTGGGCACAAAACACGTGCCCAACCTACCTATATGAAGTTTGCATTATGGGTGAGGAGGCATGAAGGATTTCGGCAAAGTTGCGGTGCGGCCGCGCTGCGGAGGAGCGGTGTGGACGCGCATGCCTTCGACCCGGCAGCACAGGATTTGCAGGCGTTGCGGGATGAGGGCTACCAGCGTGCCTTCATCGCGCTGCACGGGCGCTACGGCGAGGACGGCACGGTGCAGGGCGCGCTGGAGCTGATGGGCATCCCCTACACCGGCAGCGGGGTGCTGGCCAGCGCCCTGGCGATGGACAAATGGCGCACCAAGCTGGTGTGGCAGGCGGCCGGGTTGCCGACGCCCGCTTACGAGCTGCTCACCGAAGACAGCGATTGGGGCGGGATAGCGCACCGCCTCGGACTGCCGCTGTTCGTCAAACCGGCAAACGAAGGTTCCAGCGTGGGCGTCAGCAAGGTAAAGCGCGAGGATGAATTGCGCGCGGCCTACGAGCAGGCGGCCCGCCACGACAAGTTGGTGCTGGCGGAGCAATTCATCGGCGGCGGCGAATACACCGTCGCCATTCTCGGCGAACAGCAGTTGCCGGTCATCAAGATCGAGCCGGCCAGCGAATTTTATGACTACGAAGCGAAATATCTGCGCGACGACACGCGCTACCTGTGCCCGTGCGGGCTGGATCCGGCGCGGGAAGCAGAGATGAAGCGGCTGGCGCAGCAGGGGTTCGAGCTGCTGGGGGGCGCGGGGTGGGGCCGGGTGGATTTTCTGGTGGATGGGGCTGGCAAAGCTTATCTGCTGGAGGCCAACACCGCGCCCGGCATGACCGACCACAGCCTGGTGCCGATGGCGGCGCGCCAGGCTGGAATAAGTTTCGAGCAACTGGTGCTGCGGGTGCTGGAACTGGGGAGCCATTGAGCATGTGGGATGAACCGCAATCGTTGAACCGGCTTTCTGCCGCGCTGCTGGGGTTCAGCCTGCTGCTGGCGCTGGTTGGAGGGTTGTACTACACGCTGCATCTGCCGGTATTTCCGCTGCGCGTGCTGCAACTGAACACCGCGCCGCTGCGCGCTGATCCCGCGCAGATCGAAGCTGCCGCCAGAGAGGCTTTGAGGGGGAATTTTTTTACCGTGAATCTCGACCGGGCCAGGCAGTCGTTCGAGAAACTGCACTGGGTGCGCAAGGTGAGCGTGCGGCGCCAGTTTCCGTGGCGGCTCGAAGTGAGCCTGGAAGAGCATGATGCACTGGCGCAGTGGAACGGCTCCGGGCTGGTCAACACGCACGGAGAAGTGTTTGCCGCAGCGCTGCCGGAAGCGAACCCCGCGTTGCCGAAATTTTCCGGGCCGGACGATGCCGCCGGCGAAATGGCGCAGATGTATCGTGCGTTCGGCGAGCAACTCGCGCCGCTCGGAAGGGAGATTGTGCAGCTCAACCTGTCACCGCGCCATTCCTGGCAGTTGCGGCTCGATAACGGCACGGTGCTGGAACTGGGAAACGAGCAGCCGCAGCAGCGCCTGGAGCGGTTTGTGGCGGTGTATCCGTACAGCCTGGCAACCCTGCTGAAGGCGGGTGGCGACACCGCCGCTGGCGCGGAAAAAGAAGCGCAGGCAACCGCGCAAAAACAGGCTGTGAAGTATGTTGATTTGCGCTACCGCAACGGCTTCGCCGTTTCTCTTGGCGGTGCAACGGCAGTGAAAGGCGAAACGTGATGAGCAAAAACAGGGAAGTCAAGAATCTGGTTGTCGGCCTGGATATAGGAACATCCAAGATCGTCACCATCGTCGGGGAGATCCGGTCGGATGACGTGCTGGAGGTGATAGGCGTGGGGATGCACGAATCGTCCGGCATGAAGAAAGGCATGGTGGTCAACATTGACGCGACCGTGTCCGCGATCCAGCGCGCGCTGGGGGATGCCGAGCTGATGGCCGACTGCAAGATACGCGAAGTTTATACCGGGATCGCGGGCAGCCACATCAAAAGCCAGAATGCCAACGGCATGGTCAAGATCAAAGACAAGGAAGTGACGCAGGCCGACATAGACCGGGTGCTGGAAACCGCCAGCTCGGTCAGCCTGCCGAGCGACCAGCAGCCTTTGCATGTCCTGGAGCAGGAATTCAGTATTGACGGGCAGGGAGGGATCAAGAAGCCGTTGGGCATGAGCGGCATGCGCCTGGAAGTGGAAGTGCATATCGTCACCGGCGCGGTGGCGGCGGCGCAGAACATCATGAAATGCCTGCATCGCTGCGGCCTTGAGGTGAGCGAGATGATCCTGCAGCCGCTGGCATCGTCCAAAGCGGTGCTGACCGAGGACGAAAAGGAACTGGGCGTGTGCATCGTGGATATCGGCGGCGGCACCACCGATGTGGCCGTGTTTACCGGTGGAGCGATCCGCCACACCGCCGTGATTCCCATCGCGGGCGACCAGATCACCAACGATATCGCGATGGCGCTGCGCACCCCGCTCAAGGATGCGGAAGATATCAAGATCAAGTATGGCTGCGCTTTGCGCCAGTTGTCGGGCGACGGGCCGATCGAGGTGCCGAGCGTGGGGGAGCGCGGGGCGCGCATGTTGTCGCGGCAAACGCTGGCGGAAGTCATCGAGCCGCGCGTGGAAGAGCTGTATTCGCTGGTGCAAACCGAGTTGCGCCGCAGCGGCTTCGAGGATCTGCTGTCCTCGGGCATCGTGATTACCGGAGGAAGCAGCGCCATGCAGGGCATGGTGGAGCTGGGCGAGGAGGTGTTCCATTTGCCGGTGCGTTTGGGGGTGCCGCATTACGTGGGCGGGTTGTCTGACGTGGTGAAAGCGCCGCGCTTTTCCACCGGGGTCGGTTTGCTGCTCTACGGGCTGGAGCGATATCAGCGCCACCAGGTGGCGCGCATGGATGCGAATTCTTTTGGCGATGTGCTGGGGCGGATGAAGGGGTGGTTCCAGAGCAATTTTTGAAGTTCGGGTGTTTCGGGGTGGGGTTGGCAATTTAATTTTCGTGAAGGAGGGGACTCATAATGTTTGAAATCATGGACGAGCAAATTCAGGATGCGGTCATCAAGGTGATCGGCGTGGGTGGCTGCGGCGGCAACGCGGTGGACCATATGATCGCGGAGGGGGTGCAGGGGGTGGAATTCATCGCCATCAACACCGACGCCCAGGCGCTCAAGCGCAACAAGGCGCGCACCCAGTTGCAGATCGGCGCCGCGATCACCAGGGGGCTGGGAGCCGGGGCGATCCCGGAAGTCGGGCGCGCCGCCGCAGAAGAAGACCGGGGGCGCATCGCCGAGTTGGTCAGGGGAGCCAACATGGTGTTCATCACCGCCGGCATGGGCGGCGGCACCGGCACCGGCGCGGCACCCATCGTGGCCCAGGTGGCAAGGGAGATGGACATTCTCACCGTGGCCGTGGTGACCAAGCCGTTTGCTCACGAGGGAAAACGCATG
The DNA here is from genome assembly GCA_008080515.1 of Gallionellaceae bacterium. Taxonomy (GTDB): domain Bacteria; phylum Pseudomonadota; class Gammaproteobacteria; order Burkholderiales; family Gallionellaceae; genus VIKH01. The sequence continues at coordinate 6,969 of VIKH01000110.1, read as the reverse complement.
CGCCTGGCGCAGGCGGGCATCGAGGCGTTGTCCGAATACGTGGATTCGCTCATCATCGTTCCAAACGAAAAACTGATGACCGTGCTGGGTGAGGACACCACCCTGCTGGAAGCCTTCCGTTCTTCCAACGGCGTGTTGCATGGCGCGGTGGCCGGCATTGCCGAAGTGATCAACGTGCCCGGCCTGGTGAACGTGGACTTTGCCGACGTGCGCACCGTGATGTCGGAAAACGGCATGGCGATGATGGGCTCGGCCACCGCGTCGGGGCAGGAGCGCGCCAAGGTCGCGGCAGAAAAGGCCATGTCCAGCCCCTTGCTGGAGGATGTGAACCTTTCCGGCGCGCGCGGCGTGCTGGTGAATATCAGCTCCAACAGCAGCCTGACGATGAGGGAGTACCGGGAAATCACCAACAGCGTCCAGTTCGCCATCGAAGATGCCACCGTGATCGTCGGCTCGGTGTTCGATGAGGGCATGGGCGACGAGTTGCGCGTGACTATCGTGGCAACGGGCCTGGGTTCGCCGGTTGGGCGCAAACAGCCCAAGCCCGAACTGGTTTACGAGCAGAGAACCGGTACGCACGATGTGCCGTTACCGGCATCTCCGGTCAACTACGGCGAGCTGGAAAGGCCGACCGTGATGCGCAGCGGTCGCCGCCACGAGCAGGTTGAGGCGATGCGGCAATCCGGCATGGAGATGCTGGACATCCCGTCTTTCCTGCGCAAGCAGGCGGACTGACTGTCTGTGGCCGACTCTACTGGGGGCGTGCCAACAACAGAGATAGATCGGCTGGCATCCGGCAATGAGCATGGGAAGCAAGCAGCGCATCCAGGATGCGCCCGCCTTCGTGCTGCACAGCTACCCGTACCGCGAAACCAGCCTGGTGCTGGAAGTGTTCAGCCGCGAGCATGGGCGCGTGGCGCTGGTGGCGCGCGGCGCACGGCGGCCCAGATCCGCACTGCGCGGCCTGCTGATGGGGTTCCAACCGCTGGCGTTGAGCTGGTTCGGCAAGCACGAGCTGCGTACTTTGCACCGTGCCGAATGGCAGGGCGGCCAGCCGCAATTACACGGGAAGGCGCTGCTGTGCGGGTTTTACCTGAACGAGCTGCTGCTCAACCTGACGGTGCGCGACGACCCGCACGAGCGGCTGTTCGATCATTACCGCCTCGCGTTGCAGCGCCTGGCTGCCGAAGAAGATCATGCTGCCGTTCTGCGATGCTTCGAGAAATATATGCTGCAAGAGCTCGGTTACGCGCTGCTGCTGGAACACGAAGCGGGTAGCGGCAGGCCGATAGACCCGGCCGGGCAATACCGCTATGTGATCGAGCGCGGCGCCGTGCCGTTTTCCGACACCGGAGCGGGTGGCTTGGTCGTGCGGGGGAAAACGTTGCTGGATATGGCTGCCGACGACTACCGCGACCTGCTCAGCGCGCAGCAAAGCAAACAGTTGATGCGCGCTATGCTGAACCACCACCTCGGCGGCAAAGCGCTGCACACCCGCGAACTGATAAAAGATTTGCAGAGAGCGTAAGTGAAACCGCGCCTATATTGTTTCGCACGCATGACGGGCGCACATACTGGATTCCGGCCTTCGCCGGAATGACAAAATCCGAATTTTTAGAAGTGCCCTTAAGACGGTAACCATCGAGGGCGGCTTGCGGTTTTGGCGGAAACGAAGCAGGAAATAAAAATGGGGGCAAAAAGCAGGGGAAATCCCGGCTTTTCTCAAGTATCGCGAGCCGATCAGGCGCGACGGCGGCGCACAGTGAACCCCAGCAGCCCCAATCCGGCCAGCAGCAGCGCGTAGCTTTCTGGTTCAGGGATAGCCGCAACGACGGGAGTAGGAACAGCATCCAGTTGCACCGCGTCCAGATAGGCTGTTGTGTCGCCGTAGGTGGCGTAATTCGCCGTACCCGCAAAGCTTAATACATGGGAACCGGCAGTCAGCGAGCCGAGCGTCATATTCTTGACACTCCAACCCGGGGTTGCGGTGAAAAAGGTCAGAATCTGCCCGTCCAGCGCGACGGCAACGCTCTGCCCAGGTTGGTATCCCGGGCGTAGCGCCATAGCAAAGCTGAGGTCAACATCGGAAGCGGCGTCCAGGATAAACGACTGGGAAATACGGTTGCCGGTCGCGCCCAGCGGATCTGCCGGGTTGCCAAGCTGCAACAAAGCGAAGCGCGACCCTTGATAAGCGGTGAGCGTGCCATAACTCGCGGCGACCCCCGAGCTGCCATACGCGCCAATATTGAATGCCCAACCGACATTGGGGCCCGTCGGAGCGTAATTGAACGTTACATAGCCATCCGATCCGGCTGCAAGCTGCGTTGTCCAGTTTGCTTCGAACCCAGCATTGATCAAGGTCACCGGGGCTGCATGGGCTTGCGCGCCTGCGACCAAACCGGCGATGAGCATCAAGGAAAGAACGGTGGTTTTCATGGTGTTTGCCCTTCGCGATGGGGAGTGCCCAATAGTTAAATAGGCGGCAATCTAACACCGAAGTTTAGTTTGCACACCCCCGCGTTCAGGTGGGTCACCACGAATTGGGGGATTAAACGGGCCAGGATTAAACTGGCCAGGGTCGCCTTGTTTTTGAATGACCCATATAAAAACGTAAAAACCGCTATCGGGTCAACGCCAGAAACAGCTTGGTCATCTGCTCCGGCAGGCGACGGATGTTGTCCACCACGGTGTGGCGGTTGCCGAAAATCCCGGCGACATATTCGTCGGCTTTGGGGTCGAGGCTGATGCAGTAGGGGTAGATGCCTTTCTGGCCCAGCTCGCGCACCGCGACGCGGGCGTCTTCGGCCAGGTGGCGCGGGTCCTGGGTATCAATGTCGGAAGGCTCGCCGTCGGTCAGCACCAGCAGCAGTTTTTTGTCCGCTTGCTGGTGCGCGAGGTAGTGCCCGGCATGACGCATGGCCGCCCCCATGCGGGTGGAATAGCCCGCTTCCATCGCAGCCAGCCGCTCCTTGACTCTGGAATCCCAGCGCTCCTGGTAGCCCTTGAAATGGAAGTAGCGGACTTCGTGGCGGGTGTTGGAATGAAAGCCGCCGATGGCGAACGGATCGCCCATTTCCTCGATTGCCCAGGCCAGCAGCGACACGGCTTCCTGGCTCAATTCCAGCTTGCTTTGCGTGCATCCGCCCGGCACGTCGCCAAGCGAGGCGGACAGGTCGAGCAGCAATGAAACCGCGATACTGCGCCCGTCGCTGCGGTGGCTCATGTTGATGCGCGTATCCGGCGTGATGCCGCACTTGAAATCAATCAGGGAGCGGATGGCGATGTCGAGATCCAGCTCGGTTCCTTCCTCCTGGTAGCGGATGCGCACCTTGTGCTGCGGCTTCAGCAGGTCAATGATCTTTTTCAGTTGTTTGGCCAGCGCGCTGTGCTTGGCCAGCAGCCGGTCTATCCGGCCCGCGTCGCCGCTGCGGTGCAGGTGCTCGTACACGCTCACCCAGTCCGGGCGGTAGTGCTGGTCGAGGTAATCCCATTCCGGATAAAGCCGGGGCGGCAGTTTTTCGTTGCCTGCTTCCTCGATACGCTGGGGTTTGACCTTTTGGCTGGAGGTTTCCTCTTCGTCGCCCTCCTCGAAGAATTTCCACATCAGGCGGTTGTCGTCGCGGTATCCAACCTCGGTATCTGCAAAATAAACTTTGGCGCTGAAATCGCTCGGTACGCGGGTTTCGGCGATGAAGCTCACGCCGAGTTCGATCATCGAATCCGATGTGGTGTTGCCCGCTTCCATCGCGGCATGGAACAGCGCGGCATATTTCAGGATGGCGGGGTGGCTGTAGCCGTGCTGCGGGTCGAGCAGCGCGCGCGACAGCGTGAACAGGCGGTGGCGCAGGCCCGACCAGCCTTCCGGGCAGGAGCCTTCCACGGGGGCCGGGTGCAGCGCGGCCCACAGCGCGCGCAGGCCGGGGTATACACTCATCGCCAGATATTCCACGCGCGCATCCTCGAATATCTCGATGGCGAGGCGCTGGAACGGGCTAAGGTTATCCGCCTGAAGCGGGGTAGTCCACAGCCGGTGTGCATGGACGTGCGCCAGCAGGGCGCGGTAGCGGTTTATGCCGGGTATGACTGTTTTTTCCAAAGAGGTTTGTTTGTCTTCATCCTTTGCCCAAGAGCCCCGTGTTGATGCAGGTCGGTATTCATGCCGACTTGTCGGGCTGAAGCCCGACCTACATTGCCCTGGCACGACGGTGGAAGAAGGGAGAACAAAATCGTCATACACGTCCGGCAGGTGGATGCCCAGATGATCGAGGTAGGGCACCGGCTTGCGCAGGGTGTCGAACGCCAGCGAGTAAGGCGCGAAGCGGGCCTCGGTGGCCCACAGCCCGCGCAGGTAGAGATCGAGCTTGCGCTCGTGGTCCACCAGCAAGGTGCCGTGGCGCTCTCGCTGGAGCACGGCGCGGCTGTCGGCGGATTGCAGCAGGAAGTAATCGCGTTGCCGGTCGGGGTCGTTGGCGTAGCTCTTGATGCCGTACTCCACCCAGTTTTTTAGCCCGCCCAGCGCAAGCTGGCTTAACAGGAAAGGCACGCTCTTGAGAAAATCGGGCAGGCAGGTGCTGCCGTACATGGAATCTATGCCATGCACCGTGGGCGTGGTGCGCTCCAGGGTCTGCATGACCAGGTTCAAATACTCGTTGAACAGCTCGTGGCTTTCCAGCGACCGCGCGGCGGCGGCCAGGCTTTGCAGAAAGGGGGCGATGGCGGGGCTGTTCGGGGAGCGCGCCAGCTTGCGGGTGAAGGCCACCACTTCCGGGATGACCGCCTCGCCGAGTTGTTCGGCCACTTGCGGCATTTCTTCGAGAAACAGCAGCACCGGCTCTGCGCCGCGCCCCATCTTGCAGATGATGCCCGCTCCCTCGATGTAGGCCTTGATGCCTTCGGCGGACAGTTTGCCGCGCGCGTAGGCGAGACAATCGTCGAACACGCCCTGCACCTGGGCAAAGCCGCAACCCAGCGCGTCGCGCTCGCTCTGGGTGACTGTCATTTTCCTGAAAACGGCTGGCGGTTTTGCAGGTGCGAATTCATTCGCACGTGGTCAAATGTTTGTGCGAACACCCAAAGGGTGCAAGAACCTCTGCGAGGTGAATTCGCACCTGCAAATTTCCACGGCACTGGCATGCCGTCAGGCAAACACGGCATCAATCGCATGATCGAGCGTATCGCGGATATCCGCGTCGTCGGTGATGGGCCGCACCAGCGCCATGCGGCAGGCGGCGCGCGGGGCGATACCCCGGTTGATAAGGGTGGCCGCATACACCAGCAGGCGGGTGGAAATGCCTTCGTCCAGGCCGTGCCCCTTGAGGTTGCGCGCGGTCTCGGCGACCCGCACCAGGCGCCCGGCAGTCTCGCCATCTACGCCCGCCTCCTTGCCGATGATGGCGGCTTCGATTGCGGCCGGAGCGTAATCGAACTCCATCGCGGCAAAGCGCTGCTTGGTGGATTGCTTGAGATCCTTCATCAGATTCTGGTAGCCGGGATTGTAGGAAATGACCAGTTGGAAATCCGCATGGGCCTGCACCAGCTCGCCTTTTTTATCCAGTGGCAAGGCGCGCCGGTGGTCGGTGAGCGGATGGATGACCACGGTGGTGTCCTGGCGCGCCTCGACGATTTCGTCCAGGTAGCAGATCGCGCCGTGCCGCGCGGCAAGCGTCAGCGGGCCATCCAGCCAGCGGGTGCCGCCCGCGTCCAGCAGATAGCGCCCGACCAGATCGGAGGCGGTCATATCCTCGTTGCAGGCCACCGTGATGAGCGGCCTGCCGAGCTGCCACGCCATATACTCGACAAAACGCGACTTGCCGCAGCCGGTCGGGCCTTTCAGCATCACCGGCAGCCGCGCGGCGTAAGCGGCTTGGTAAAGCTCGATTTCGTCGCCTTGCGGCTGGTAGAAGGGTTGCTTGCCGATGAGGTACTGCTGAATGTCGAACTGTGCGCTCATGGGGAATTCCAAAGGTAGCTTATTTGATCGCCGATAATAGCACCGCCTGGGTTTCCATCTCCGTTAGCTGTACGCCCACCCCCAGATCTTTCCACTGCTTCACTTCTTCCTGCAGAGCGGCCTCGGTGAGAGGGTTTTGCGCCAGCCATGCGGGGTCGAGCATCAGGTAAAACCGGTTGCCGGCGAAGTGCGCCTGCATTGCGGCTGGCAAAATATCGCTGCGGTTGCGGTAAAACAGCGCGGCAAGCCGCAACGCCATGGCGAGGGCAATATCCTGCTGCGAAGCGAGCAGGCCGCGCATCTTGTCCAGCCTGCCGCGATGCGCCAGCGCCAGCAAACTCAACCGTTCCTGTTCTTTTTTTGAAAAGCCCGGCATGTCGGCATTTTTGAGGATATAAGCGGTATGTTTGTGGTAGCCGCTGTGCGCCACGCTGATGCCGATTTCGTGCAGTTTTGCCGCTCGCTCCAGCAGTTGCAGCGCGTCTTCGTCGGCCTGCGCGCCGGGCAGCGGGCCGCCCAGGAGCTGGCTGGCCAGGCGGTTGGCCAGATGCGTCACGCGCGCGGCCTGGCGCATATCCACATGGTAGCGGCGCATGAATTGCTGCACGGTGGCGTCGCGCATATCGTGGTGGTGGAAGCGTCCGAGCAGATCGTACAGCACGCCTTCGCGCAGCGCGCCCAGCGCGGGTTGAATCTGCTCGATGCCGAGCTCGCAGAACGCCGCGTTCATGATGGCGAAACCGCCGGGCAGCACCGGTACGCGGTCCGGCTTGAGACCCGGAAGTTCGAGGCGGCGCACGTTGCCCGCCTTAAGCAACTGCACGCGCAACTGCTCCAACCCGGAGCGCGTGATGCCGCCGCTGTAGCCGCTCATTTCGAGGATGTCGCACAACATGCGCGCGCTGCCGGAAGAACCCATGGCGACATCCCAGTTGCCGCGCGAGAATTCCACGGCGATGGTTTGCAGCTCGCTGCGCGCGGCCAGTTCGGCCTGTTTGAAATTGGACTTGGATAATTCG
>VIKH01000109.1 GCA_008080515.1 Gallionellaceae bacterium | reverse complement strand
GACGTGGTGCGCTTGAGCGTGGCGAGCAATATCGCGCCCCCGCCCGCCGTGCCCGAGCCGGAAACCTACGCCATGCTGCTGGCCGGGTTGGGGCTGCTGGGGTTTGTCGGACGCAGGAAAAAAACGGCGTGATTCCGGCGGGGCGCCTCCGCCCCGCCTTCTTCGCCACCCGCCGGATGGTATCCGGCGGGCTTTTACTTTTTCAGGAAAAACCAATCGCGGGGCCGGAGGGCCGGTGTTGCACGAGCAGAATTGCGTTGACTGAAAATTAGATTATGAGAAACAATACGACCCGAACTCATTTCAAGGGGGAGTTATGTTCAAAAGCGTGAAATCCGTCGTCTCGGTTTTGTTTGTTTCCATGCTCGCAACAGGAGTGGCGCAAGCTGCGGATGGCGATGGAGACCCCAAAGCCGGCAAAGATAAATCCGGGATGTGCCAGGGATGCCACGGCGAAACGGGCGTAGGTATGGCACCCAACTTTCCGCATCTGGCCGGGCAATACCAAAAATATATCGAACGGCAAATGCGCGATTACCAGACTTCCAAACGCGTTGATCCGATGATGACGGGAATGGCGGCGGGCGTCACCGACCCGCAGGATCTCAAGGATATTGCCGCCTATTTTAGCAGCCAGAAGCGGGTGGCCGGCAATCCCGGCGGCGACAAGGAGCTGTTGGCCAAAGGCAGGAAAATCTATTTCGAGGGCAACATGGAAACCGGGGTGTACGCTTGCAGCAATTGCCACGGTGAAAAGGGTGACGGAAAAGACACTAAAAATAATGTCTTTCCGGTTATCAGCGGGCAGTCGAAGGATTACCTGCTGAAACAGATGAACGATTTCAAGAGCGGGGAGCGCCGCAACGACCCTGCCGGGATGATGAGCGCCATCGTCAAAAAAATGACGGATGCCGAAATCAATGCGGTGGTGGAGTTTTCGGCGGGAATGTAGCCGGTCGTCCAATACTTCTTTATCCCAGATAATCCATTAGCCGAAATCGGGCAAGAAAGGCCGCTCGTGGTGAGCCTGTCGAACCATGTGCGGCCCTTAGAATCTCAGGGCGAACGGATTTTGGGCTAATGGATTATCTGGGTTGAAATAAACGAGCCCTCTCGGCACCCAATGCGCTTCAAGACCACCCCGGTAGTATCGTACCCCCGTGTTGAAATCAGCCGAGCGATCTGCCCCCGCCTTCCGCTGTCGTTTTGCCCAAAAACACGGGGGCGATGAAAATCTCAAGGCGTGCCGTTTTTTCTGGCGGACGGAAGCTTCAGGTGATACGGCGACAAGGGTAGTTGCGGTATTTCATGGCTGTTCAAAAGCTTCAGCATGTCGTAGTAAAGGCGCACCGTTTCCACCAGGATTACAGCTTCGCCACCCCTGGCGCGCCCGTGCTTGGTCTGCTCGAAATACTGGGGTTGCCCCAGCAACGGCATCATTTTCTTCACGTTTCCCCACATATCCGGATTGAGCCCGGCACGGGCGGTCAGCACGCGCGCATCTTCCAGGTGGCCCAAGCCCTGGTTGTAGGCGGCCAGCGCCATCCAGGTGCGCTCCTCTTCCGCGATGCGCAGCGGGAGCTGGTCTTTCAGCAATTGCAGGTAGCGCGCGCCGGCCTCGATGCTCTGGTGCGGATCAAGCCTGTTCGACACCTTCATGCGATCAGCGGTGTCCTCGGTCAACATCATCATGCCGCGCACATTGGTGGGCGAAGTCGCAAGCGGGTTCCAGTGTGACTCGTGATAACTGAGAGCTGCCAGCAACTGCCAGTCTATTCCGGTCAGCAATCCCGCTTCCTCAAACAGGCTGCGGAAATGCGGGAGGTCGGTGCGGGTTTTGGTGATGAACGCGACTGCATCCACCGGCTCCAGCCGCTCGTTGTGACCGTAGTAGCGATCCAGCAGGCGGCCCAGCGCGCCATCCTGCCTGATAAATGCAAAAAATTTCTGCGCCTCCGCAAACAGCATGTCGTTGCCGCCCGGCGGAAACGCCCAGGCCAACATTGAAGGCGCGGCGATATCGAACGCGGCGGCAAGGCTGGGGTAGAAATTACGCGCCAGCGCCAGTTGCTCCTCGTTGGCGACCGTGCATTCCAGTTTGCCAGCCGCCACTTCTGCCAGAAGATCCGCCGCGGACTGTTTGTGGCGCACCTCCCAACGCAAGGCGGGCAACTTGCGCTGCGCTTCGCGCAAGGCCACGTCCTGCGCGGAACCCGCCACCACGGCAACCCTTCTTCCCGGCAACGCCCCCGGTCTTCGCGGTGCGGCGCCATTGCATACCACCTGTTCGCTGACTGTCTGATAGGGGTGGGCATATCGCAACCCGTCGCCTCCGGTGCTGCGCAAGCCGGCGGCGGCAATATGCGCCTTACGGGTCAGCAGCGCGGGGATGACCCTGTCCGGCGGCAACGGCAGCAGCCTGATTTTGACCTGCAACTGCTTGGCGAACAGGCCGACAAGTTGCCGCTCAAATTCCGCGTCAACGTTTTTGTCACCCTCCGGCACGATAACGGTCAGCTCTTCCCGCCACGGTTTCACGGGCGGCGCCTCGGGGGGGGAGGCGGGCGTGCAGGCGGAAAGCAGTAAAACTCCCAGCCAAACACCCAAGGCGACTCCTGCGCCCGGCAAGCGATATCCGGAGTAGTGCCGCAGCGGCAAAAAGGGTAAATGCGCCTTACGCATGGGAACATTCTGCCTGATTTACTGCATTGCTGGTAAAATGCGCGCCCCGGAGAGGTGGCAGAGTGGTCGAATGTACCTGACTCGAAATCAGGCGTAGGCGCGAGCCTACCGTGGGTTCGAATCCCACCCTCTCCGCCATTCTATTGTTCTATCCCCCCACACCCGCTCCCGCACATCAAACCCGGGGATCGCCTGATTTGCTCATGTTGCACCCAATGCGGGAGCGCGACAGGTTGCACCCATGCGGGTCGTAGAGGTCAGCACGTTGCGGGGCTTTTGACCGAAGCAACCGCAGGCGGACATCAATGCGGCACATCGCCACGCCAGCTTGGCGGGAAGTAATAGTGAGGGCAATAACAAAGCGGCTGGAATTTTCAACGCCCCTGTCAAACTTGCGTAAAACTGATCCGCTCGTAGTCCAAGCCTTTTTCCACGCTGAAGTCCATCCTGATATTCTGCTTCTGCTTGTCCGGCAAAACAATTTCAACCACCCGCCCGGGCTTGAACCAGTCTCGCGGCGCGATCAGGCTGGCCGGGATTTTCAGCGCGTCCATGGCCGGCAGCAGCAACGCGGCGACATGCTTGTCGGATACGGTCAGGTTGACTCCGGTGGCTTTCATCGCAACGGGTTGCGGCGAGCCCGGGAAGTAGCGTATCCCGGCGCGCAGTTGGCCGGTCTGTGCGACCGTGACCCAACTCACCGCGCCCAGCACAAAAATTGTTGCGCTGGCTGCGCGCACTGCGGTGAGTTGGTTGGGGCCGAGACGCGCGCCCGAACCCGCTTCGCGCAACATTTGCGCGCCGAGCATGCTGTCATCCAGCATGCTCCACGATTCCAGCGTGTGCCCCATCTCGGACAGGTCGTGCCGGTCGGTATCGGACAGCACGCGCCCGAACGCCTCTATTTGCTTGCGCGAAATGGTATCTACCGCAAAATCCTTGCCGGGCTGCCGGAACGGCTTGCTGGCAATGTGCGCGTAGCAGCTTTCCATGCCGTAACACGCTTCGGCCCGCAGTTGCTCGGCCCGGCTTCTGGTCGGGTGCTCGCTGCGCCCTTCGCACCAGCGCTGCAACAGAAAATTGAGAAACGCGATGCATTCCGTTTTGCCCCACCCTTCCCCCAATTCCTGCTGTTGGGGCGATTGCCCCTGCTGCAAGAGAATCACTTTAACGCGCAGCAGCTTGCTTAACGGCACCATCGCCAGGTAGCGCGCATCGACAGACTGCCCGATATGCTGGAGCGGCTGCAAGCCGAGCGAGCTTTCCAGGTCAACCGCCAGAGGAGGCGCGTCGCCCCGGCTCCTGGTGAAACTGCGCTCTACCGTAATGTCCTCGCACCACAGCGACAGCCAGCGATCCAGCATCTGGAGCTGGCCGCGCGTCATGTCGGCGCGATGTGCGTAACTTGCGAGCAGCAGCTTGACATAAACGGCGCGGCAGGTCGTGGTACCGGAGCCACCGCCCGGATTGCTGTCCACTTTGGCGAGATGCAGGTCGCGCCCTTCGGCGAACTTGTACAGCGCATGGAGCCGGTGCCACAGCGTGCCGTCGAACTCGTAGCCCGCGCACAAATACTCGTAAATTTGCAGGCCGCCATACAACAGGCAGCGCTGGCACAGCAATGCCCCGAACGCGGAAAGTTGAGGCTCGCCTGCGGTAAAGGCCTGCAGGCAGCGCTGGTAGCCGGTGGCCAAGCCCTGCCACAGGCTGACGATGGAAAAAAATACGGCGAGCTCATCGGTGGCCAACGGCAGTTTTTTTGCGATCAGTTTTTTGGCGTAGTCGCCCTGCACGGACGACACGGTTTCGCGCAGCAGCTCCAGGGTATGCAGGCGTTCGAGGCCGCGCATCGGGTAGCGGTTGAATTCTTCGATCTGCTTGCGCAACACACCGTGCGCGGCATGCAGGTTGGTGAGCTGCAATTGGCCCAGCCATTGCGTGCAGCTGGCGGCATCTTTGAAGGCGGGGTTGGCGCGGTCGTCGGTAGGTTCAAGCGGCAGAGTCAGCATGTCAGCCCGTGCGCAGCCTTGCGGCGACAGTTTGCGGACACGTGCGCAACAGCTCGGGAACGCAAGCCGCGCAACGTTTCACTTTACAGCAGCACCCGCTCGATTCCGCCATGATTGGCCTTGTTTACGTAGTCGCTCATCCAGTTTTCGCCGAGCAAGCGTCTGGCCATCTCGACCACCACATAATCTGCCGCGATACCGGTGTCGTCATTGTAGCGTGAAAGCCCTTGCAGGCAAGCCGGGCAGGAGGTGAGCATTTTGATCTCGCCGGAATAGCCGTCGGTGCGCAGCAGCTCCGCACCCTTGCGCAATTCTTCTTCCTTGCGGAAGCGCACCTGGGTCGAAACGTCCGGGCGGGCAACCGCCAGCGTCCCCGCTTCGCCGCAGCAGCGGTCGCTCAAGGAGACAGGCTCGCCCATCAACTCGCTCACCACCTTCAGCGGCGGATGGGTTTTCATCGGCGCGTGGCAAGGATCGTGGTACATAAACCGCGCGCCGCCCGCCCCCTCCAGCCTGACCCCCTTTTCCATCAGGTATTCGTGGATGTCGAGCAGGCGGCAGCCGGGAAAAATCTTGTCGAACTGGTAGTGCAGCAACTGGTCCATGCAGGTGCCGCACGACACCACCACGGTCTTGATGTCGAGGTAGTTGAGCGTGTTGGCGACGCGGTGGAACAACACCCGGTTGTCGGTGATCATCTGCCCGGCCCGGTCATCCATTCCCGCCGAGTTCTGCGGATATCCGCAA
>VIKH01000108.1 GCA_008080515.1 Gallionellaceae bacterium | reverse complement strand
AGCCAGCTAATTAACCAACCCCGCAACCCACCTCTGATATAACTGTCGCGCAACGCCATGCAGTTGCGGCAGTTTGTCCGCCATCTGCGCCTGCATGGTCTGGGCGGCTTGCACGGCGGGGCTGCTTGAGGCGGCGGCAATTTCGCCCGCGCCCACCTCGCACCATTCACGGATCATCGCCGCAGTCATTTCCACATGGCATTGCAGGGCGAGGTGCTTGCCCAACGCGAAGGCCTGGTTGGCGCAGTGCGCGCTGGATAACAGGTGAACCGCGCCTTGCGGCAAGCTGAAAGTTTCGCCATGCCAGTGAAACGCCTCGAACGAGCGTATCTCGCCGAACCACGCGCGCGCCGTTTCGTTTCCGGCAACCTGAACATCGCCCCAGCCGATTTCCTTGACCGGATTGCGTGTCACCGCGCCGCCCAACGCCTTGGCCATCAGTTGTCCGCCCAGACAGTGGCCCAGCACGGGGATGTCCCGCGCCGCCGCCGCGCGGATCAGCGCCAGCACTTGAGGTATCCACGGCAGGTCGTCGTTCACGCTCATCGGCCCGCCCATAAACACCAGGCCGGAAAAGGCTCCGACATCCTGCGGCACGGCATCGCCCGCATCAATGCAGATGAGCTGCCACGGGATGGCGCGCCCGTCGAGGGAATCCGCGAAATAGCCGGGGCCTTCGCTGGCGGCGTGGCGGAAGATGGCGACAGGTTTCATGTTTGCTCCGACAAGGGTGAGTGCAGCAGAGAGGCGCGCTTCGAACACGAGGGTTTTCTTCCCCCCGCGCCGTTCGTCTTGTCTCTTTCGATCAGCGCGTAAGCGGAGTGATTGTGGATGGACTCGAAATTCTCCGATTCCACCGCGTAGGCGTCAATGCGCTTGTCGCCGTTCAGCGCCGCCGCGACATCGCGCACCATGTCCTCGACGAACTTGGGGTTGTCGTAGGCGCGCTCGGTGACAAACTTTTCGTCCGGGCGCTTGAGCAGACCGTACAGCTCGCAGGATGCCTGCTCCTCCGCATAGCGCACCACTTCCTCTATCCACACGGAGCGGTTGGTGCGCACGGTGATGGTGACGTGCGAGCGCTGGTTGTGCGCGCCGCGCTCGGAAATTTTCTTGGAGCAAGGGCACAGGCTGGTAACAGGCACCACCACCTTCATGGTGAAATGATACTTTCCGTCAACGATCTCGCCGATGAAAGCGACCTCGTAGTCCAGCAGGCTGTGTACCTTGGATACCGGCGCTTCCTTGTTCACGAAGTACGAAAAAGCCATCTCGATGTAGCCGGACTGCGCTTCCAGCTTCTCGACCATTTCGCACAGGATGCTTTCGAACGACTCGACCGAAATCTCGCGCCCGTGCTGGTTGAGTATCTCGACAAAACGCGACATGTGCGTGCCCTTGAAATTGTGCGGCAAATGCACGTACATGTTGAAGGTGGCCACGGTATGCTGCACCCCCACGCTCTTGTCGCGTACCACTACCGGGTGGCGTATCCCCTTGATGCCGACCTTGTTGATCGCCAGGTGGCGGGACGGATGCGCCCTCCTCCATACTTTACCCCGCCATTCTACGCCGGATGGAAGCTGACAGCCCCGCCGCATCCAAGCCGCACCCAGCCAGCATCTGCGCGGGGTCGCCCTGCTCCAGGAACACATCCGGCAAGCCGAGCTGCAGCAGCGGAACCGCGACGCCGCGACGCTGCAAACATTCCGCCACCGCGCTGCCCGCCCCGCCCTGCACCGTGTTTTCTTCCACCGTCACCAGCAAACCGTGTGTTTGCGCCAGGCTCAGCACCAGCTCCTCATCCAGCGGTTTGACGAATCGCATGTTGGCGACCGTGGCGCCGAGCTGCTGCCCCGCATCCAGCGCGGGAGCCAACATGGCGCCAAAAGCGAGGATGGCGACCCCCTCACCATTGCGGCGCAGTTCGCCCTTCCCTACCGGCAGCGCCCGCATTTCCTTTTCCGGCGCTACGCCCGGCCCGCAACCGCGCGGGTAGCGCACCGCAGCAGGGGTGTCCATGCAAAACGCGGTAAACAGCATCTGGCGACACTCGTTCTCGTCGCTGGGCACCATCACCGTCAGGTTGGGGATGCAGCGCAAAAAACTCAAATCCAGATTGCCGGAATGCGTCGCGCCGTCCGCTCCGACCAGCCCGGCGCGGTCTATCGCCAGCACCACCGGCAGGTTCTGGATAGCGATGTCGTGGATCAGTTGGTCGTAGCCGCGCTGCAGGAAGGTGGAATAAATCGCCACCACCGGCTTCAGCCCGTCGCAGGCCAGCCCGGCGGCAAAGGTCAGCGCATGCTGCTCGGCGATGCCCACATCGAAAAACCGCCCGGGGAATTTCTTGACGAACCCGGTCATGCCGGAGCCTTCGCACATCGCCGGGGTAATGCCGACCAGGCGCTGGTCCCGCTCCGCCATGTCGCATAGCCAATCGCCGAACACCGCCGTGTAGCTGGGCTTGTCGCCCGCCTTTTGAGTGATGCCGTTGAGCGGATCGAACTTGCCGACGCCGTGGTACAGCACGCAATCCTGCTCGGCATGTGCGTAACCCTTGCCCTTCTGCGTGACCACGTGCAGGAACTGCGGCCCTTCGAGCTGGCGGATGTTGTCCAGCGTGGTGACCAACACGTCCAGATCGTGGCCGTCAATCGGGCCGATATAGTTGAAGCCGAACTCCTCGAACAGCGTGCTCGGCGTAACCATGCCCTTGAGGTGCTCCTCGGTGCGTTTGGCGAATTCCAGCACCGGCGGAATGCCTTTCAAAACCTTTTCGCTACCGCGCCGCATCGCCGCATAAAAACCGCCCGACATCAGCTTGGCCAGATAATTGTTGAGCGCGCCGACCGGCTGCGAAATGGACATGTCGTTGTCGTTGAGCACCACCAGCAGGTTGGCGTTCATCGCGCCCGCGTTGTTGAGCGCCTCGAACGCCATGCCGCCGCTCATCGCGCCATCGCCGATGATGGCGATGGCTCGCCGCTCGCTGCCTCCCAGACGCGCCGCCACCGCCATCCCCAGCGCCGCCGAAATCGAAGTGCTGGAGTGCCCCGTGCCAAAAGCGTCGTAAGGGCTCTCGCTGCGCTTGGGAAAACCCGACAGACCGCCCGCCATGCGCAACGTGGTCATGGCCTCACGCCGTCCGGTAAGGATTTTGTGCGCGTAGGTCTGGTGCCCCACATCCCATACCAGACGATCATCCGGCGTGTTGAACACGTAGTGCAGCGCGATGGTCAGCTCCACCGTGCCGAGGTTGGAAGACAGGTGGCCGCCGGTCTTGCTCACCGACTCGACCAGAAACTGGCGCAGCTCGCCCGCCAGTTGCGGCAATTGCTTGCGCTCCAGCTTGCGCAATGCGTCCGGGGTATGGATGGTGTCCAGCAAAGGGGTCATCAGAACTTTCTCAACACGATGAAATCTGCCAGCTCGAACAGCCGCCGCGCCTTCCCGCCGAACCCGCCCAGCGCTTCCCGCGCTTCGCGGTGCAGCTCCGCCGCCATCCGCCTTGCGGCCTGCGCGCCCAGCAGCGTGACGTAGGTGGGCTTGTCCTGCTCGGCATCCTTGCCCGCAGTCTTGCCCAGCGTGGCGGTGTCCGCCTCGGCATCCAGCACGTCATCCACCACCTGGAAGGCCAGCCCGACACATTTGCCGAAATGGTCCAGCCGGTTAATCTCTTGTTCGGCAAGCACCGGGCCGCATTGGGCACCGAGCAGGACAGCGGCGCGGATCAGCGCGCCGGTTTTGTGGATGTGCATGAATTCGAGTTCGGGCAAAGAAAGTTGCTTGCCCACGCTATCCAGGTCAATCGCCTGGCCGCCCGCCATGCCGCGCGAACCGGATGCGGCCGCCAGCAATTTGATCATGGACAGTTGCCGCGCCGCATCGTCGCTGAGCCGGTGCTCGGCCAGAAGCTGGAACGCCAGGCTTTGCAGGCTGTCGCCCACCAGCAGCGCGGTGGCTTCGTCATATTCGACGTGGCAGGTCGGTTTGCCCCGGCGCAGCACGTCGTCATCCATGCACGGCATATCGTCATGCACCAGCGAATAGGCGTGGATCAGCTCGACGGCGGCGGCGGCAACATCAACCCGGGCGGTATCCGCACCGGCCAGCTCGCCCGCCGCAAAAACCAGCAGCGGGCGCACGCGCTTGCCGCCGTCCAGCACGCTGTAGCGCATCGCCGCGTGCAGGCGCTGCGGCGATGCGTTCGGCTGCGGCAACAGGCGGCGCAGCACATCCTCGAAACGCTGCTGGTGGGCGCTCGCCCAGGCTTGAAAATCAGGCATCGTCGCGTTTAAAGGTGTTGCCCGCTCCGGCCTGATTGACGGCGAAGCTTTTCAGCGCGCCCTCCTCCAGGATGCGCACCTGCTGCTGCGCATCCTCCAGCCGCGCGCGGCATTGCTGTAACAGTTCGGTGCCGCGCCGGTAAGACGCCAGCGCCTCTTCCAGCGGCAATTGGCCCGCCTCCATCTCCGCCACCACCTGCTCCAGCTCGGCCAGCGCCGCCTCGAATGTCGGCGCTTTCTGCGGTTTGCCCGCCATAGATCATTCCGTTCGTAAAAAGGTGGGTATTCTACCCAAGACACGCGGCATGTTCACCGCAACCTGCTGCTGGCCTGGATTCAATGCCAGGCCAGCGCGCCTATTTATCCCCGGTACGAATCTTGCCCGTGATGTCGCCGAAAAGACTGAAGCTCTTGGCGATGCTGATCGCCCCCTCCTGCGGGGCAACCTCCACCCTGCCCGTCGCATAGACCATCATCTTTTTGCCCTCATCGTCGTAGATGGCCATGGGCACCAGATTATCGCCCGCGATCTGCCGGATAATTTTTCTGACGGCCAGGTGCGATTCTTCGCTCTCATCCGGCATCGGCACTTCCTGCTGGGCCTGGCAGACCGCGTGCAAATAATCCGGAAGGCACTTATCCGGCCTGATTTCCGCGATGGTTCTGATGGCCAGCTTCCTGCCCCATTCCGGCGGCATGTCGTAATAATGGAAAACGGCGTGCGCAAACGTCTTTACATCCACAACCGGCGGGCAGCTAATATAAAATATGTGCCGGAACGCCTCCGTCGAAAACTCCACTTCATAAGTCTTTCCATCTTGCAATGCCGTCATGTTTATTACCTTTAACCGGAAACATTCCGGGGTTTTGCCTGCCCCGGCAGCAGTGCGGCCCGCCAACCGCTTTCCCGTTCACGGCGAAGGGCGCATTTTACCGAATGCCGGGGCGGACCCGCCACAATTTTGCGAAACGCAAACCTCCCCGCCCGCCGCTCGCTGACACCCCTGCGGCAAACCTCGCCCTCAAGCAAACATAATGGGCGCCCTGTGGATGCTCGTGGCCGGGTTCCTGTTTGGCTGCATGGGCGTATTCGTCAAGCTCGGCGCGCAATATTTCTCCCCTAACGAACTGGTGTTCTACCGCTCCTTTGTCGGGCTGCTGATGATTTACGCCGTTGTCCGCCACCGCGGCCTGTCGCTGGCGACGCGGCACTGGCAGCCACACCTGTGGCGCAGCGTTTCCGGTACCATCGCGATGATGCTGTTTTTCTATTGCATCACCGTGCTGCCGCTGGCCACCGCCGTCACCCTGAACTACACCTCACCGCTGTTCCTCCTGCTCGGCCTGGTTTCCGGAATGCTTGCCGGTGTTGCCATGCTCAACGTGCGCCAACTCGGCCTGCACGGCGAACCGGATTGGCGCGTGGTATTTTATTTCAGCCTGGTTTCATCGCTGGCCAGCGGTGCCGCCATGCTGTTCGACACCGTCCATCCGGTCAGCGCGAGCAGCCTGCTGATCCTGATCGGGCTTGGCGGCAGCGCCACGCTGGCGCAGCTCGCCATGACCCGCGCCTACCGCACCGGGAAAACGCTGGTGGTGGGCAGCCTGTCCTTCAGCACGGTGCTGTTTTCCGGCCTGTTCGGCGCAATTTTCTGGGGTGAGGCCTTGACCCTGGCGGGGTGGGCGGGCATGGCGCTCATCGTGGCAAGCGGTGTGTTAAGCTTGCGCTTGGCGCCCCATCACCCCGAAGAATAAACCGCAAGAGAGAGCCTCATGATCACCCTTCAACAAAATGAAAATCTGCTCAACGTCGCCGTGCTGGGCGAATTCACGCTGGCCGATTTCAAACAGTTCGAAACCCAGGCACTGCACGTGCTCCAGTCACCCGGCGAGATCAACCTGCTATTCGACCTGCGCGACATGATTGACTACACCGTGGACGTGGCGTGGGAAGAAATCAAGTTTTTCAGCCGCGAACACAACCACGACTTCAACAAGATCGCTGTCGTCACCGACGACCAGTGGCTCACCTGGCAGGCCTGGCTGTCGCGCCTGTTCGTGGATGCGGACATCCGCGCATTCTCCGATTACGATGAGGCGCAGGCTTGGGTGCAAGGTTGACGCGCCCAAGCGATCCGACCCAGACAAAGATGCACCGCCCATTTTCGACAGTAACTCAATGAGCGACAAAACACTGCAAGCCGTAAAAGGCATGAACGACATCCTGCCGGACGATGCCGATCTGTGGCTATGGTTCGAGGACGTGGCGCGGGAGTGGCTGGAAAGCTACGGCTACCGCAACATCCGCATGCCGCTGCTGGAGCCGACCGCGCTGTTCAAGCGCGCCATCGGCGAGGTGACCGACATCGTCGAAAAAGAGATGTACAGTTTCGAGGACAGCCTCAACGGCGACCACCTCACCCTGCGCCCGGAGGGCACGGCGTCCTGTGTGCGCGCCGCCTTGCAGCACAACCTGCTGTACAATGCGCCGCAGCGTTTGTACTACAGCGGCGCGATGTTCCGCCACGAACGCCCGCAAAAAGGCCGCTACCGCCAGTTTCACCAGATCGGCGTGGAAGCGCTGGGTTTTGCCGGGCCGGACATTGATGCCGAGATGATCCTGATGTGCGCGCGGTTATGGCGCAAACTGGGCCTCCGCGATGTGGCGCTGCAAGTCAACACGCTGGGCGATACGGCGGCGCGGCGGCGCCACCGCGACAAGCTGATCGCGCATTTCGAGCGGCACAAGGATGCGCTGGATGCTGACGCAACGCGGCGCCTGCACAGCAACCCGCTGCGCATCCTCGACAGCAAGAATCCGGCGATGCAGGAACTGGTTGCCGCCGCGCCGAAGCTGATGGACGAACTGGAAGATGAGGCGTTGCAGCATTTCGAGGCGGTGCAGGCGACATTGAGGCGGCACGAGGTGGCGTTCGAGATCAACACGCGGCTGGTGCGCGGCCTGGATTATTACAACCGCACCGTGTTCGAATGGGTGACGCAGCGCCTCGGCGCGCAGGGCACGGTCTGCGCCGGTGGCCGCTTCGACGGCCTGATCGGGCAGCTCGGCGGCAAGCCCGCCCCGGCCTGCGGTTTCGCCATGGGCATCGAGCGGCTGCTGGCGCTGCTGCGGGAGAACGGTACCGAAAATCCGCCCGCGCCGCTGGACGTGTATCTGGTGCATCAGGGCGAGCTGGCGGATGCGCTGGCGAGCGTGGCGGCAGAGCAGTTGCGCGACGCGGGCCTGAAAGTGTTGCTGCATTGTGGCGGTGGCGGCTTTAAGTCGCAGATGAAAAAAGCGGACGGCAGCAGCGCCCGTTGCGCGGTCATCCTCGGCGACGACGAGGCGCGCGCGGGACAGGCTACGCTCAAGCCGCTGCGCGGCGGCGAACAGGTGTGTGTGGCGCTCGGCGAGCTGCCGGGAAAAATTCAAGAACTGTTAAAACAAGGATGGGAATGATGGCGGCACTGGATCTGGAAGAGCAGGAACAGGTAGAAACGCTCAAGGCGTGGTGGAAGGAAAACGGTAATTATGTGCTGCTGGCGCTGGCGGTGATGCTGGGCGGTTTTGCGGCGATACAGGGATGGAAATCGTACCAGTCCAACCAGGCTTTAGGCGCGTCCGAGCTGTTCCAGCAGTTTACCCGGCAGATCGAGAGCGGCGACGCCAAGCGCGTCAACGACGCGGCGGATGCCGTGATCGCCGGTTACGGCGGCAGCGCTTATGCGCCTCGCGCTTCCTTGCTGGCCGCCCAGGTAAACATCCAGACCGGCGATCTGGCGCGCGCCAAGACGCGGCTGCAATGGACGATCAAGAATGCCGGCGAGGAAGGATTGAAGAACGTGGCGCGCCTCAATCTTGTCGGCGTGCTGCTGGATGAAAAAAATTATGCCGAAGCGCAGGATCTGCTCGAAGCACCGCACCCCGATTCGTATGACGGACTGTATGCCGATCTCAAGGGCGACGTGCTGAGCGCGCAAGGAAAAAAAGAGGAAGCGCGCGCCGCCTACCAGAAGGCGCTGGATAAAACCGATGCCAAGAACAACTACTCCAGCCTGATCCGCATGAAGCTGGAAGCGCTCGGGGGCAAGAAGTGATAGGCAAACGATCGGGGGCGCTGCTGCTGCTGGCGCTGCTTTCTGGTTGCTCCACCGTTTCCGGCTGGTTCAGCAGCGGCAAAGCTGTCAAGGAACCGGCCAGACTGGCCGATTTCAAGGAAAGCGCCCGATTTGAAATCCGCTGGCAACACAATCTGGGGGGCAGCGACAATAACGCGCTGCAACCCGCCGTGATGCGCGATGCGATCTATGCGGCCAGCTCCAAAGGCGGGGTGTTTCGCCTCGATCGCGCCACCGGCAAACAGGTGTGGCAAGCCGACAGCGGCTTTGCCATCACCGGCGGAGTGGGCGCAGGCGAAGGCCTGCTGCTGGTCGGCAGCCTGAAGGGCGATCTGGCAGCCTTCGAAGAAGACGGCAAGCAGCGCTGGAAGGCCAGGGTATCCAGCGAGGTGCTGACCGCGCCGCAGGTGATCAACGGCATCGTGATCGTGCGCACCGGCGATGGACGCATTACCGGCTTGAGCGCGATAGACGGCTCGCGCCAGTGGACCTACGAGCGCGCCACCCCGGCGCTGATCGTGCGCAGCCACGCCGGTGTGGCCATAGAAAACGGGGTGGCGTATGCCGGGTTCGCCGGTGGCAAACTGGCGGCCATCGGCCCGGCCAACGGCATCACCGTATGGGAAGCCGCCGTGTCGCAGCCGCGCGGCAACACCGAGCTGGAGCGCATCAGCGACATCACCAGCCTGCCCGCAGCGGATGGCGAACAGGTGTGCGCGGTGTCATTCCAGGGGCGCGTGGCCTGCTTTGGCATGGCGCAGGGCACCCTGCTGTGGAGCCGCGACATCTCCAGCGACAAGGGACTGGCCTTGCAGAACAGCTCCCTTTATGTGACCGATGCCAACGGCGCGCTGTCGGCGCTGGACAAGAGCAGCGGCAGCTCGCTGTGGAAGAATGACCAGTTGCTCCTGCGCCAGACTACGGCGCCTTTCGCGCTGGGCAACCACGTGGTAGCGGGCGATTATGAAGGCTATCTGCACGCCCTGAACCGCGAGGACGGGAGCATGGCGGCGCGCATCAAAACCGACGGCAGCGGCATTGCCGTAGCGCCGGTCAAACTGGGCGACGGGCTGCTGGTGCAAACGCGCGACGGCGGCCTGTATTCGATTGCCATCCATTAAGCGCGTAGATGTGTAGGTTGGGTTAGGCGCTCTGCGCCGTAACCCAACAACTCCAGGGAAACCCTGAACAAACGGTTTGTTGGGTTACGCGATAAAACCGCTAACCCAACCTACAAACCCCGTGGCGCGTCGCGAATTCTGAAAGCCGGTAAATATGCTTCCCACCCTCGTCCTAGTCGGGCGCCCCAACGTCGGCAAATCCACGCTGTTCAACCGCCTCACCCGCAGCCGCGACGCGCTGGTGGCCGACCAGCCCGGCTTGACGCGCGACCGCCACTACGGGCGCGGGCGCGTCGGCGAACGGCCATTTCTGGTGGTGGACACCGGCGGGCTGGAGCCGGTGGCCAAGGAAGGCATTCTGTTTGAAATGGCGAAACAGACGCGGCAGGCGGTGGACGAGGCCGACATCGTGCTGTTCCTGGTGGACGGGCGCGAAGGTTGCACGCCGCAGGACAAGATCATCGCCGAACAGTTGCGCAAGACCGGGCGCCGCGTGCTGCTGCTGGTCAACAAGGCCGAGGGGATGAAGCGCACCGCCGTCACCAGCGAGTTTTTTGAGTTGGGGATCGGCGAGCCGCTGCCGATTTCATCGGCGCACGGGGACAACGTGGGCGAAATGGTGGAGCTCGCGCTGGTCGAGTTGCCCGCGCAGGAAAGCGCCGAAGAAGCCCAAGCCGACCACCCGAAAATCGCCATCGTGGGCCGCCCTAACGTCGGGAAATCCACCCTGGTCAACGCCATCCTCGGCGAGGAGCGCGTCATCGCCTTTGACCAGCCCGGCACCACGCGCGACAGCATCTATATTGATTTCGAGCGCGCCGGCCGCCACTACACCATCATAGACACCGCCGGTGTGCGCCGCCGGGGGAAAATTGATGAGGCGATCGAGAAGTTTTCCGTGATCAAAACCTTGCAGGCGGTGGAAGATGCCAACGTGGTGGTGCTGGTGCTGGACGCGCAACAGACCATCACCGAGCAGGACGCGCACATCGCCGATTTCGTGCTGCAAGCCGGGCGCGCGCTGGTGCTGGCAGTGAACAAATGGGACGGGCTGGACGACTACCAGCGCGACACCACCAAGCGCGACATCGAGCGCAAGCTGCATTTTTTGAGCTTCGCCAAGCTGCATTTCATTTCCGCGCTGCACGGCAAGGGCGTGCCCGGCGTGCTGAAATCGGTGAACGAGGCCTACGCTGCCGCGATGGCCAAACTGCCCACCCCCAAGCTCACGCGGGTGCTGCTGGAGGCGGTGGAAAAGCAGCAGCCGCCGCGCTCCCAATTCCGCCCCAAGCTGCGCTACGCCCACCAGGGCGGCAGCAACCCGCCGCTGATCGTGATCCACGGCAGCGCGCTGGATAAAATTCCGGACAGCTACCGCCGCTACCTGGAGCGCACTTTCTGCGAAGCCTTCAACCTGCAAGGCACACCGCTCAGGATCGAATTCAAGGCGGGCAAGAACCCCTTCGCCGACAAAAAACCCAAGCCGCTCACCGAAAGCGAGCAGCGCAAAGCGCACCGCGCGCGCATCCGCGGGCGCAAGCTGTACGGGTGAACAACCGTTGAATCCGGCACAAGAGAAATAAACCTGAAAAACTTACTTGGCCACAGAGCACACATAGATCACAGAGGGCAAGCAATAAGGACACTTCTAAAAATTCGGATCTTGTCATTCCGGCGAAGGCCGGAATCCAGTATTTTCAATAGCCTGGACACCGGCTTTCG
>VIKH01000107.1:2620-10717 GCA_008080515.1 Gallionellaceae bacterium | reverse complement strand
AATCGCGGCGAACAGCCCCATCGCGGTGGCGACCAGCGCTTCGGCGATGCCGGGTGCGACATGTGCCAGCGTGGCCTGGCCGACGTTGGACAAGCCGCGGAAGGCGTTCATGATGCCCCACACCGTGCCGAACAGGCCGACATATGGGCTGACCGAGCCGACGGTGGCAAGGAACGACAAATGCGATTCGAGGGTATCCATCTCGCGCTGATAAGCCGCCCGCATGGCGCGGCGCGTGCCGTCCATCAGCGCCCGGCTCTCGATGCCGGGCTTCTTCTTCAGCTTGACGAATTCGGTGACGCCCGCCGCGAAAATGCGCTCCATGCTGCCGGCCTGCTCGTGCTTTTCATTCACCGACTGATACAGCTTGCCGATGTCCGGGCTTTCCCAGAACGCCTCCTCGAACTCCCTGCTTTGTTTTTCCGCCTGCCGCACGGCGAACATCTTGAGGAAGATGTACCACCACGACAACAGCGAAACCAGCAGCAGCAGCCCCATCACCAGTTGCACCACCACGCTGGCATTTGCGATCAGGTGCAGAAACGACAAATCCTGTGTCACGTTCATTTCATTCTTTCCATAGTTTGCGCAACACCTCCGGCACGCTCACCGGCTTGAAACTGTCCACCGCCACGCACACCAGTTGAATTTCCGCTTCCACCAGTTTCTCCTCGCCGCGCAGCACATCCTGTTTCAACAACACACGGCTGCGCCCGGTTTCCTTGACCTGCGAGGTGACATTCAGCAGATCATCCAGCAGTGCCGGTTTGAAATATTCCAGCTTGAGCGAGCGCACCACGAACACCGCACCAAACTCCTTCATCAGCCCGGCGTTGCTGTAGCCGCAACGCTCGCGCAGCCATTCGGTGCGCGCCCGCTCCATGAAATTCACATAGCTGGCGTGGTACACCACCCCGCCCGCGTCGGTGTCCTGGAAATAGACCCGGACAGGCAAACTGAAAATACGCGGATGTTTATTCATCGGCAGTCTTCCACCTATCTGTTCTTGGGCATGGTGTGAACCAGCAGTTTCTCCCAGCAGCCCCGTGGTGAAAATATGGGCAGGTTTTCCACCTTGACCAACCCCAGCAACTCCGCATCTCCCGTAACGAACAAATCCGCCTTTCCCGCCAGCGCGCAAGCGATGATCCACGGGTCTTTGCGGTCTTTTATCGGCAGCTTGGGGGCGGCAGGCTGGGCGGCAACAATTTCCAGCAGGCGCAATTCCGCTTCCACTTTCGCCAGCAGGCCATCGCCTGCCCGGAACTTGCGGCGCATGATGTCCAGCACTTCGGCAACCACCGGCTCCCCGATGAGCACTTCATGTTCCATCAACAGCCGTTCATAGAGTTCGGCACACAACCCCCGCGTGGCCAATGCGCTGACCAGCACATTGGTGTCGAGGAACACCCTCACGAAATCGCCTTGAACACGTCCTCGTCGGTCAACATGCCACTCTTCTCGGCCAGCGGCATCACTTCCTCTCGCACGGCGCGAAAGCGTGCTAGCGCCAGTTGGCGGCGCAATGCCTCGCGCACGATGTCGCCCTTGGGACGATGCGTGGCTGCCGCATATTGCTTGAGTTCGCGTTCCAGTGCGTCATCTATGCGTATCGTTAAAGTAGCACCCATGAAAACCTCCGGATTGAAGTGTGTTGCATTGTAACAATGCCTCCTGCCTGCTCTGCCCAAAAACACCCCGCAAGATAATGACGGCTTTGGCATCACATTGATTTGTTTGCCTATATGCCAAAATCAAAGTTTATTATCTTTGGCGTCTGATAATAAACTCGCTTGCAAACTCACTCATTTCACCAGCCCCCTTTCCACATCACGGTAAGCGTTGAGCGCCGCCAGTTTGACAGGATCAGGCACCAGCGGGAAGGTGGTGAGGATGTGGGCAAACTCGGCTTCGGTGAGGCCGTAGAGGTGGGCGATCAGGCCATCCAACTCGGCGCGCAGGCGGGCGCGCTCCAGCGGCTCGGTCGCGCCGTAAAGCGCACCCTCACCCCCAGCCCCTTGAGGGGGAGGGGGCAAAATCCCCTCTCCCTGAGGGAGAGGGTTAGGGTGAGGGTGGAATCTCTGACGTGGAACAAGCCCCACTTCACGCGCAAGATCGTCGAATTCCGGGGTGGTGCAGATCAGGCGGGCGGCGCGGGTGACGATTGCACTTAACGTTCTGCCAATTGCTCCGATGGGTGGTACTGGCAGTCGATACAAACTGGAAAACTTGATGTAAGTCGCGCCTTCCATACGGACTAGCCAATCAAGAGCGAAAGAATTTAATAGCGCCATTAAGTAGAGCAGCGCGAGGTACGGTTTTTCGCTCAACCCATGCGTGACAATGATGCCAACATTATGGTTGCTGACGACACTGGCCGGAATTGCAGAGGAAATCAAGGTTCTTTCGTTCGTTGTGGAAGCAATCAATCGAACAGCGAGTTTTATATCGAGATAAGTTTTCCAATCGCCGCCATCCGACCTGATTGGCAAATTAGCCTCCACATCAGCAGCACTGAGAAAGTATCTTGGCTCAGCGTATTTGCCCTCAAACTGCCAAAAGGTGCTGCCCTCATAAAGCGGAAGGTAATTGATACCTTTAGTAGTCGAAAAAAGGTGGCTGTCATTAGTCATGTGAAATTCGTTCACAAATTTCACATTCATTCCAATTTTTTCGGCTTCCTTGATTCGCGGAAAGCGGTACAGTTTTTGAACTACAACTAGGTCAAGCTCGCTCTTGAACTCCATGACTAAGAGCCCATCTGGTGACAGCTGCCTTATTAGATCGATATCCAGCCACAGCGCGCCCTCGCTGGGGAAGCGGTCGAGTTCGGCCACGTCGTGGCGCATAAAGGCGGCGGGGAAGCGGGTGGTGCCGGGGTTCATTTGGGTATCGGAAAGAGTCACACCCTCACCCCTGCCCCGTGATAGCTCCCTCTCCCTTTGGGAGGGGGTTGGGGTGAGGGAGGGAGAGGGGTTCTTGTCCCCCTCTCCCTCAGGGAGAGGGGCTAGGGGTGAGGGTGCGCCCCCTGTAAGGCCAGCCAGTTCATTGTAAATCGCCTCCAACACGCTTTCCGTCTGCCCCAGCACCTCGCTGTTCCAGAACCGCAAAACCCGGATACCCTGTTGCTGCAAGAATGCGGTGCGCCGTTCATCTTTTTGCTGCTGGGCGCTTTCATTGTGTTGCCCGCCATCCAGCTCAACCGCCAGTTTGTATTCCGCGCAATAAAAATCGAGAACGTAAGGCGCGACCGGATGCTGTCGGCGGAATTTGCAATTCATCAGGCGGCGATCGCGCAACAAAGCCCACATCAGGTTTTCGGCATCGGTTTGGGTGCTACGGAGACTGCGGGCGAATTGCAGCAAATCGGGCGGGACTTTGGACAATTTTTCGGTGGGGTGGGAAACAAAAGTATGGGTGGGCTTCTTGACTTTCGCACCCTCACCTCGTGCCATCGCACCCTCACCCCGTGCCATCGCACCCTCACCCCGTGCCATCGCACCCTCACCTCGCGCCATCGCACCCTCACCCCCCCGCCCCTCTCCCTGAGGGAGAGGGGGGCTTTTCTCGAACGTCAGCACCACGAACTTGAAGCGGCTATCCACGCCTTCGAATATCGTCTTGCGGTTCTCAAAACAGAACAGCCCTTCGATATGGCTGTGGTCGAACAGCAGGTCGCGCAGGCCTTTGGCGCCGAGGTCGGTGTAGATGCCGCTGGGGATGACGATGCCACAATGCCCGCCGGGGCGCAGCAGTCCAAAGCAACGCTCGACGAACAGCTTGTAGAGATTGATGTCGCTGCCGGTCTTCTTGCCGTTGACCACGGCGGACTGGAAACGGTATTCCGGCGCGGCACGGAACCAGCCGCTCATGTGCGGGAAGCGGCTTTCGTATTCCAGCCACGCATCGCGCACCGCTTTGTCCTTGAGCAGCTTGCCCTGCTCCTTCTCGAATTCCTTGATGGTCATCTTGTTTTTGCTGACCAGGCCGGAATGATCGGCAAAGAATTCCTTGGCCTGCGGCTTGAAAATTTCCCACGGCGGGTTGGTGAGGATGATGTCGAAGCCGCCGTGCTGGTGCATCACTTCGTCGAACACGTAGCCCCAGTGCAGCGGCGTTTGCTCAGCGATGTCGGCGGTGGCGATTTTGCGTTTGATGAATTTGATTACGAACTCACCCTCACCCCCTGCCCCTCTCCCGCCTGCGGGAGAGGGGAGTAAGGTGGCCTGCTCGTATTTCACGCCCAGCGCCTCGAACTGGTCGCGCAGCAGTTCGTTGAGGATGCCTTTGGCGTAGTTCATATTCTCATCAATGTCGTCGCGCAGATAGCGCAGGTTGACATCGCGCCCCAGCAGGCCGGCGGAGTGGCGGTAGGTTTCCAGCTTGCGGTTTTTTTCTTCCAGCAGTTGCTTGTACGACTTGGTAAACAGTCCAAGAGTCTCGCCTGATCGGGTGGCATGATCCACCTTGCCAAATTCTTCGTCGTCCACGCGCATCAGCCCGACCAGCGAGTTGCCGGGCAGGATGTTGAAATCAATGTTGGGCAGCGGCTCCAGCTCCTCGACCTTGCGCACCGAGGCCACCATGGAAAGGAACAGGCGCAGCTTGGCGATTTCGGTGGCCTCCTGCATGATGTCCGCGCCGTAGAGGTTGTCGGTGACGATGCTGCGCTTGATGTAGTAACCGATGCTGGGGTGTTCTTCCTTGAGCTTCTTCAGCCAGAATCCAAGCGCGTCGCTGCCGCCCAGTTCGGCGCGCCCCACCACGGCGGAATAGATGTTGATGAGCACCTTGAGCGCGGCCACCAGAAACGCGCCGGAACCCACCGCTGGATCAAGAATATTGATGGCAGGCAGCACCTCATGCACCAGCCTGAGCGCGGTGACGTTGTCCATCTTGGCGAGCATGTCGGGCACGCTGTCAAAGCGCACTTCCTTGAAGCCCAGTTCGGGCACGGCAGGTTGGTGGATGCGCTCCAGTATCAGCTTGTGGATACTCCGCTCGGCCAGATAATGGGTGATTTCCGGGCGGGTGTAGTAAGCGCCAAAGGCTTTCTGGTTGATGTATTTCTCGAAGATGTAGCCCAGCACGTCCGGGTTGATTTCGTCGGCGTTGCCACCGGGTGTATCGTCCAGATTCCACGAGAACGAGGCGAACAGTTTGAACACGCCGTCGAAGGCGCGGTCGGGAATGCGCAGGGTTGCGCCCAAGCGGGGCTGCTTGTTGGCGTCGAGTTCCAGCGTGTGGTGCAGGAACAGGCCGCCGTTGAGATAGGGGATGTCGCCCGTCAGCGCCTGCACGGCAGCGGTGCGATCTCCCTCCGGTTTGGCGAAGGCCTCGAAGAACAGCGCGGCGAGGAATTCGCCGAAAAATCTGTCCTGGCCGCGCTTTTGTGAACCAGCAAATTTCTTCGGCAGGTAGTCGTAATCGCCGCCATCCAGAAAACCCTTCTTCTGCATGAACCAGACGAACATCAGCCGGTTGAGTATCACCGAAGCATACCAGCGGCGGTCGCGCTCGTCGTCTATGCCTTCGATTTCTGCCAGCAGGTTGCCATGCTGTTCCTGATAGGCAGTGAAAAAACGCTTGGTGGTTTTTTCCACATCCAGCGCGGATTCCATGCGCCGCGCCACTTCCAGCACGGGCAGGCGACCGGAGATATCCAGCTCGTAAAGCTCCACCACCATGGCCTGCAACTTGGAGGCGAACAGATCAACCGGCTGGCCGCGAAAATATTCGTGGCGGCCTGGCCGCGAAAATATTCGTGGCGGCGCGGGATGTTTTTTGATTTGCCGGTTTCGCGATCCTTGGTGCGCTTGACCCAGTACCACAGACTTTGCGTGGGCAGCTTTTCGCGGTCGAGAAAGATCAGCAGATTTTCATAATGCGATTGCGACACCTGCCGCCAGATCGCCATGCGCTGCGTTTCATCCGGCCAGCCGCCCTCCGCCGCGATTTCCAGCACGGCCACCCCGGACAGCTCGGCGACCATACGCCGCCGGTAGCGAATGTCTTTGGCTTCGTCATCCTGCCATGCGCGCTCGCCGACAGGCGGATGGTTCCAGCCCAACACGTCAGTGAACAGCAAATTGAAATTCAGTTGCTGGAGGTGGGTGCTGAATTGTTCGAGGTTGAGGCCGGGCATGGGTAATTTACTTGCCGGAAACGGTTGACCAGTCGAGCAGGCTCAAGCCGGGCACTTGGGCAAAGGCGCGGTCTGCGCTGACCAGCGTGCAGTCTTCGGCCATTGCATGGCTGACGATCAGCAAGTCCATGGGAGCCAGCGGTTTGCCCAGCATTTCCAGTTCTGCGCGCAACAAGCTGTAGCGTTTGGCGCTGGCGGATGTCCAAGGCAGAATATCCACGGTAGCCAGATAATTTTCCACGATGCGGCGCAGATCGTTATTGATCGCGCGCCTGGCCAAGCCAAAGCGCAGCTCGGCCTCGGTGATGACGGAAATGCAGGACGGTCTCTCGCCCAGTATCGCGCTCAGGGTTTTGGCTCTATCTTTGATTATGGCCGAGACGGCATTGGTATCCAGCATCAGGCGCACACTCATGGCCAATCGCGCTCCACGGTTGCACCCGTATCACGCAAGTTGTCGAGGGCATCAAGGTCTTCCTGCGGAATCAAGGGCAGGAGATGGTCGCGCAGTTTGAGCCAGGCTTCAAATTTGTGGTTGCGCGGACTCAGCACGACATCACCGGTAACTTCATCGCGCCGGATTATCACTTCGTCACCCTCGAAACGGAACTCGGCCGGCAGACGCACGGCCTGGCTGCGACCATTCTTGAAAAGCTTTGCGGTTTGCATGATGAAGCTCCTCCGGGGTGATATATACCGTGATTTATACCATTAGCCGGTAATGCAATCAAGCCGAATGATCCCGGATGGATCAGGAATCAACCGCATTCATGGGCGGTCTGTCTCGCGCGGTACCGAGGCATCTATCTCTTTGAGGAAGCCGCGCACAGTGCCACTTATCAACCCCATCGAACACACGATTTTCGGCTCGTGCTGTTTGGCGTCATCTTCGGCATAAGTGAGCTGGTTTTCTTCGCGCAGGGATTTTACGGCCTCACTCAGTTGCTCGTCGTTGACGCCGCTGCGCATCAGGCGGTTGAGGGTGTCGGCGGCGCTTTCCAGCAGGGGGCGGGCGTAGATGTCCTCGATGGCGCGCTCCAACTCGTCATCGGCGAACAGGGAGCCGCGCAGGCTGCGGGCGTATTCCTTGAGGCGGTCGTAACATTTGCGGCGCGGGCTGGATGGGCGGCCCAAGCCACCTCCCACCGCCTTGTCCTGATTGACCGCCAGTTTGAGTCCGGCCGCAACGAGGTCGTGGTGATTTTCGGCGCGAGGCAACGCCGGTTCTTCCGGTGTGCATTCGGCCATGCGCAGGATGGTGAATTGCGATTCGGTGATGGCTTCGCCTTGCGCATTGACCCAGGCGAGGTGGTCGTTGCCTTCGGGGGATTTGACGTAAACGAGGGCGCTGTCGGTGGCAACATCAACGAGCACTCCCTCACCCCTAACCCCTCTGATGGAACTACTAGCCATTCGACTAGGCTGCGAAACGACCGCAGCCAAGTTGCTGGTTATCCCAGCGGGAGAGGGGAATCTGCTCCCTTCTCCCTCCGGGAGAAGGGCTGGGGATGAGGGCTCACGCTTGGCGGTATAAATCACCGGCGGCAGCGCCTCAATCTTGCGCGCCAGTTCGGGGTTGTCCTGCGTGGCGGTTTTCCAGATTTGCCAGGCGTAGGAAGCCAGGTCAACCTCGTCGTCCTGATCGTCCAGCGCACCAGCGGTTTGCAGGGAGAGTTTGCGCAGGCGGTCGGCATCCTCGTCTTCGAAAAAGGCTTCGTCCGTGCCCACCACTTCGGCATTTTCATGCAGGCGTTTTGTGATTTTTGCACGCAACTCGATGAGTTTTTCCACTCCGGCGGCAGGCAGGAAAGAGTAGCAGCAGATCTCTTCGGCTTTCTGGCCGATCCGATCCACGCGGCCCGCGCGCTGGATGAGGCGGATGATCGCCCAGGGCAGATCGAAATTCACCACCACGGCACAGTCTTGAAGATTTTGTCCTTCGGAAAGCACGT
>VIKH01000107.1:0-2585 GCA_008080515.1 Gallionellaceae bacterium | reverse complement strand
CAAATCAGCACACGCAGTTCGTCCGCCTTGCTGATTTGCGCATGGTTGGATTGCGGCGAGAAGCGGCAGGCAATGGCGTAAGGGTCGGCGGATGCGCCGGTGACGGTCGCCAACGCCTTGATGCCGCGCGACTGCAATGCACGCCCCAGATAGCGTGCGGTGTCGGCAAACTGGGTGAACACCAGCACTTTGTCTTTACCGTGGGTGCGCGCGATGAGCTTTTCCAGTTGCGCGAGCTTGCGGTCCTGCCCGGTATTCCATGCACCGTAGCGCTTGAGCAGATCGCGCAATGCGGCCATGTCCCCCGCAAGGTGTTCGCGCAATTCTTTTTTGAATAGGCGCGAATCAATCCACTTGAAGCGGTTGCGGTATTGATCCGCGTACTGGCGGTAGCTGGTTTCGGCCTGTGTGTTTTCATTGCTCTCTGCTTCTTCGATCACGCCATCCAGCAAGTCTTCCTGCTCGGCGTGCGATCCTTCGACATCCTCGTCGAAGCGATCTGCATCCAGAATGCCCGCATCCAGCGTGCCGATGGGCAACTCCAACCCGTTATCAATCGCGTGCAGGTAAATTTCGTTGCGCAGGATGTGCCGCTCGATGGACTGCATGAAAGAGAAGCCGCTGGATTCCAGCCGTTTGAACAGGTTGGTGCGGCAAAATCCGATCAGCCGCTTGCGTGCCTTGCCGAGATCATCCATCTGCTTGCGTTCGGCGGTGCTGGCGGACTTGAGCGCAAGCGGGTCGCCATATTCTCCCAAGCCGTAGCGCGAGAGATGCAGGCGGTTGATGACCTCCACCACAGCCACAGAATACAGTTTGGCATATTGATCGGCGGGATCATTTTCATCCACGGCGAATCCGAGTGAAATCGGCTTGCGTGTCGGGAAATACAATTTTTCGCCAGTGCGCACCTTGAGGTAACGGCGGCCTGATTTTTCGTCCCGCTCGGTGTAATGCTGGAGGATGAAGCTGCGGGTGCGGCGCACCATGTAAAGGCGGATCAGCTCGCGCCAGTCGTCCAGCATATCGCTTTTTTCCATCGCCAGAATCGAATGCACCGGACACTGGTACTGCCGCTCGAATTGCGCGTCGGTCATATCCTTTTCGCGCATGAAGTGTTCGGGGCGCACGCCGATATTGGCGCGTTCTTCGACGAACAGCCGCAATTGTGCGGAAAGGTCGGTCAGTGTTTTATTGTAGGGTGTGGCCGTCAGCAGAATGACCCGCGCGTCGCATTGCCTCACATATTCGTGGATAGCCTTGTAGCGCCTGCCTTCACGGTTGCGCAGATTGTGGCTTTCATCAATCAGTACCAGCCGGTAACGCTTGAGGTCTTTCAGGCCTTTGGTTTTGTGCGTAACCTCCGTCAGCGATTTCACCGTACCACGCAGGCCGTATTCCTTGCGGTAATGCTCCCACATCGGCACCAGGTTTTTTGGGCAGATGATGAGGGTTTCATAGTTGAGGTCGTCTTCCACCATGCGTGCCAATGCGGTGGCCATCATGGTCTTGCCCAGCCCCACCACATCGCCGATGATGACGCCGCCGCGCCGGTGCAAGTGGCGCGCGGCGATTTTTACCGCCGCTTTCTGGAAGTCGAACAACTCTTCATCAAACCGTGTCGGCAAACGGAACTGGCTCAACCCCGCGCGCGCTTCGACGCTGAGGTGATAGGCCATGTTCAGATAGATGTGGTATGGCGGAACCAACTCCTCACGCGCCCAGCTCTGTTCGATGACTTCAGCCAGTTCGGCGGAAAGATCGAGACACCAGCGATCATTCCAGCGGGCATCAAACCAGACTGAAAGTTTGTTGACAGCATCGTGATCGAGCACGTCAACGTTCAACTCGCCCTGCTTGGAAAGGCCGGAAAATGTCAGGTTGCTGCTGCCGACAAATCCCGTGATCGGGTTATTGATGTCTTTGCGGAACAAAAGATAAAGCTTGGCGTGCAGCGGATAGGGCAGGAACAATTTAACCTGCACCTTGCCTTCGCGCAGTTGCTTGGCAAGCCGCTGCAAGCCCTTCTCATCAGCGGCAGTCGGCACACCGAAGGTGATTTGCTCGCGCAGATGCGCCGCAAATTTATGCTTGATTTCGCTGGCGCGGGCGTTGTCTATCAGCGCGTCGTCGCCAACTGCCTGATACAGCGCGCGCACCTCATCCTGCGGCGGGCGTTGCATGCCGATCAAGACGCGGCATTTTTGCCCGGCATCCGGCTGCCATCCGGAAATCAAATCATCAATGGTGCGCCAGCCGCGCAGGTTGAAATAACCCACGCAAAAATCCGCACGCTCAGAGACGGCCAGCGTGTCGCGCAGGATGGGCAGCAGGTGCTGGTCTATGTTATCAATGACGCGCGGCATTTATTGTTTTCCTGAGCCTGCTGCTCGCGAGCTATTGGCTCTCATCCCACAGCTCTCTGCTGCGCGCGCTGCGCGGCTGTGCCAGCCCGAAGTGCTGGTAGGCGTTGGCGGTGGCCACCCGCCCGCGCGTGGTGCGTTGCAAATAGCCCTGCTGGATGAGATACGGCTCGATCACATCTTCGATGGTGTCGCGCTCTTCGCCGATGGCGGATGCAAGGT
>VIKH01000106.1:1217-7344 GCA_008080515.1 Gallionellaceae bacterium | reverse complement strand
ACCCGCGCCAATACTTGGCTTTACGTTGTCGATACCCAATTTAACCGGACACTAGTGAAATCGGGAACAATCTGACAGGTGCGGATTAGCGCTGATATTCGCGGGTTAATCGGAGCTTGCGCGGTTATTCATCGTCTCCACTGCCAAGCACAAATCCTGCCAGGCTTTGGCCTTTTCCATCGGAGCGCGCAACAGGTAGGCCGGGTGGTAGGTGATAACCAGCGGGATGCCGCCGAAGTCGTGCAATTTTCCGCGCAAGCTAGCCAATGCCGCATCCTTTCCGAGGAGGGCGGTGGCTGCGGTTTTCCCCAGCGCGACAATGAGCTTGGGCTGGATCAACTTGATTTGCCGCTGCAAAAATGGCAGACATTGCGCGATTTCGTCCGCTTCCGGTACGCGGTTGCCGGGTGGTCTGCACTTGACGATGTTGCCTATATAAACATCCTTGCCGCGTTTCAGCCCGATTACCGCCAGCATGTTGTCGAGCAGCTTGCCGGCTTGCCCCACGAACGGCTCGCCCCGCTCATCCTCGTCCGCTCCCGGCCCTTCGCCCACGAACAGCCAGCCCGCTTTCTCGTCGCCCACCCCGAACACCGTCTGTTTGCAACCGGCGCGCAACTTGCAGGCGGTGCAGCCGCGCACTCTAGCTTTTAGTTCCGGCCAGCCGAACTCGCTGCTCTGCCCAGCCTGGTCTTCTACCGCACGCTCGCGCGCTTCGACGGGGGAGGGGAGGGGGTCTGGCCGCCCGCGCTGCACCCACTCCGGGTAGAGGTTAAGTTCTTTCAGGACGGCTTCTTCCCTGTTCACAATAGGCGCTCCATCACAATCGCATCTTCGCGCTCGCCATTATCTGACGGATAGTAGCGCCGCCGCAAACCGATTTCATGAAACCCGGCGGCGCGGTATAAACCGAGCGCCGCCACGTTGGAGAGCCGCGCTTCCAGCAGCACGCGCCGCATTTTCATGTTGCGCGCCATCTCCAGCGCTTCGTCCAGCAGCGCGCGCCCCAAGCCCTGGCGCTGGTGTTCGGGAGCAATGGTGAGATCGAGAAGCTGGGCCTCATCCACCGCAGGCATGAGCACCAGATAGCCCAGCATGACATTTTCCCGCTCGTACACCTTGCAGAGATAGCGGCTGGCGAGCGCGTCGGTAAAATTGCCCCGCGTCCAGGGATGGGGGTGCGCACGCCGCTCGATAAGCGCGACCGCATTCACATCGGCCAGGCTCATCTCGCGCAAGGCGGGCATGGCAGACTTACCGTTCGCGCTCACAGGTCTTCAGGGCTACCTTGTCGCGCAAATAGACGGGCGCGGCCAGCGCGGCGTCCATTCCTTTGCCTGCGGCAAATTGCTCCGCCGCCAGCTCGGCAATGGCGCTGGCTTGAGGTATTGCCATGCTATCCATACCGGTCAGCTGGCCACCGTAATAATTGCCCAGTACGGTTTCGTACATCTTGAAGCCGCTGCCCGCGCCAAACCAGCCTGATCCCTCTACGGCGGGAGCAAGCTGCGGGCGGCAAAGCGTCGGTTCGCATACTGCCACCCATTTTCCTGCCCGTTTCTGGTAGGCAGCGTGGTAGATCTCGCCCATGCGCGCATCCAGCGCGGCAATCACCTTGTGGTGGCCGGAAGCCTGTGCCAGCGCCAGCAAGGTGGACACCCCCGCCACCGGCAGGCTTGCTCCCAGCGCCAGGCCTTGAGCGGCGCCGCAAGCGATGCGTACCCCGGTGAACGAACCGGGGCCAGCCCCGAAGGCGATGCCGTCCAGTTGCGCCAGTTTAACTTTCGCCTCGCGCAACAAACCGTCCAGCATTTCGATCAGTACTTCGGAATGTTTTTGTCCGGCCAGCACGCTCCGGTTGGCGCGGTTGCCATCCTGCCACAGCGCGACGGAGCAGTATTCGGTGGAGGTTTCCAGCGCAAGAATGCGCATTAGACTTTTGCCGCCAGCAGCAACGCCGCCGCCTGTGCCGCAATGCCCTCGCCACGCCCGGTGTAGCCCAACCCTTCGGTGGTGGTCGCTTTCACGTTCACCGCGCTCGCCGTTACCCCGAGGTCGGCGGCGATGTTTTCCACCATCTTCGGGATATGCGGCGCCATCTTCGGCCTCTGCGCGATGATGGTGGCATCCACGTTGCCAATGCGTAGCCCTTTATCCGCTATCATGCGCGCCACCTCGCGCAGCAGGATGCGGCTGTCAATATTCTTGAAGCGGGCATCGCTATCGGAAAAGTGGCGCCCGATGTCGCCCAGCGCCGCAGCGCCAAGCAGCGCATCGCTGATGGCGTGCAACAGCACATCCGCGTCAGAGTGGCCGAGCAACCCTTTTTCGTGCGGGATGTCCACGCCGCCGATGATGAGCTTGCGCCCTTCCACCAATTGATGAACATCGAAGCCTTGCCCTATTCTCACGTTTTTCTCCGCCTGTCTTGAAGCAGCAGTTCCGCAAGCTGCAAATCCTGCGCGTAGGTCACCTTGAAGTTGGAAGAGTCGCTTTCCACCAGCTTTGGCTTCAGCCCCAGCGCCTCCAGCGCGGAAGCCTCATCGGTCACGCACTTCGCCTGTTGCAACGCCTGCAATAACAATCCGGCGCGAAACATCTGCGGTGTCTGCGCCTGCCACAGCCCTTCGCGGTTTTCGGTGCGTGCGACGCGCCCGGCGGCATCCGCGCGCTTCAGCGTATCTGCCACCGGCGTGGCAAGAATGCCGCCCACCCCATCATCGCGCAACTCGGCAACGAGCCGCGCCAGTTGCGCCCGGCTCAAACAGGGGCGGGCCGCGTCGTGTACCAGCACCCAGTCGTCCGGCTCCATCTCGGAAACCAGCAAACCGTTCAGCACGCTTTCCGCGCGCGTCTTGCCGCCGCAGAACAGCGGCTGCAATCTGGAGCCGAACACCGACCAGTCGTAATGGTTCCAGTGGGCATCATCCGGCGCAAGCACCACGAATACCGTGCCGATGTCGGCGCTGGCGCACAAGGCGGCGAGGGCGTGGTGGATCATAGGCTTCCCCGCCAGCGGCATGTATTGCTTGGGCAATTCGCCGCCAAAGCGTGAGCCGGAGCCTGCGGCAGGGACGATTGCGAAAAGATCAGACATGAACGAATTGTAATGGAAAAGTCCGGGAACACCCTCCCCCCATTAAATCGCCGACGTTTTCAACGTCTCAATCCATTTTTGTTCAGGGCTGGTTTGAGGACGGTTCTTGAGCAAAACCTGGAACAGGTCTTCCGAGCCAAGACGACTGATGATTGCTCTATCGCAATAGTCGTGACGCACAGCCCGGATAACCCATCGGATGCTCAGTTGCAGGAGCGTAACTTGTTGCGCGATAGCTTTACCGTCCGGCGAGTCGGGGTTCCTGCATGATGCGACCGGCGAGAAATCAGCGTAACTCGTACCAGGCCCCGCGCCCGCTCCCCCGCTGGTTCAGATGCCCGCGTTCGACCAGCACCCGAAAATGCTGCTTGAGCGTATTGCGGCTCGCCCCAGTCAGTTTGACGGCCTCGCCGATAGTGACGCGGCCATGCTCGCGGGCAAACTCGACGATTTGCAGCGAGAGTTCTGGCAAGGCGGCCAGCACCAGCTTTTCGCGCTCCACTTTCTTTTCCAGCCGCCCGACCTGTTCGGCGAGTGATCGCAGGAAAAACACCAGCCACGGTTGCCAGTCAGGGGCGTCGGTGCGGATCGTCCCTTGGGTCTGACGCAGCGCCAGGTAATAGGCTTCCTTGCTCTGCTCGATGACGCTTTCCATAGAACTGTATGGAACGTAGGCATAGCCCGACTGCAACAGCAGCAGCGTCGTGAGCACGCGGGAGAGCCGCCCATTGCCGTCCTGAAACGGATGTATCTCCAGAAACACCACCACCCACAGCGCGATGATCAGCAAAGGATGCAGATGCCCGGCAATGCGTTCCTCCTGCACCCAGGTGACCAGTTCCGCCATCAGGCGCGGCGTATCGAAGGGCGAGGCCGCCTGAAACACAACGCCGATCTGTGCGCCGTTCTCATCAAGAGCGACGACGCTGTTGGGCGTAGTCTTGTAGTTGCCGCGATGCCAGGCATCCTTCTCGCTGTAAACGAGCAATTCCTGATGCAACTGCTTGATGTGGTTTTCGGTGAACGCGATGTCCTGCCACGATATAAACACCAATTCCATGACTTTCGCGTAGCCAGCCACCTCCTGTTCGTCACGGCTGGTGAAGTTCTGGATTTTCAGATTGGATAGCAGGCGCTCGACCTCGCGGTCGGAAAGCTTGCTGCCCTCGATCCGGGTGGACGAGCCTATGCTCTCGATGGTGGCAACGCGGAGCAGGGCCGACAGCCGATCAGGCGCCAGTGTGCCCAAAGCGCGCCATGCGCCCTTGAATTCATCAATCCGGGCAATCAGTGACAGGATGTTCGGAGTGATCTGGATGGTATCGGATCTAATCATGGAACCAATAATACACCCAATTACACCCATTTCAAGATTGCATCTCGCAAGTACCAGTCAACAAAAAACACAGGCTTTTGGCGCGCCACATCCTGCAAGAGCGCATCAACATTGAGCCAGGAGCCCGTGTCATTCCTGCAGCGACACCCCGGGCACTGGCAGGCCGATATGTTTCAGCGCTTTCATGATTTCTCTCGTGGAAAGCACCAGGTCGCGGATCGCGGAGTCGTAGTCCTTTTGCTCTGCTTCTTCCTCCGCCAGTTCACGCAATTTCTTCGCGTTGTTGACGTTGCTGTTGTACTCGTCGTCTGCTTTCGCGTGCAACCGCTCCAGCGCCGTGTCCAGCAAACCGAAATGCGCTTCGTTGTAGGCATGCTCGTCCGCGTATTTCAACTCCTTGGTCGAGAAGGTATGGTCGAAGGTCAGTTTCTTGCCGCCGCGGACATCCTTCAGCAGTATTTTCATCGTGAAGTATGCCTGGTTGGCGATGGTTAGAGCCTTGGATGGATCTTTGGTGGCTTCTGCTTCTGCGAGCAGCGACTTTACGCTTTCAATCTGGTCGGTTTTTTTTATTTCGTTTCCCTGGTCAATCGCTTCCATCTGTTTCAGCAAGGCTTTTATGCTTGCAATTTTTGACGCCAGGATCCCTTCGTCCCGGGTTTTGTTGTTCCGGGGTTGCGTGGCTTTCACCGCGCCCTGATAGGCATCCCACGCCTGGGTATACAGCTTTTCGGCGGCGGTCGTATCGCCTGCCTTCAGCACGACTTCCGCCTCTTCAGTCAATTGTTTGATTCTCGACAGCTCTGCTTCGTCAAACTTGCTTCGTGACGCATTGGATAGGATGGTTTCGAAATTGTGGATTTTCTGGTAAAGCGATAATGGCGCTGGTTTTGCCGCTACGGTAACCGGGGCGAACTGTGCCAAAGAGAGCAAGCCGAGCAGGAGTGCTCGTTTCAGGCTGGAATCATTAAACATGGCGTACTCCTTGTTTTCGGATAGACATGCACAGAATACGGCAAATCAAAA
The DNA here is from genome assembly GCA_008080515.1 of Gallionellaceae bacterium. Taxonomy (GTDB): domain Bacteria; phylum Pseudomonadota; class Gammaproteobacteria; order Burkholderiales; family Gallionellaceae; genus VIKH01. Next base: position 1,885 of record VIKH01000106.1, on the reverse strand, counting down.
TTTCACGGTAGCGCCAGAAGCTGCCTTAACCAGCTCCGCCAGCTTATCAAACAGTTCGCTGCCGTCACGCCCGCTCATCCACCGGCCATCACGATAGGAGTAATGAAACCCGCCAGATTTGGCGGCAAGCCAGATTTCCCGGTTGGGGCCGTGCCGGTTGATAATGAGTTGAGATCCGTCCGTGCATTCCAGTTCCAGCACCGGGCCGTTGATGTTGTATTGTCGGGGGATCGCTCGTGCGTGCGTCAGTTTTTGTAACAGCTTGCATTATGTTGCTGCTGGCCTTGTTGACGCAAGGTTGTGGCCACAAGGGGGCGCTGTTTTTGCCGCCGCCACCCGTTCAGAGCAAATAGGCATGAGCAATTATTTCGCTTTTCGGGACAACCATCTTTGCGTTGAGCAGGTGCAGCTTGGCGACATTGCGCAGCGTTTCGGTACGCCGTGCTACGTGTATTCGCTGGCTGCGCTGCAAGAGGGCTACCGCCAATTCGAGTCCGCTCTGGCAGGCTGTGAACACCTGGTTTGCTATGCGGTGAAGGCTAACCCAAACCTTGCCATACTCAACCAGTTTGCAAGGATGGGTGCCGGATTTGATATTGTTTCAGGAGGCGAATTGCAGCGGGTGCTGGCGGCGGGTGGCAGTGCCGGCAAGGTGGTTTTTTCCGGTG
>VIKH01000106.1:0-1157 GCA_008080515.1 Gallionellaceae bacterium | reverse complement strand
TGGAGGCGGGGATACTGTGCTTCAACGTGGAATCGGAAGCGGAATTGCTGCGCTTGAATGAGGTGGCGCGCGATATGAGGTGTAAGGCTCCGGTGAGCATGCGCGTGAACCCGGATGTGGATGCCAGAACACACCCGTACATTTCAACCGGGTTGAAGCAGAACAAGTTTGGCGTAGCCTATGCCGAGGCGCTGGCGTTGTATCGCAAGGCGGGCGAATTGCAACATCTGCGCGTCACCGGCATGGACTGCCATATCGGCTCACAACTGACCGACATTGCCCCTTTTGTTGCAGCAACAGAAAAAGTACTGATGCTGGTAGAGCGGCTCGCATCCGAAGGCATCGTGCTGGAGCATCTAGATCTTGGGGGCGGATTGGGCATCCGCTATAACGATGAGACACCGCCCTCAATTGCCGAGTATGCCGGGGCGCTGCGGGGTGTCTTGCGCGGGCGGTGCGAAAAAATCATTCTCGAGCCGGGGCGGGCACTGGTAGGAAATGCGGGGGTGCTGCTGACTTGTGTGGAATACCTCAAACACGGCGAGGAGAAACACTTTGCCATCGTGGATGCGGCAATGAACGACATGATGCGGCCGGCTTTGTATGACGCATGGCATCTTATCCAGCCAGTGCAGCCGGGTTCGATGCCGCCACGGCAATACGAGGTGGTGGGCCCGGTGTGCGAAACCGGCGATTTCCTGGGCCATGCGCGCAGCCTCGCCATAGCGCAGGGAGACTTGCTGGTGGTGATGTCGGCTGGCGCATATGGGATGAGCATGAGTTCTAACTATAACTCGCGCCCGCGCGCGGCAGAGGTGATGGTGTCGGGAGCGATCGCGCAACTCATCCGCGAACGCGAAACAGCGCAGCAATTGTTTGCGGGCGAAAAAGTTTTTACGCGGTAAACGCAGAAATGTGTTGCACTAAAATTTTAATCGCGCATAGAATGCGCCCACCAAGCATATTGTCGGAATATCACGATAGGGAGCGCGTGTTTGGGAGTGCAACGGTCGCACGCAATGCAGTGCCTGGTTCAGTCAAATAATTTCACAAGGAACGAAAATGGCTACAACAGCAAAGAGCACTACTGCAAAAAAACCGGCAGCCAAAGCGGCAGCCAAACCGGCAGCGAAAAAAGCGGCAGCCAAACCGGCAGC
>VIKH01000002.1 GCA_008080515.1 Gallionellaceae bacterium | reverse complement strand
GCCGAATTGCAGGGTGTTGGTTTCTCCCGCCGCGAGCACTTCGGTTATCCGGTCGCTGCCGTCGCCCGCGCCGTAGAGGTAGAGGTCGCCCCCCGCGCCGCCGCGCAGATCGTCGTTGTCCGCGCCCCCGATCAGGATGTCGCCGCCTTCGTTGCCGTAGATTGTGTCGTCACCCGATCCTCCGTCCAGGTAGTCGCTGCCGGGCAGGAAGGCCGCGGCGGGGTTTTCCCGGGTGTCGCCATAGAGGAGGTCGTTGTCCGCGCCGCCCAGGATGACATCGCTCCCGCCGTGCCCGAAAACCACGTCGTCCCCCGCGCCGCCGTCGGCGTAGTCGTCGCCGTAACCGGCGCTCACCCAGTCGGCGCCCGCCCCGGCGTAGATCGCGTCGTCGCCGCCCGCCGCGGGGGGGGTATAGCTGATGCCGGTGTAGGTGGTGAGGCGGGTGTTGCCCGCGATGCTGCGCCGCACGTCCCAGTTGAAAACCAGCATGTCCGTGATTTCAAGGTCGGCGTTGATGTCGTCGTCGCCCGCGCCGCCCAGGATGAGGTCGTTCCCTTGCCCGCCGATCAGGGCGTCGTTGCCGGTGCCGCCGACCAGGGTGTCGTCGCCCGCCCCGCCGTCCAGGAATTCCCGCGCGCCGCCGGGGGCGAGGTTCTCCGCGGCCAGCGCGGCTTCGAAGGTGGCTTCGGCCCCGGCGTAGAGCCGGTCGTGGCCGTCCCCGCCCAGCAGGACATCTTTGCCGTCGCCGCCGATGACAATGTCGTCGCCGCCGTTGCCGAACAGGGTGGCGTCGTCGCCCGCGCCCAGCTCGATGCGGTCGTTTCCGCCGCGCCAGGCGTCCACGATGTCGGTGCCGCCGCCGCTGGCGATGAGGTCGTTCCCCGCGCTGTCGTTGAGGTAATAGTCGTTCCGCCCCGCCTGGGGGGAGGCCGGGTCGGTGATGAGGTTGCCCAGCGCGTCGTAGCCAAGCTGGATGCCGGCCGCGCCGGGGTTCTGGTCTAAAGGTGCGAGGTCGCCGAGGATGGTGAGGGCGGGGGCGAAGGGCGCGGGGGCGGCGGCGCCGCTCAGGCTGAGGCCGAGGTCGCCGTTCCGGTAGCCGTGTATTTGCAGGGCGTTGTCCACCAGCAGTGTTGCGCCTCCCGCCGCGCCGGTGTCGCCGGAGAGCACGGCGCAGGTGTGGTCATAACCGGCGGCGTCTTTGATGGTGTAGGTGCGTCCGCCGTCGCGGGTTTCGCCGGAAACAAGAGCTTGGCCGTCCATTGAGATGCCGCCCAGCCCGTCGGTGTCGAGGAGGGTGTCGAGGCCGTCGCCCGCGTTCCAGAGGTAGGTGTCCGCACCCTGCCCGCCTTCGAGGTAGTCATTTCCAACCCCGCCCCGCAATGTGTCGTCGCCCGCCATGCCGTAGAGGCGGTCGTCTTTGCTGCCGCCGGTTATGGTTTCTCCCTGGCCGCCGCCGAACTGGATCTGGCGCATGTTGCCGTTTGAAGCGAGGGTGTAATCGCCGCCCAGCACGGGGATCTGCGCCGTGTTCTGCCCCCGGTAAACGCCGCCCGCGTGGTAGTCGCGGTAGAGGATCTCTTCGCCGCTCTGTTTCGCCCAGGCCGCCCGCTCGCCCGCATCTATGATTACGCCCGCATCGCCGGTGTTGGCCCCGAGCCTGGCTTGCAGCATGGCGGCGCGGTCTTTGAGGTACTGGCCGGTGAGGCTGCCCGTCCCGTTGGCGGGGTCGTAGAGGTCGAGCTCGCCGCCGGTGTTGTGCGCGGCATAGATGGCGTCGTCGCCGTCCAAGGCGAAGGGGTTGCCGCTGACGAGGGCGTAGCGGTAGGCGGGGTTGTTCTGCGCGACGCTGGCGATCTGCGCGGCGTTGAAGGCGGACAGGTCGCGCAGGGTGTAAACAGTGTTCGCGGGCAGGGCGGCGCCGATGTCGTTGAGCGCGACATACAGAAGGTCGCGGTTGCCGTCGAACATATTGCCGTTGAACCCGGCTGCGCCGTTTACCAGGAACAGTTTGCCCAGGGCGGATACCGCAGATTCGAGGGTGTTGGCGGCGATGTTCGATGAGGCTTTGAGGATGTTGGTGATCGTGTTCAGCCCGTCCGGATCGGCGTTGAGCGCGGGGTCGAGGGTGGCGAAAAGGTTGTAGAGGGCGAGGGAGTCGGTCACATATGTCATCAGATGCGCGGAAACGATATTAGTGTTCTGTGTCTCGGAAAAAACTTCAATCTGAGGATTGCCCATCACCGTCCCGGGCAAAATCGAAGCAATTTCTCCCGGGACCAATAGATTGCCACCGGTACCCGAGCTAAAACTTCCTGATGGCAACCCCAGCATCGTGGTCAGTTGATCGAAGATCGGGGAAGCCGGATTGCCTATCCCAACCGAGTTAAACGTATCGACACTCGCCCCTCCAAAAATCCGCTGGTACATCTGCGCGAGCGCGCCGCCCAGGCTATGGCCGGTGAGCGTAAGGTCGGTCAGGCTGCTCAATGGGATGTTGGGGCCTACACCCTGCACCATTGTGTTACTCCAGCCGACCGTGCGTGTGCCGAAAGCGGGCCACCCTGGTGGCGTATCCACCAATAATTGCGCAGTCTGCCCCGAGGCGCCCGCATCCAGGCGCAACACATAGTTCACCATCGAGACCAGTTGATCGATTGCAATGCCGCCAGTGGCCAGACTAGCATCAGCCCACATGAAATCCGCCACTGGGTCAGTCGAGCCGCGCACCGCAAAGGTGTATTGACCTGTTGTTTTATTTCTGAACAGCGTCGCTGAAAAGCCGCTGTTATCACCCACAATGAATCCGTTCGCGGTGTATTGATCAACTACTTCCCATTGGGTGAGGAAGGCGGCGCCTTGGGCGGATTGCGGTGGATTGCCTTGAGTGCCGGAAAATCCAGACGCGATGAGGGCGTTTTGTATATCGCTCGTATTCGTAAGCAATACGCCCGTATTATTTAAAAAATTGGCGTAGGCTGCTTCGGCCAGTTGTGCTTGTTGAAACAGGTCTCGGATAGTACTCATTTTTTCTCTCCAGTTAGATTGTCACGAAAACTTCTTAAACTATCTTGATTACCCCCACCGCCAATACAATGATCGCTTTGTAACCAAAACTTCCACCCAGCCCAGCCCGCCTGTCGTCGCTCGTGCGAAGCCGAAAAATCCACATAGCGCGCCAACACCTCACCTGTCTTGCTATCCAGTACTTGCTGCTCTTCGCGCATCATGTGGTTCAATGGAAAAAATGGGACTTGATTGATAGTCCAGTTGAATCGCTGGTTTAGCCAATACCCTGTGTAGCCATCTGGTTTGTTAAAATTTACAAACATCAAATCACCCCTGACATCGTAGTAAGCAATCAAATTAGCTCCGTCCGGGAGAAGATAATGCTTTTTATCTCCGGTGAAAGGGTCAATCCTGAATTGCTCGGGGGGATTACGATCCAGCGTCTCCATCACCCCCGGATTCTCTTGCTTCCACTGATCCAGCGTCTTATAGACCCAGAACCCCGAATCCTTCGCGCAGTAATACTGATGCACCGCTACCGTCGGTATCCAGTCCCAGAGCACAACGCTGTACATCACGAAGGCCGCGCCCCAGCCCCATTTCTTGACGCTCTTGCCGCGCTTCTTTGCGTGGCCCACCGCCCACGTCACCACGCCGAGCGAGATCAGCAGGTATGCCCCCATCGCAACAAAAACGACGAAGCCCATCACGCCACCTCCCTTTCGCTTTCACGCCGTATTCGTTTCAGCCACAAGTGACTCGCTTTCATGCCGCGCCCCTTCCAGATCGAACCGCACAAAACGGGTGACCCTACACCCGATCCGGGTTAAAAACAATATGCCGAAAGATATAGGCCATGGCCTATATACCGGCCTATATATTTTTTCCGATGCCTATATACTATGCGGCATGTCTATGTTTGTACTGGCTTTTTCTGATGCGGCCCGCCGGGAGCAATAGTGCCCCGCCCAGCAGCACGTCGCTCCCACGCAAGCAGCAGGAGGTAAATCCCCAGCAGCCCCAACATTTATGCCGCCCCCATTTCAACTTCGTGTCGCGCACCGTTCGCCGCCCAACCCGCATATCTGGCCATTCTGGAAGCGCGGCAATGGCGCAAAGGCGCCAGCTTGCCCCGGTGTAATCGTTCAATTACAATCGTTTCATGTACACGATCAGGTCCCTCCCCGAATTCACCGGCTGGCTCAGCGGGCTGAAAGACCGGACGGTGCAACGGCGTTTGCTGGTTCGTCTGCGCAAGGTCGCGCTGGGCAATCTGGGCGACGTGAGGCCCGTCGGTGAAGGCGTGTTTGAAATGCGCGAACATTTCGGGGCGGGTTGGCGCATGTATTACGTGCAGCGCGGACAAGTGTTGGTCGTGATGCTGGGCGGCGGCAACAAGTCTACGCAGTCCGCCGACATTGCCCGCGCGATCAGGCTGGCAGCAACTATCGAGGAGTGAACCATGGCTAAAAAAATCAGGATCGCCGATTTGCCGGAATTCGACATTACCGAACATCTCGACAGCGAAGCGGCCATTGCCGAATATCTGACCATTGTGCTGGAAGAGAATGACCCCGCTTTGCTTGCCGCCGCGCTGGGAGATGCTGCCCGCGCCCGCGGCATGAGCGAGATCGCCGCCAAGTCCGGCCTGACCCGCGAAGCGTTGTACAAGGCTTTACGCCCGAACGCGCAACCGCGCTTTGACACGGTTCGCCGTGTGTGCGCGGCCCTTGGGGTGTCGCTGGAATTCAAGCCCATACATGGTTGAGTGATGCGGTCGGCCTGTGCCGCCGATGGTGTCGTTTCCCGCCGTGCCATCCAGATCGAAGCCCCGCCGTGCCATCCAGATCGAAGCCGCGCGCGAGCAGTTCTGCCGTGGTGAGGGTGCTGCCGCCGTCGAACTCGAAACGCTGGATGGTGGATGTGTTAAAGGCGTCATCGGGGTTGAAGCCGTCCAGGTGGATTTCATCGCGCGCCTGCCCTGAGCTTGCCGAAGGGCCGAGGTCGAGCTTGAGCGATCCCAGGCCGAGCCTGATCTGGCCGGCTGTAATGCCCGCGCCGAACTTGAGGGTGTTGGTATCCCCCGCGATGACGGCATCCTTGATGCGCACTATGCCGTCGCCCGCCTGATAGGAATAAGTGTCGCCCCCCGCCCCGCCGACGAGGGTGGCGTTGGCGCCGGAAAGGCGGTCGCCGTAGTTGCTGCCCGAGCCGTCCCCGAGGGTGAGCGCGTAGCCGGTGCTTTGGATCGAGAGGCTGATGTCGTCGGGGGCGATGCCCGGAGCCTGTCCTGAGCTTGTCGAAATGTGAACGGATTCTTGTGCTTCGACGGGCAGCACGAACGGCAATCAAGTTCAAATCGTGCCGGATCAATAGTCAAAAATCCGTTCGCCCTGAGATTCTTGTCGAAGGGCCGCACATGGTTCGACAGGCTCACACCCGAAGGGTGCGAGAACCTCTGCGAGGCCACGAGCGGCCTTTCTTGCCCGATTTCGGCTAATGGGTTATCTGGGTTTATTGCAGGGCCGGGGCGAGGCGCAAACTCCAGGCCGACTCGGCCAGCCGGGCTACCAGGCGGTGCAGGCGGCAGCGCCGCCCGCGTACCAGCAGCGCTGGCCGTTTTCGCTGATGGTCAGCGCGCCGTCTCCAGCTTGAGATTTACCGGCAACCGGCGTTGCGGTAAGGGTGAATATCTGGCTTGGCACAGCGATGTCCAGGCTGAAGGCGTATTTGCCGTCGGGAGTCTGCCCGCCGGTTTTGCCCAGCCCGCCCGCCGATGTGCCGTTGTAGGCGGCTGTCACGCTCGGGGTGTAGGCGTTGGAGTTGAGAAATATCTTTTCCTGCAAGCTGGCCAGCTCCAGCAGCTCGGCCTGCACGGCGGCGCGCGAACCGCGTACCACATAGCTGCTGTAGCTCGGTACGGCGATGGCGGCGAGGATGGCGACGATCACCACCGCGACCATCAGTTCGGCCAGGCTGAAGCCTCCGCTGCGATCTGTCTGCATGATTTGTCTCCTGTCCGGTATGCGGGTGGTGGCGGGCGTTCAGGGGCGGATCAGTTCGTGCCAGGAAATGCGCCCGGTGCGCGCCTGCAACCCGCGCTCGTCCCCGCCGGTCTTGACCGCCCCGGCAGCATTGGCGATGGTGCTGGTTGTCGTGCTCGCGACCGCACCGGCAGCATCGTACATCGTGATTACAATGGTCACGGTGCCGTCGTTATTGGCGGTCTGCACGATAGTCTGGCTGGTGCCGTCGGTGTAGGTGATGGTGGTCGTGGTCACGTTGCCCACGACGGTGGTGGCGGTGGACGCCACGGTGCCGGTACTGCCCAGCACGCCGATTTTCGGGTCAGTGGAGCCTGCGGCCGGGTTGCTGCTGGCGGTGGATACCGCGTTATCTTCCGGCGGCGCTTTGGTCCAGCCGTTTCCGGTCATCAGCGCCTCCGTGTTCCAGGCATTGCCGTCGTTATTGACCTGATCCCATGCCGTGCCGGAGGTTTCGTAACACATGTCGCGCGGGTGATGCCAGTAGAAGATGTATTCAACCAGCACGTAATCATAGAAGTTCGCGTGTTTGACCCGGTAACCATATTCCGGCCGCCCCGCAACGTTCTCTTCCACCGCGCTGGCCGGCGTGGTGTCCTTGACGATCTGGATGGTCAGCACCCCGTCGTGGCGCGCTCCGGTGTCGCTGGCCGTACCCGGCCCATCCGTGCCGTTGGCGGGCGGCGTGACGCCGTGATACATGTCGGCGTAGGAACCGCTGCCGCTCCAGGCGCATTGCGGTTTAACGGAATGCAGCCCGACGCGCTGATCGCCGCTGCCCCACCAATCTTTCACGCTAAAAGCGTCCACCGGCATGTTGACCGCCAGACTGCCGATGGTGCTCCGGTTGTAGGCAGGCGCGGCTGCGATGTCGAAGCCCGCCGCAGCCTGGTAGTTTTTCACCGAAACGTATCCGGCAGCGCTCGAAGGATTGTACGAGCTGTCGCCAATGTGCAGGCTCACCGCCGGGCTCAGGTACTGGTTCATCATCAGCACCTTGAAGTTCGTGGAAGCGCTCGGAATGGCGTTGGAGAGGTTGTAGGCCGACTGGCTCGCGTTGAGCATGTTGACCCCGGTCTTGTCGTATTTGTCGTCGTATTCGTGCTCGTGGCGCACATAGGTGCAAACCGTGCTTGAAGACGAGTAGATTGGGGGCGTTTCATTGGCGCCGCCGCTGAGGGCTGTTTTGGAATAATCGCCGGATGCGATGCCGGTGCCGGAAACTACCATGTTGGCGGTGCTTGCGTTAAAGGCGGAACCGACATTTTTTGCGCGGATGTTGATCCTGTTGCTGCTTACCGTTATGTCGTAGTCTGCGGAACTGCTGTTTGCCGCCACCCAGCTTTCCAGGTTGGATCTGCTCTGGCTGCCCGGGTTGTTGGCGGTCAGAATGTTGGTGCCGTTGATCGTGATGCTGAAGCTGGAAACAGTTTTGTTGCCGCTGTAGGTAAAGTCTATCCTGCCGCCCGCAGCCTTGCTCCCGGCGCCCGCCACGTTGGTGCAGTTGTTGGTGGCCCCGTAAAAATTGTCCACGTCGAAGTGGCCTCCCGCCACCCCTCTGGATACGGTGGTGGTGGGCGGAAAGATCACGTCCGGGTTCTGGTTGAACAGGGTGGTATTGAGCGTCTGGAGCTGCACCAGGATCGGCTGCGATTGCGTGCCGCTGGATATCCACTTGCCGACCGGGATGCCGTCTTCGTTGCGGCTCACCACGTTTCCGAACGCATCGTTTCCGGCGACGATGCGGTCGCCGTCAACTTTCCCTGCCGGTTTGGTGTCGGACGCGATATAGGCGATGCGGTCGGAATCGTTGAGCAGCAGGTTGCTGTCCATGTCGAGAAACGGCGTGGTGCTGCTGCCGCCAGTCAGGTAGTTGAGCTCCATCAGCCAGTTCTCTCCGAAAATATCGGTGTTGGTGCCGGAAACCTGGTATGGGGCCACAGTCGGGTTGTAGCCGATGAAATAGAAGCGCCCGTTTTCGGTGAAGCTGCCTTCGCCGATCACCCGCTCGCCGGGCGGCAAGGCGACCTTCCAGTACTTGGTGCCACCGCTGGCCCAATTAGGGGCATTGGCCGTGCTGCGGCGAACCCTTGTGGCAGCAGAAGGGACGCTGGTTTGAATGGTTTCGCCAGTGGCGCTACAAGTGGTAACGGTAATGTTTATCGTATAAGCGCGTTCGGTGATAGTTTGCCACAACACCCCGGCATTGCTGGCCGGTGCGCCGTCCCATACGCCATAAACATAATGGACCGCACTGTCGCCCAAATCCCCGGTAGAAGCACTCGTCCAGGTCGAAGCCGCGTGATCGTATGTGCCGTAGGCTCCTGCAAACACCTTACCGGTACCGAAGCTGACCATGTAGCCTCCATTTGGATGTGCGCCGACACCTGGAGTGGTAGTGATCGCTTGCGCCGGTGAAGTAACCAACAGCGCGCTGACGCTCCAAGAAGAAACATTCGTGCTGGAAAGGTCGAATTTCCACAGGGTGCCATTCAAGTCGCCGGCATAAACGCGATCCGCATACCCGTCACCATTGGTATCGAGAACGGCTGGGCTAGATAAGCCGTTGGGGTTGGCGGCACCGGAGGCCCCTGCCTGAATGGCTCTGATCAGGGCGCCTGTTGCCGCGTTGATGACATACAGGTAGCTTTCGCCTGCCGCAGTATCGTCGTAACCGTTGCCGATGATGACAACATCCATAGCAGTCCCGCCATAGTTGATCCTAGTGATTGTGGGCTTACCATAGGTATAACCGAGCTTGCTGTAGGCGGCCGCGCTCGCCACCGTCGTCGCTGCTGAGGTGTGTGCCGTCGGGGTGGCGTAATTCACGGCGGTCGGGGTAATTTCCCAAAGAATTTTATTGGCCACTTCCGCTTCGCTGGCGGCGGTTAAACCTGCGCTACCCGTAATATCCAAAGCGTACAACCCCTTGCCGCCAGAGCCCAAGCCGCCTATCAGCACGCGATGGCTAGCACCGGAAATAGTGATGTTGCCGATGCTTATTTGGCCATCCACAAAATAGTCATGGGCAAACGGCAGCGCGGCGTCAGCCGGGCTATATGCCAAAGATTTGAGCTTGCCGATCAGCATTGATGGCACATAAGACCAGTGTTCGCTGCCGCAGCTCGCACAAGACGACAAGGGTTTGCTGCACGTTGTTATCGGCGTGCTGGTCGTCGTGCTAACCCCGCTGCACGATGTGCTCGTGCTCACTATTGAGGATGTGCTGCACGACTCCGCCGCGCTTGGCGCTGGCGCAGCGCCTGTCGCATTTATGGCGTGCAACATGCCATCATTGGAGCCAACAAAAATGGTAGGGTTATCCTCGTCATTCACAAAGTAAGGGCGCGAGTGGATGATGTCCCCGAGCACGGTGGAGCGCTGGCGCAGCGAGGTGGAGCCTTCATTGCTGCGGTCGCCGCGCAGGAAATTTACGATGTCCGCGCCGGTGTATGCGGTGCCGTTGGTGGTGGCGGCCAGCGAAGCCTGCTGTGTAACAGACAGACTGGCGGGGCGGAACGCCACTCTGGTTCCGTCGTCTTTCATGGTGGCGATCAAGCGCCCGGTGTCCCAGTTTTGCGCGTCAATATGATCTTTCGCGCCATTGCCCCAGCGATCCGCGCCGGCCTGCACGTTCCCGGCCGCATCCACTGGATAAGCGAACAGGTTGCCGCCCCAGTAGTCCCTCTTGTATTCGGTGCGGAATAAGGTTTCGTTGCCAGCAGTCAGGTTGTAATTGGTGGCTTCATCCTGCGAAACGTATCCTACCGGCTGGTTTGCGGGAGCGAACGCGGTGACGGCCAGCGCCGAACCGGTCGCGGCAACAGCGATGCCGAGAAAGGCAACCGTACAGAGTGCTTGGAGTTTTTGCGGCTTCAGCAGAAAGTTGGGCATGATAAATCCCCTTTTAGTTAACAGCTCAAAACGCTGTAGAAAGACTGGACATGCTTCGAAGCGCCGCGCGCGCTGGTGCCGCGCCCGGTGATGCGGTAGGTGTTCACCTGGTTGCAACCGGAACTTGATCGGTCGCTGATTGTTTGGCTTGAACCTAGCAAGCGGCTGTTACGGGACATCAGCTCGATAATGTAGCTCTGTCCCCCCGCCACTTGCACGGAGTAACCGTTGCCGTTGCCGCCATTACCCGTCCAATCCAATGAAAGCGGGTCTATGCCGGAGCTGGCCGGATACAGGCCGGGAGTGACCGGCCCATTGGCGCTCACATATACCGTGGTAAAACCGGGGTCGAGAAGAGCGACGGCGCCGTTTGCCAGCGCCGTTTCCGCAGCGCTGGCGGCGGCTTCGGCATTGTTCATGGCCGAGTCTTCGAATTGCAGATTTCCCGCCAGCTTGTATTGGGTGTTCGAGGTCGTCATGGAGGTGACGCCCAGCAGCATCAGGATGATCAGGATGGCCAGGCTGATAACCAGGGTAGAGCCGGTTTGCCCGCGTGAACCGGAAAAGTGCGCCATGGCCATCACCCTCAATTGCGCAGTTGCACCACCGCCGTGAAAAGCTGGCGGCGGAAGCTGTCGTTTACCGGGTACGCCACATCGCCCATCGTATAGGTGCTGGTGTTGGCGTAACCGGGCTCCGGCTGGGCGGTGCGCGCCAGCAACCAGATGCGCGCCGAATTAACCTCGTCCCAGGCATAACTGGACAACGTCGCGGGAGAATCCGTAGATGTGCCGGAAATGCTGTTCGCGTTGGCATATTGCGTGTTCGATGCGGTGTCGAGCCGCCCGTATTGCACCTGTATATGCTCGACGCCGCTCACCACCATTTCGTCAACCATGGCGTTGTCCTGCAAGGAAACCCTGCGCAACGCGGGAAGCGCCGCGTTGCTGTCATCGCTGCCGACGTAATAGACGTATTCCTTCAGGGCAAAATCGGCGAGTGGCGCACCTGTGATAGTCGGCGCCACGGCGCCCTGGAACACCTCGCCCGCAGAATAGGTGGAGCGCAGATACAGGGTGTTGGCCGACAAGGCGGCGACCGTGGCGCTGTCCGCGCGCCGGATCACCAGCACATCACCGCGCAGATACTGGGCGGCAGGCAGGCAGCTGGCGGAATAGGGATTGCCGTCGTTTGCCCCCCAGATACCTTGGCGGATATTTTGCACAAAGGTATCGGCGGCGGCACCTGCGCCGAGGCACTCGTTGCCGACCGCGATCGCCTGCGTCGGCGCGTTCGGCTCCGCCCAAGTATAGCCGCGATAGCCCGCATGGCGCAGCTCGCGCTTGAGGTGATCCAGCGCGTAGCGACCGTTGCTTTGCAGCTCGGAAGTGCGGTCGTTGGATTTGGTGCTGCGCGAATTGCCGGCGAGCACGCCGACCAGCGCGGCTACGATCATCAGCCCGATGGTGACTGAGATCATCATCTCAATCAGGCTGAACCCGCGCTCGACCGACCTGGAACAGAAAACGGATTGCTGCCCGCCGCCGCGAGGCGCATGTTGCATAAACACGCGGCAAGGCTGCGACAACATCCCCGCCTTCCGCCATCTGTCTTCCGTCTTTTGCTCTCTGGCAGCCATGATGTCAATTGCTCACGGTTCTTGTTGCGGTATAGGAAAACGTCTCGCCGCGGCTGGTTTTGTCCGCGCTCCTGTCCGTCCACTGGATGAAAATGCTGTAGGTGCTTGGATTGCCGGCGGCAAGCTGCGTTACCTGCCATCTCGCTTGCGGCAGCAGATTGGCGATGCTGTTTTCCCACTGGCTGATGTCGTAGCCGGCCAGCGCGGCACCGCTGCATGGAACAGCGCCGCAATCGGCGGCTGCGGCGCTGGGCGAACTGGCGGCGGCAACCGCATAATTCCCGGCCACTGCCGCAACCTTGTTCGCTTCCATGCGTTCGGCGATGTCGGAAGCCAGAAAAACCGCCTGGGTACGCAGTTGCCCGCCGTGGCCCATGCGCATGGCGTACACCTGCAAACCGGCGGTTCCCAGCAGCGCGATGGCAACGATGACCAGCGTGATCAGTATTTCCAGCATGGAAAACCCCCGCTGGAGCACGCACGAGCCGAAAGAAATTGGTTTCTTGCACACTTTATTCTCCTATTGCCTGGAGATATTGCCGGTTGCCGCGATGCTCGCCATTTTTGTCTGCGCCCCGGCCCACGTACCATTTAGCGTCAATGTTGCCGCGCCGCCCGCGCCCTGAGTGCCACTTGGATTGAAGCGGACCAGGTTCGCCCTGGTTGCCGTCATAGCAAACCAGCCAGCCGTTGCTCCAGTCCGTTCCGGCACCGCAATTGGTACCGGCAGCGTCGCGCACGCAAACCAGCACACGCATATTGCGCTTGATGGCCTCGCTGCGCGCGCGGTTCAGGTCTGCGGCAAGCCGCGCCATCGTGGAAGACAAGCGCGTGTCGTTGACAAGGCTGCTGAACGACGGCACGGCCAGCGCCGCCAGAATGGCGGCGATTACCAGCGTGACCAGCAGTTCGATCCCGGTGAAACCGGAGCTTTTCCGATGGGTGCAGGCAGACTTCATGATTGGTTCACCTCCGTAACGGGGCTATGTGAGCGATAGTATTGACAACACGGATACTCATTTCCAGCGCAATCGGATACATGGCGGCCATTCCATCTCTGGCGGCGCGTACTCGGACAAACGGGCGGCTCGCAGAGACCGGCGGTATGCCGGAGAAGCTGGCGGAAGCGCGACTTACATGCCCTCGTTCAGCATGTTGCTGTGGCGACGTACACACCACATCAACATGTCTCCAACCGAGCTACCGGAGCAGCGCATCTTTGCCTTGCAGGCAACGCCCGGTATTCCTTTAATTCCGGCCCGCCTTTCCCGGATGCGGAGATCGCTGTCCAAGCCGGTTATCGGGGAAACTTGGAGAACATTTAGGGCGACGGGAGAGTTGCCGGATGAACGGTGAAACACCCGGGATGAGCGGCTCGAACAGGCATGAAAAATGCCGCTGCCGATGATGAGGAACCCGGCCATTTCCGGCGGCGAGATTATGTTTCTCCCCCCACAGATTCTTGCCTGAACCAGGCAAACGCGGGTAACATGCGCCGCTGTTTTACTGCGGCTTTCAGGAGCTTCGCCGCCTTGCGCGGCAACTTTTCCGGGATGGTTGAACCGGATAACCGACCGCTGCCAGCACAACCGGCAGCGGCTACAAGAGGATGGCATGTTCGACAAAAACGTACTCAAACTGGATGCCCCTGCCGAGGAGGAGCGCATCACAGCAACCCTGCGCGAGCAGGTGCTCGGCCAGCTGCGCCGCCGCGGTGCAGTAGTCGGAATTTCCGGCGGCATAGATAGCTCGGTGGTGGCGGCGCTATGCGTGCGCGCCTTCGGCAAAGACAAGGTGCTGGGCCTGTTTATGCCGGAACAGCACTCTTCCGACGACTCGCTCATGCTGGGCCGGATGCTCGCCGTGCGCTTCGGCATCGAAGCCATCGTCGAGAACATTGCGCCCGCTCTCGAAGGGCTCGGCTGCTATCGCCACCAGCTCGAGGCCATCCGCGCGGTTGTTCCGGAATACGGCGAAGGCTGGAAATGCAAGCTGGTGCTGCCCTCCATTCTCGAGAGCGACCGCATCAACATCACCCAGCTCACCGTGCAGAACCCCAAGGGGGAGATGTCCACGGTGCGGCTCACACCCGGCGCCTACATGCAGATCGTCGCCGCGACCAACTACAAGCAGCGTGCGCGCAAGATGACCGAGTATTACCACGCCGACCGCCTGAATTACGCCGTGGCCGGTACGCCGAACCGGCTCGAATACGATCAGGGTTTTTTCGTCAAGCAGGGCGACGGCAGCGCCGATTTCAAACCCATCGCCCACCTGTACAAAACCCAGATCTACCAGCTCGCCGAATATCTGGGCGTGCCGGAAGAAATCCGCCGCCGCCCACCCACCACCGACACCTTCTCGATGCCGCAGACGCAGGAGGAATTTTATTTTGCGCTGCCCTACGACCGCATGGATCTCTGTCTATACGCCCACAACCACGGCGTTCCGGCGGCAGAGGT
Source organism: Gallionellaceae bacterium (assembly GCA_008080515.1). Taxonomy (GTDB): domain Bacteria; phylum Pseudomonadota; class Gammaproteobacteria; order Burkholderiales; family Gallionellaceae; genus VIKH01. The sequence goes on along the minus strand of VIKH01000002.1, from coordinate 50,015 downwards.
GGCGCCGGTGGTCGGCATCACCGCAACTCAAGTAGAGCGCGTCTTCAAGGATATCGAAGCCAAGCGGCGCGCTGCCCGCTACCTCCACATGCCCCCTCTTCTCGTTGCTCCGATCCCGGAAGATCAATAGCCCATGTGCGGCATCGCCGGGATAGTGCGCCTCAGCGATGGTGCGCATTCGCCGGGCAAGGCAGCGTTGTTGCGCATGGCCGGCGCGCTCACCCATCGCGGCCCGGACGAATTCGGCGTCTATCGGGACGATCACGCGGGGCTCGCACACGCGCGCTTATCCATCATTGATCTCGCTACCGGCCAGCAGCCGATGGCGGATGAGAACGGCACAACCTGGATCGCGTTTAACGGCGAGATATTCAACTATGTGGAACTGCGCCGGGAACTGGCCGGGCTCGGCCACCCGTTCCGCACCCAGAGCGACACCGAGGTAATCCTTCACGCCTACCGCGCCTGGGGCGAAGCCGCCTTCGAGCGCATGAACGGGCAATGGGCCGTGGCCTTGTGGGATTCGGCAGCCAAGCGTCTGGTGCTGTGCCGCGACCGTGCCGGCATCTGCCCGCTCCATCTTTGCGAGCACGGCGGCAATCTCTATTTTGCCAGCGAAGTCAAAGCTATCTTCGCGTCAAATGCCGCGATTCCGAGAGCTTTTGATCCGGCAGGCATCGCCCAGACTTTCACCTTCTGGACCGTAGCACCACCGCAGGGCGTGTTCCGTGGCGTGAGCGAACTGGAGCCAGGCCATATCCGGGTTTACGAGAACGGCACGGTGCGCGAGCGTGCCTATTGGACACCACGCTATCCTGTGCCGGGCGATCCGGGCAGCCGGTTTCCGGGAACGCTCGAAGATGCGGTGGTCGCGGTGCGCAAGGCGCTCGATGATGCTGCCTCGCTCTGCATGTTACGCGCCGACGTGCCGGTCGGCAGCTATCTTTCCGGCGGGCTGGACAGCTCCCTTGTCGCCGCCCTCGGGCGGCGTTTTGCCGGTGATCGTTTCCACACTTTCTCGCTGCGGTTCGATGACGCCGAATACGACGAGACAGAATACCAGCGCTTAATGGTGAACGTGCTAGGTAGCGAGCATCACGAGGTGGTCGTATCGCGCGGCGATATCGCCAAGGTATTTCCGGAAGTGATTTACCACGCCGAGCGCCCCATATTGAGAACCGCTCCGGCACCGCTTTTCCTGCTCTCCAAGCTTGTTCGTGATGCTGGCGTCAAGGTTGTACTTACCGGCGAGGGCGCGGACGAAATGTTCGCCGGCTACGATATTTTTCGCGAAGGCAAAGTGCGCCGCTTCTGGGGGCACCAGCCGCAATCCGCATGGCGCCCGAGGCTGCTGGAGCGGCTTTATCCCTATCTCGCACGCTCGCCGGTCGCTCAGCAGGCCATGTCGCGGCAATTTTTCGGGCGCAACCTCGCGGGTTACCAAACGCCCGGTTTCGCGCACGATACCCGCTGGCACACCACCGGCGCGCTCAAACGATTGCTGTCCGGGGACATGCAGGCGGCGGTTGCGGGGCGCGACACCGTCGCCGAATTTCTCGCCGCACTGCCCGCCGACTTCGCGCGCTGGAGCCCGCTGGCGCAGGATCAACACATCGAAATCCGCACTCTCCTGTCAGGTTATCTGCTTTCCTCGCAAGGCGACCGGATGCTGATGGCCCACTCCGTGGAAGGGCGTTTCCCCTTTCTCGACCAGAACGTCATCGCGCTTGCCGACTCGCTGCCCCCGGCTTACAAACTGCGTGTGCTGGACGAGAAGCACGTCGTAAAGCGCGCGGCGGAAGGTGTGGTGCCGCGCGAAATCCTGGAGCGGAAAAAACAGCCCTACCGCGCGCCGGATGCGCTTTCATTCATCGCGGAGGATGCGCCGGACTATATCGGCGAAGCGCTTTCCGAATCCGCGCTGCGCGAAGCCAACGTGTTCGAGCCGCAGGCCATCGCCCAGCTTCTGCGCAAATGCCGCACGCGGGGGCGGGACGGCCAACTCTCGAACGCCGACAATATGGCTTTGGTGGGGGCGCTGTCCACCCAGCTTCTTTACCGGCAATTCATCGCGAGTTGCCCTGGTGGGAGCGGCGGCGTCAAACCCAGAACCGACATAGACAAGACTACTCCGGCACGCTAGTTTTCTCACCGCAACCCGGAGCAACGCCAGCATCGGGTTGAGTGTTGGTACCGGCAAGCTGGAACCTCTGGATCTTGCCCGATGATGTCTTGGGCAACTCGGCGACAAATTCCACCCGCTTCGGCACCTTGTACGATGCGAGACGCTGGTGGCAATGCGCCTGGACGGAGCGAGCATCCAGTTCAAAACCGGCGCGCGGCACCACCACCGCCTTGATGGTTTCGCCCATGATTTCATCCGGCTCGCCGACGACCGCCACTTCTGCCACCCCCTCCAGCTCCAGGATCGTTTCCTCGATCTCCTGCGGGCTGATGCGGTGAGCGCCCGCCTTGATCATGTCGGAGCGGCGGCCCTGGATGAAGAAGTGGCCATCGCTGTCCTGCTGCGCGAGATCGCCGGTCTTGAGCCAGCCATCGCGCAGCACTGCGGCGGTCGTCTCGGGGCTGTTCCAGTACCCCAGCATGATGTTGTCCCCGCGCACCCAGATTTCTCCGGTCTTGCCGGGTGCGACCGGGATGCCGTGCTCGTCACGTAATTCCATGGTCACGCCGGGAATGGCGACGCCCACCGCCCCCACCTTGTCCTTCAGTTGCTCCGGCGGCAGGTAGGCGATGCGCGCGGTCGCTTCAGTCTGGCCGTACATCACGAAAAAATTCACGTGCGGCAATTCCTCCGTCAGACGCTTGATGTGCGCGGGCGACATCGCCCCGCCCGCCTGCGTCATGTAGCACACGCGGGACAGGTCGTACTCGCTCAACTTCACGCGGTTGAGCAGCAACGCGAAAGTGGAGGGCACCCCGGAAAACCCGGTGACGCCTTCCTGCGCCATTTTCTGCATTACGGCGTGCGGATAAGCCAGGCTGTTTTCCAGCAGCAGGCTTGCGCCGACCGACAAATGCGTGTGCAGCACGGAGTTGCCGTAGGAATAATAAAATGGCAGCACATTTAACCCCCGGTCTTTCGCAGTCAGTTTGAGATAGGCGAGAATGGACTGGTTGTTCGCGCACAGGTTGCCGTGACTGAGCATCACGCCCTTGGGCGCGCCCGTGGTGCCGGAAGTGTAGATGATTTGCGCCAGGTCGCCGGGGGCGACCGGAGTGCGGGCCGGGTCACCTGTTGCCTCGTCATCCAGCACCGTGCCCCAGTCCCATGCATCACCTGCATCGCCGGGTTGTTGCCCGTCGCCGGCAATGCGGATCACTCTGTAATTGCCGCGCTGCACCAGCAATGCGGCAAGCTCGGGATGGCGCGCCGATGCGATCAACCAGGTCGCCCCGCTATGTTGCAGCCAGTTTGCCAGGTCGCGCGCCTTCGCCTGGGTATTGAGCGCCACCACTACCCCGGCGGCGAACTGCGTACCATAATAGGCCGCAACATATTCGGGAGAATTTTCCAGCAACAGAGCGACCCGGTCGCCCGGTCGCAGCCCTTGCCGCCGCAAAAAAATACCCAGCGCGGCTATCTGGCGCCACAGATCACCATACCGGATGCGGCGTTGCGTGTGCGCGATAGCTTCCGCCCACGGGGCGCGTTCGACGTTTGCCCGCAGCAAATCTACCAGCGACCGTTCCATCGAAGCTCCTTACGGTGGGCATCCAGTTAACACGGATACCCCGAATAGGTTAAAATCCAGACCCTAATTATAAGGAATCGGGGATAACTGAATGGAATTAAAAGAACAGATTCGCGCTTTTATAACCACAAACTTTTATGTGGCAAATCCGGCCATGTTGGCAGATGGCACGTCTCTGCTTGACAGCGGCACGGTTGACTCGACCGGCATGCTCGAGGTTATTTTTTTTATCGAGGAAACTTTCGGCATCAAAGTTGACTACAGCGAGATGCTGCCGGAAAATCTTGACTCCATCGAGCGGATAGCCAATTTCGTTTCGCGCAAGAAAAACCCGGCCTGAATCCGGCGGGGTAAAGCATCACGGCATTCCGCAGTGGGGAGCTTGTTGATGGAGGAACCGCCATGTTTGGAACAAAATTCATGACAAATACCTTGCTCGTGCTGACGGCAGCTATCGGCTCCACCAACGTTCAAGCTGCCGATGCGGATGCGAACCTGCGCGCGGAGCTTGATCGGGTCGCGCAACGACGCATCTACTTCGGCCACCAATCGGTTGGGAGCAACCTGCTCGACGGGGTCAAACAGCTTGCGGAAAAAGCGGGTGTGTCGATTCGCGTGACAGAAGCGCCGACCGCGGGCGAGGTGCCACCCGCAACGTTCGGGCATACTGCGGTTGCAAAAAATGGTGATCCCCTCCTGAAACTCCAGAGCTTCGAGCAGGCCATGGGGCAGCAGCCCGCCGGACTGGATATCGCGCTGGTCAAGTTCTGCTACGTGGACATTTCTGCCGACACCGACGCAAAAGCGCTGTTTGCCCGCTACCGTGCCACGATGGATGCCCTCCACGCAAAACATCCCGGCACGACTCTCATGCATGTGACCGCTCCGCTCACCATCGCACAGGGCGGGCTTAAAGCAGGGCTGAAAAAATTGCTCGGGCGCGTGCCCTACGGTGTTGCCGAAAACCGCCGCCGCGAGGAGTTTAACGCATTGATGCGCCAGGCGTATCAGGGGAAAGAGCCGATTTTCGATCTGGCGCGGATCGAATCCACCGCACCGGACGGAACGACGGTAACCGTGGATTGGGAAGGTACCGCCTCGCCGGCGATGGCTGCCGCCTACACCGATGACGGCGGCCACCTGAACACAGCCGGAAAACTGCGCGCGGCGCGCGAGCTGGTATCGGCGCTTGCCGCTATTCCGGCTCGGCCCGCACCAGAACCGGCCCGCTGAACTGCTTCATCGAACAACTCCGATGCTCGAGAATCTGCGGCGCGACATAACAAGAAACTCGCATGATGGCCGGTGGTACGCCAACCCCGGATTTCGGATCGTAGCGGTCTACCGGTTCGGAATGTGGGTGTATTCATTGCCTGCTATCCTTCGCGTCCCGATGTGGGTACTGTACCGGCTCCTCAAGCTGCCGTTTTTTTTCTACCACGTCCACCTGTGGGCCGGTCGCGGGGGGGCGCGCATCGGCGCCGGCCTGCGCCTCATCCATCCGACCAACGTCATGATCGGCAGGGGCGTCGAAATCGGCGAAGACTGCGTCATTTTTCATGACGTAACATTGGGTACAGGACAAATTCCAGGAACTCCGAAAATCGGCAACAATGTTGATATTTACCCCGGTGCGCGCGTGCTCGGTGGCATCACGGTCGGTGATCGTTCCATGGTCGGAGCTAACTGCGTGGTCACCCGCGACGTTCCACCAGATTCCATCTTCCTTGCCGCGCCGGGCCGGGTGATGCCGCGATCCCTGTCGCCTGTGGCGCGGGGCGCCGATCAAAAAACCGACGCCTCCACCGACCCCGCACAGCCAGCCCTTCCGCCTTGAATCTGCGCCGCTCGCTTCGCGCAGAAGGGCGCACCCGTTTCCGGGCCGACCTCAAGCTGTTGAACTTGCAGCCGTTGCGGGCTATTCTGCGCGTTGCACATACCGGAACCCATACTTGAACAACGCCCTTCCCATCTTGCTCATCGTGGATGACGATCCTCTCATCCGCGAAACGTTGCAGTTGTCGCTCGCCGCCGAGTTCGATGTCCGCGTGGCCGAGAACCGCGCCAGCGCCATCGGCCAGCTGCGGGAAATGCCCGACCGACCGCAACTGGCGCTGGTGGATTTGGGGCTGCCGCCCACCCCCCACCGGCCCGATGAGGGGTTTCACCTGATCGCCGAACTGCTGGCACACTCGCCGGACATCAAAATCCTCGTTTTGTCCGGGCAGAACGAGGAATCCAACGCGCGTCACGCGCGCACCCTCGGCGCATGCGATTTTGTCGCCAAGCCCTGCTCTCCTGACAAAATCAGGAAGCTGTTGCGCGATGCCTTGCTGGCCCAACAGGGCGAGCAAAGAAGCCGCAGGCAAGAAGAAGCGTTGCTCGGCATCGTGGGGCACAGCCCGGCAGTTCAGGCGATGCGCAGCCAGATCGCGCTGTATGCCGCCACCCCTTTCCCGGTTCTGATAGAGGGCGAATCGGGCAGCGGCAAAGAGCTGGTCGCGGCGGCGTTGCGCGTCCTCGGGCCGAACAGCAAGGCACCCCACGTAGTGTTCAACTGCGCTGCGGTTTCTCCCAGCCTGATCGAGTCCGCGTTGTTCGGGCACAGCAAGGGTGCATTTACCGGCGCCAACACCGCCCAGGCCGGTTTTTTCGAGGAAGCGGGAAACGGCACCCTGTTTCTCGACGAGATCGGGGAGTTGCCGCTGGAGCTGCAAGCCAAGCTGCTGCGCGTGCTGGAGAACGGGGAATACCAGCGCGTCGGCGAATCGGCAATGCGCAAGAGCAGTGCCCGCATCATTGCGGCGACCAACCGCGACTTGCGCGGCGAAGTGCGCGCCGGGTGCTTTCGTACCGACCTGTACCACCGCCTCAACGTGTTCACCATCCAGGTTCCGCCGTTGCGCGACATGGGCGCGGACAAGATGCTGCTGCTCAACCATTTCCGCGATTTTTACGCCAGCCAGTCCGCCAGCGCCCCGTTTTGTCTCGATGCTGCTGCCATACAACTGTGGGAGCGCTACGGTTTTCCCGGCAACACGCGCGAGCTGCGCAATATCGTCATCCGCCTCGCCACCAAATATCCGGGACGGACGGTCGCTGCCGAACAACTGGAAGCCGAACTCGATCTGGGCCAGATCGCCGCAAGCGATCACATTCCCGGAGCGACTGACGACCCGCGCAAGCTGGCCATGGACACCTTGCTGCAGCAGCCGAATTTCAGCCTCGACAAACTGCTGCAGGAGCAGGGTAGCTACTACATCGATGCTGCCATAAAGCTTGCGGGCGGCAACGTCAGCGAAGCCGCAAAGCTGCTGGGCCTGCACCGCACCACGCTGTACAGCCGCATGGAAGCGTTGCAGAAGCACCAGGCCGTTCAGAATACCGCAGGAGAATCCTGAATGTACCTGGAACACTTCGGCCTCGACAGCCAGCCTTTCAAGATCACTCCCGTCACCGATTTTTTCTTTTCCGGGGCCAGCCGGGGAGAAATACTGGATGCGCTGATCTACGCCATCACCGAAAGCGAAGGCATCGTCAAGGTCACGGGCGAGGTGGGCAGCGGCAAAACCATGCTGTGCCGCATGTTGCTGGAGCGCCTGCCGCAGCAGGTGGAAAGCGTCTATCTTGCCAACCCCAGTTTGTCGCGCGAAGAAATGCTCTACGCTATCGCCGACGGCCTCGGCCTCAACCTGGAAGGGCAGCGCGTCAACGTCATCATGCAGACCTTGCAAAACCTGCTGGCGCAAAAGACTGCGGGCGGCAAGCGCGTGGTGGTACTGGTGGACGAAGCGCACGCCATGCCGCTGGATACCCTGGAAGAGCTGCGCCTGCTGTACAACCTCCAGATCGGCAACAACAAGCTGCTGCAAATCGTGCTGTTCGGCCAACCCGAACTGAACGCCAAGCTCGACCAGCCCAACATGCGCCAGCTCAAGGATCGTATCGTGCATCATTTCACCATGCTGCCGCTGTCCCAGCAGGTGATCGAGGCCTATTTGCTGTTCCGCATGCGCACCGCCGGTTACCGCGGCCCCAACCTGTTTTCCGCTGCCGCCGTCACCCTGATCGGCAAGGCCTCGCAGGGGCTGATGCGGCGCGTCAACATCCTCGCCGACAAATCGCTGCTCGCGGCCTTCGTGGAAGACACCTACAGCATCGAAGAGCGACACGTACAGGCCGCCATCCGCGACAGCGAACTGTCGCCGCAACCACCCTCGCGGAGCAATCATAAAATTGCCGCCGCAGCCGTCATCGCCGCCCTTGCCGCCATGCTGCTGATCGGCGCTGGCTGGCTGTTCGGCAGCGCGGGCAAGAAATCCGCTACCTTTGAAACAGCGCCCGCCAGGGCCGTCCCCGCCCCTGCGCCCGCCGAGCTTAAGGCCGCAATTGACCCGGCTCCAGACGCGCCTACCGCCGCTTCTGCCGTGGTGCCAACCGTGCCGGCACCGGAAGCGGCATCCGCTGTTGCGCCGAGCATTACGGTTTCGGCTCCGGCTTCCGATGTCGCGGCGGCTGCCCCATCCGCATCTGCCCCGACAGCGACAATCAGTGCCGTAGCAGCCGCCCTCCCCCCGATACCTGCGGCAGCACAACCGGAAGCCGCCACCCATACCGGTGGCGGCGAAACCAGGCAAACGCGGCCCACCACCCTGCTGCAACAGCGCGCCACGGCAACGCGGGAGATGTTCGCCAAAGCCGGGATGAACAGCGCCAGCATCCAGCTTTTCTACACCGAAGACGCGCAACCGGCGCGCATGGAAGGATTCCTGACCCGCGCTAAAGGATTGGGCAAACTTTCCGAAATCTATGTTCTGCCGATCACGCTGAACGGCAAAGCCGGTTTCAGGGTGCTGTATGGTTATTACCCGGATATCGAGGCGGCGCGCGCCGGGATGGAGCAACTGCCGCAACGCTACCGCAAGGCGTTCGCGCCGTCGCTCTACCTGCTGGGCAGCGCTCAAACCCCGCCCCGCTAGGGCGAGCGCGGTTGAGTATGTCGGGTGAAGATGTTAGAGTTTGCCGGCAATCGCCCGGCGGATGGCGTTGCTGGCCGCAACATTGCGACACTAGCTGCACCCAAACATAACAAGGGGGATACATGCGTTCAGGCAATGTATGGTTAATGTGTTTCAGCTTCGCCCTGCTCTCTGCCTGCGGCACGCAGCCTATCAAACCTTCTGCCCAGCACCTCCGGAGCGAAACCGCCGAGGCCGCGCAAGCTGCCAATATCCCGCAGCCGATCAAGCGTGCCATCTCGCTCCCCCCGCCCGCAGCCGCGCCCAAAGCCGAAACTTACAGCGTGGTCGTGACCAATGTTCCGGCGCAGGAAATTCTGTTTGCGCTGGCGCGTGACGCAAAAATCAATCTCGACATCCATGCCGGCATACAGGGAACCGTCACCCTCAACGCGATAGACCAGACCCTGCCGCAAATCCTCAACCGCATCGCCAAGCAGGTAGAGATGCGCTACGAACTGGACGGGCCGAACCTGATCGTCATGCCGGATTCGCCTTTCCTCAAGCACTACAAGATTGATTACGTCAACATGGCGCGCGATTCGGACGGCGCGATTTCAGGTTCAACTCAAGTTGGCTCTGGTGCGGCGGGAGGTACGAGCGGCGCAGGCAGCAACTCTATGCTGGCCATCAAGAACGTTTCCAAAAACCACTTCTGGGAAACACTGACCCAGAACATCAAGGACATCCTGCGCGAGACCGACAAGATATTGCCATCCGGTTCCAGCGAAACACTGGTGCAGCAAAGCAGTGCGATCAGCACCACCGGCACGGGAGCCCAGCAAACAACCGGCGGCAAAAAAACTACCGTCAAAGCGCCGGGTATAGAAAACAGCCCGAACCCCGCATTCTTGCAGGAGGGCGGCACTACTGTCACGCGCACCAGCACTTTCCGCGATGCATCTTCGGTGATCGCAAACCCGGAGAACGGCATCATCACGGTTCGCGCCACCGGCAAGCAGCATGAAAAAATTCAGGAGTTTGTGGACCAAATTATGGCCAGCGCGCGGCGCCAGGTGCTGATTGAGGCGACAGTGGTGGAAGTGCGTTTGAGCGACCAGTACCAGCAGGGCATCAACTGGCAAGGCCTGCGGCTTGGCGCAAAAGGTTTTCAGTTGACCCAGGCCGGTACTGCCGGTTTGCCAAGCGCTAACACCGGCAGCATGTTCATCCTCAATTACGCCAACCCCACCGCAAATCTGGGCAACCTGAGCGCGACGGTCTCCTTGCTCGAATCGTTCGGCACGGTAAAAGTATTGTCCAGCCCCAAGCTCAGCGTCATGAACAATCAGACCGCTGTGCTACGCGTGGTGGATAATCTGGTGTATTTCACCGTTGATGTAAAAATTGATCCTCCGACCGTTAGCGGCCCAGGGAACACGACATACACAACAACCATTAACACCACTTCTGTCGGCTTTACCATGAGCGTCACCCCACAGATCAGCGACAGCGACACGGTACTGCTCAATTTGCGCCCCTCTATTTCGCGCTTGCTCAGTTACATTAACGACCCCAATCCGGTGCTGAAAGCAGCAGGCGTAACCAGCCGCATTCCACAAACCCAAGTGCGAGAAATGGAGTCGGTACTAAAAATAGACAACAACCAGATTGCGGTAATGGGTGGCCTGATGGAAGATCGCATAGATAACTTCACCGACGCTATCCCCGGGCTGGCCAATATTCCGCTGGCTGGCGGCATCTTCAAGAACCGCAACGACACTACCACCAAGACCGAGCTGGTGATTTTTCTGCGACCGATAGTTATCAAGGATGCCAGCATAACCGCCGACTACAGCGAGTTCCGCAGCAGCCTGCCGGATGAGAACTTCTTCAAGGAAACCGGCAAAAAAGTGGGTGCCGGCACAAGGCCATGAACCTGCTGCTGGACGCCAGAAAAAAAATCGAGCTCGCGCTGGATCAAACCGGTGTCCACAAGGCCATTGAGCCGCAGTTAACGGAAGCCTTGCACCTCGAGGGGTCTCCCGCTCCAGCCGCATCGCAGGAGGGTGCCCCTCCGTCTGAACCGAAGCTGCCAGAAGGGCGTACTTCCGGCAGCGCACCCGCCGTAGCACGCGACGCCCCCCGCGCGGCAGGAAAAAATCTGTTTGCCGCCAAATCCGCACCCACCCGCGAAGGCAGGCGCTTGGGCATTATCCCCATCGCGCTCATCAGCGGCACGTTGCTCGCCGCCGCCGGCGGATATTATGTCTGGCGCGAAATCACCCCGCCCACGCAGGCACAGCGCCCCCATCCCAATCCTCCACCCGCACCCGTTGTTAATGCTGCTCCACCTCCCGCACCCGCTCCAGCGCCCGCAACGCCAACGCAGGAAAACTTGCCGGTCGCGCAGGTTGCTGCCGCAGAAACGTCTGCACAAAACCCTCCCACCCCCCTTTTGCCTGAAGGTGGGGCAGCGGGTGGCTCGGACGTCGGTATGGCAGCCCCACCCCCCTCTTCTTTGCTAAAAAAGGCAACGGCGGCAGTTGAGGCAAGCGCCGGCCTGGCCGCAACCTCGCCCCCCCTCATGCAACAGGGGGGGCGGGGAAGATTGGCAGCGCAGCCAAAGCAAGAAACGGCCCCACCCGCGCAAAATGAAACGGTCGGGGAAGAAGCATTCCCCGCTCCGCCAGCGCCCGGCATCCGCATCGAACGCAGCCCGCAGCAAGCCAACCCCGTCGCCCCTGCTTTGCTGGCAGCCTGGCAGGCTTATCGTGACGGCGATCTCAACGCTGCCGGACAGCGCTACGGCGAGATATTGAAGCTGGATGCAAAAAATCGTGACGCATTGCTGGGTATGGCCGCCATCGCGCAACAGCAGTCTCGGGACGATGAAGCCGCACACTATTACCGCCAGGTGCTGGCGCTCGACCCGCGCGACCCCATCGCCCACGCCGGCATGTTGTCGCTGCTCTCCCAGAGCAATGAGGCAGGCATTGAGAGCCGCCTGAAACTGCTGCTCGCGCAGCAGCCGCAATCGCCCGCGCTGCACTTCGCGCTGGGCAACCTGTACGCGGAGCAATCGCGCTGGGGCGACGCGCAGCAATCCTATTTCAGCGCCAGCAAGCTGGAGCCGGACAACGCGCAGTTTGCTTTCAACCTGGCGGTCAGCCTGGATCACCTGGGGAAAAGCGGGCTCGCTGCTCAACATTACCGGCATGCGCTGCAACTGGACGGCGCCGCCAAGCCTTCAAGAATTGACCGCACGCAAACGCAACGGCGTCTGAACGAGCTGGCCGCCACCCCCTGAAGGCGTGGCGCAATATACGGCATGGCTGCAAACACCCAACAACCCCTAGGACGCATGCTGCTGGAAAAGGGCGTCATCAGCGAAGACCAGTTGCGCATCGCTGTCCAGGAGCAGAACAAGAACCACCAGCCGCTGGGCCGCCTGCTGGTGGGGCTGGGCTTTCTGTCCGAAGCCACCATCCGCGATGTGCTGTCGGAGAACCTGGGGCAGGAAAGCGTTGACCTCTCCACCGTCATTATTGATTCGGCCGCGATCAAACTGATCCCCAAAGACATCGCGCGGCGCTACCAACTGCTGCCGCTGTCGGTTGACGTGTTGCACAAGCACCTCACCCTGGCCATCGCCGACCCCGACAACATCATCGCGCTGGACCAGTTGCGCGCCCTGCTCAAGGATGAATACCGCCTGACCACGCAACTCGCCAGCGAGTCGGACATCCTGCGCGCCATAGACCAGTATTACGGTTTCGAGCTGTCCATAGACGGCATCCTGCACGAAATCGAACCGGGCGAGATGGAGTACCAGACGCTGCACCAGGGCGTCACCGAATTCAGCCAGCCGGTAGTGCGGCTGATTGACGCCCTGCTCACCGAGGCGGTGCAGCAGGGCGCGTCCGACATCCACTTCGAGCCGGAAAGCAGCTTTCTGCGCATCCGCTACCGCATTGATGGCGTGCTGCGCCAAGTACGCAGCCTGCACAAGAGCTTCTGGCCGGCCATGGTGGTGCGCCTGAAAGTGATGAGCGGGATGAACATCGCGGAAACCCGCGCACCGCAGGATGGCCGCATCTCGCTGCGCCTGTCCGGTCGCGCCATTGATTTCCGCGTCGCCTCGCACCCCACCACGCACGGCGAAAACCTGGTGCTGCGCATCCTGGACCGGCAGAAAGGTATCGTCCCGATAGACAAGATCGGGCTGGACGAAGCCTCGCTTTCGACGCTCAAACTGATTATCGCCAAACCGGAAGGCATCGTGCTGGTGACCGGCCCCACCGGCAGCGGCAAGACCACCACGCTGTATTCGGTGCTCAACCATATCAACACCGAATCGGTCAACATCATGACTTTGGAAGACCCGGTGGAATACCCTATCCCGCTGATCCGCCAGACCTCGGTAAACGAGGCGGCCAAGCTGGATTTTGCCAACGGCATCCGCTCCATGATGCGGCAGGATCCGGACATCATCCTGGTCGGCGAAATACGCGACCACCCCACGGCGGAAATGGCGTTCCGCGCCGCCATGACCGGCCACCAGGTATATTCCACCCTGCACACCAACTCGGCGATCGGCGCGATCCCCCGCTTGCTGGACATCGGCATCCTGCCGGACATCATGGCCGGAAACATCATCGGCATCATCGCGCAGCGCCTGGTGCGCGTGCTGTGCCCTTACTGCAAATATCCGTATCAGCCGGATAACCTGGACCGCAGGCTGCTCGGCATCGGCCACGACGAGGAAATTACACTGTACCGCGCAGCCGGTTGCGACCTGTGCCGCCACCAGGGCTATAACGGGCGCTTCGCCATCATGGAGCTGCTCAAGATGGACAACGATCTGGACGATCTGGTGGCGCGCCGCGCCAGCATCCGCGACCTGAAACAGGCGGCGCTGGACAAAGGCTTCCGGCCTTTGGCGCAGGACGGCCTGCGGCGCGTGTTGCAAGGCATCACCTCGCTGTCCGAGGTAGCGCGGGTGGTGGATCTGACCGACCGCATGAGCTGAAAAACAGAGAAGAGTGAAGAGTGAAGGGTGAAAAACGCAAAGCTGGCTTTACCCTTTCCCCTTCCCTCTTCCCCCTTCTCTAAGTAAAGGCAAATAACGTGGCGCTGTATTCCTACAAAGCGATCAACGACCAAGGCAGAACCGCCAGAGGCTTGCAGGATGCGGCCAATGTGGTGGATCTCGAGTTGCGTCTGAAGCGCATGGGGCTGGATCTGGTTCACGCCAAAGTAGACGAAAAGAAAACCGCGCTCGGCACCAGAAAAATCAAGCGTTCGGATCTGATTACTTTCTTCTTCAACCTGGAGCAGCTCCTGCGCGCCGGTGTGCCCCTGCTGGAGTGCTTGGGCGATTTGCGCGACAGCATGGACGACCAGAGATTTCGCGAAATCATCGCCAACATGGTGGAATCCATCCAGAACGGCAAGAAGCTGTCGCAAGCCATGGCGGAACACCCGGACGCGTTCGACAAGATTTTCCTCAGCCTGACCCACGCGGGCGAAGAAAGCGGGAGGCTGGCAGACGTGTTCGGGCATCTCACCGAGGCGCTGAAATGGCAGGACGAAATGGCCTCGCAAACCAAGAACATGATGATCTATCCGGTGTTCGTCGGCACCGTGGTGATCGCCATCACTTTTTTCCTGATGATTTACCTGGTACCGCAACTGGTCGGCTTCATCAAGGGCATGGGGCAGGACATCCCGCTGCAAACCAGGCTGTTGCTGGCCACCTCCGCCGTGTTCGTGGATTACTGGTACCTCATTCTCGGGCTGCCGGTTTCGCTGTTCGCGGCGTTCAAGCTGGTGGTGGCCTACAACCCCGGCCTGCAATACCATCTGGACAGCATCAAGTTGCGCATCTGGCCCACCGGCCCTATCCTGCGCAAAATCATCCTGGCGCGCTTCGCCAACACTTTTGCCATCATGTACGGCTCCGGCATCACCATACTGGATTGCATCTCCAACTCGCGCGATCTGGCGAACAACCAGGTGATCGCGAGGAGCCTCGAGCAAGTCATGCAGGAAATCGAGTCCGGCAAAAACCTGACGCAAAGCTTCCAGAATACCGGCGTTTTCCCGCCGCTGGTGATCCGCATGCTCAAGGTGGGCGAGGCGACCGGGCAACTCGATCTGGCGCTGCGCAACGTCAGCTATTTTTACGACCGCGACGTGAAAGACTCGATCAAGAAAGTGCAGGTCATGATCGAGCCGACCATGACCATCATCCTCGGCCTGCTGCTCGGATGGGTGATGCTGTCCGTTCTTTCGCCGATCTACGACATCATCAGCAAGGTGCAAATGTGACGAATAGCTCCGTGAAAAATCGGCCAGGAGGTGCGGCCTGATGTCCAGCAAAACCATCCTCTTCCTTGGCGCCGAAAACTTCCACGCTTATATCTGGAAAAGCGGCGCGCTTTCCCCGCCGCAGCGTTTCGCCGACAGCGCAGACGGCAAAGAGCGCTTTGCCGCATTCCTGCAAGCCAATCCCCATCCCGCCTATCTGCTCACCGACCTGATCGAGGAAGACTTCCGCCACGAAACCTTGCCCCACCTGCGCGGAGGCGACCGCGCCGAACAGATACGGCGGAAGTTCGAACAGTTTTACCGCAACACCCCGTTCCGGCAGGCGTCGTTGTTGCTGCGGCAAAAAGAAGGGCGGCGCGATGACGAGATGCTGTTCTCGGCGTTGACCAACCCCGCCCTGATCTCCCCGTGGCTAAATATCATGCTGGCGCAGAGCATACCGCTGGTCGGCATTTATTCCGTCCCCAACATCAGCGCCCCACTGGCGTGGAACAGCCCCTCCGCGCACCTGTTGCTGCTATCGTGGGAAAAACACGCCGGGTTGCGCCAAACCTATTTCGATGCCCGGCTGCTGCGTTTTTCGCGCCTGACCCCCATCGTCGCGGGCAGGCCGTTCAGCGAGCAGGTTGCCACGGAAGCCGTGCGCACCCAGCAATACCTGAAGAGCTTGAGCCTGATTCCGGTCGGGCAGGCGCTGGACGTGCTTGTCGTTTGCCATGCGGACGACCGGCGCGAGCTGGAAGCGAAGCTTATCGACAACCCCGACATGCGCTACACCTACCTCGACATCCGGGAAGCGGGGCAGCGCATCAAATCGAGGGCGGACTACGGTGGCTCGGACGCAACGCCGCTGCTCCTGCACCTGCTCGCCACCAAGCCGCAGCGCAGCAACTATGCGGCAGCGGCGCATACCCATTTCTTTGATTTGTTGCGTATCCGCCGCAGCCTGCTCTGGTTGAGCGCGGTGGTGGCGGTGTCCAGCCTGCTGTGGGGTATCGCCAACATCTGGGAAGGCCGTTCGCTGAACGAAGACAACGAGGCACTCAAGGCGCAGGCGGGCAGATTGGCGCAACAGGCGCAACAAATCACCGCAGGATTCCCGAACACGCTGGCCGCTGCCTCCGACATGAAAACCGCCGTTCTGCTGGCACGCAAGCTGGAGAACTATTCACCCCCGCCACAAAAAATTCTGGAGGGGCTTGGCAAAAGTATGGATGCTTTCCCGCGCCTCCACCTCAACAAACTTTCCTGGCAGGCGAGCGCGGCGGCAGAGCCAGCGCCACAAAATGGTGCGGCTGCAAGCTACCCCGCCCAAGTCATTTTGCTTGACGGTGAACTGACCGGGTTTTCCGCCAGCGACTACCGCAATGTGCTGGATTACCTGGAACGTTTCCAGAAGTCTCTGGCCCAGCACGGCTACGGCGTGACGGTATTGGCTCTGCCGCTGGATATCAGCCCGGGCGGCAGCATCGCGGCCAGTGCCGATGAAACCACCAACCCCGCACGGTTTTCGCTGAAACTTGCATGGAGGCCTGCGCCATGACTTTTTCCCAATCTGATTTCCGGCATATCCGCTGGAGCCTGCTCGCGTTCCTGCTCATTTTGGGTGTTGGTAGTGCAACCATCCTGGCCAGCGAAAGTTTTGTCGAACAAGCCCAGCGCGACCAGAAGGAAGCGCGGCGTCAAATGCTTGAAACGCGCGCCCGGCTCGCCACCGCCGAGGCAGACCGGGAAAACATGCGTACTTACACTCTGGAATACAACGCGCTGCTGGAGCGCAACGTCATCGGCAACGACCAGCGCCTGGACTGGGTTGAAGGCTTGGATAGAATCCGCCAGCGGCATAAGGTGTCGGGCCCGATAGGCTTCAAGTATGCCATCCTCCCGCAAAAGACCTATACGCCGGCTCCGGCGCTGGATAGCGGCAATTTCGAACTCAACCGCAGCGATATGACCTTGCAGTTCGATTTGCTGCACGAAGAGCAGTTGACGGCATTTCTCGATTCCGTGCGCAGCGAAATCAAGGGCTGGTTCATGCTCGACAAGTGCGCGCTGGAGCGCACGGTTTCCGCACCATCGGCGGATGATTACGGCGCTACGGAACAGGTCAGGGCAGAATGTGCGGGCGGGTGGGTGACGTTGAGGAACAGGAGCGCGCCGAAATGAACCAGAACAGCAACAGCCGTCGCCGGTTAATGCCCGTTTGTGCCGGGGCGCTCGCCGCTGCCGTGATAGCGCCGCCCGCCCAAGCGGACAGCTTGGGCCGTCTGTTCTTTACCCCGGAACAGCGCGTTCAGTTCGAGCAGGCGCGCGCGCGCAAGGCGGGAGGTGATGCGGGCAGCGCAGCGCAGAAGGAAGTCGTCACGCCAGAAAAGCCGGAAAACATCGAAGCTGGCGGGGAAGAATCAGGCAGCGCTTCCGTGCTGACAGTCAACGGCATCGTGCAGAAGCGCGGCGGGGGGCGCACCGTGTGGATCAACGGCGTGGCGCAAAACGCCGATAGCAGCGGCGAGCGGGCACCGGAATCCCTGGCGGTTACGGTTCCGGGAAAAATGCAACCTGTCAGAGTCAAGGTAGGACAGCAACTTCTTCTGGAAAGCCCCCCCCAACCCAAGCCCGCAGAGCGAAAACCGGCCAGGGTTGATAGCGAGGAAGATTGAACCCGGAACGGCCAGTGCGCTACACCAGATCGCGCTGCTTGACGGCAAACAGCACGGCGGCCTCGACCCTAGAGGTGAGATTGAGCTTGGTCAGGATGTGGCGGACATGCTGCTTGACCGTGTCGTTGCTGATCCCGAGCGTCAGGGCGATCGCCTTGTTGCTTTCGCCGCGCGCCAGAAGCTGAAGTATTTCGCGCTCGCGCTCGGTCAGCAGCTCGAGCGGATCCTTGCTGGCCTGCCCTTGTTGCCCGTTCTGCAATATATCCAGCATTTTTATCGTCATCGCGGGAGCGACCACCATCTCGCCGCCCGCAACCCGGCGGATCGCATCCGCAATATCTTCCGGTGCCATATCCTTGAGCAGGTAGCCGCGTGCTCCGGCGCGCAGCGCCTTGGACAGATCGGTCTCCGCATCGCTCATGGTGAGGATCACCACCGGCGTATCGAGCCCTTCCTTGCGGATGCGCTCGAACAGGGTGAAACCGTCCACCGGCTCCATGCGTAAATCCATGACCAGCAGATCTGGCTGGTGCTCGCGCAATATCTGGATCAACACCCCGGCATCGCCTGTGGCGCCGACCACCGTCATGCCGTAGCGGTGCATCAAAAGCT
Organism: Gallionellaceae bacterium; assembly: GCA_008080515.1. GTDB lineage: Bacteria > Pseudomonadota > Gammaproteobacteria > Burkholderiales > Gallionellaceae > VIKH01. Next base: position 31,736 of record VIKH01000002.1, on the reverse strand, counting down.
CGGTCAACCCGCTCCGGCACAAGTTATGATCATCCACCAGGGCGACCCGGATTTTTTCGCTCATTGCATTTCTTCCTTGTTCAAATCTGGATCAGGAAATCTCAACCGCACCCGCGTACCGGTGTGCGCCGAGCTTTTAACTTCGATTTCGCCGCCGATACGCCGCGCGCGTTCGCGCATGATCATCAGCCCGTAGTGCCCCTCGATCGGGGTAGAAGTGCATCCGCCGCTGCCGTTGTCTTCCACAGTGAACACGTAATTGCCCCCGCTGCGACCGACGGTGAGGCGCGCGCGCGTTGCCCCCGAGTGCCTGGCGATATTGGCCAGCGCCTCGCGCACGATGTGGAAAACCTGCAATTCGTGTTCGAGCGGCAGATCGAGATCGGCCACCCAGTTGGCGTAACCGAGGGCGATCCCGGTGTGGCCGCCGAATTCGTTGACCAGTTCCTGCAAGGCATGCTGCAACCCCAGCGGATCCATCTGGCTGCGGAAGTGCTTGATCAGCTCGCGCACGGTTTTCTGGCTTCTCTGCAATGCTTCGTCCACATCGTGCGCGCATTCGAGGGCCAGCGGCCCGTTGTTTGTCCGCATGGCGTCCATCAGCAGGCTCAAGCGCATCTTGGCATATACCAGAGTGTGCGCCAGCGAGTCATGTATTTCGTTGGCCATCATTTGCCGCTCGGCCATCTGGCTGACGCGGCGGTTCTCCCGGTTTTGCCTGGCGCTTTCCAGCGCGATGCCGATAAGTTCGGCGAACGAGCGGAATATCCGCGCGACGTCATCCGGGACATCCTGGGCGGCGGCAAAGAAAATGGTGAAAACACCGATCTGGTCGCCGCGGTATTTGAGCGGTACGGCAACCACATGTTTGCATTCCCCGCCAAAAAAATGACAGTCATAACGCCGCGAGCAATCTTTGGCATCGGACGAGCTGACATCCCTGCTGTATACCGCTTTGCCGCAAGCGCCGCAATCCAGCCCGACAACGGTCTCGTTCCTGCAAACATCGGAAGGCAAGCCGATAGCCCCCACCATTTGCAGCTCCATCCCGTTGGGCGACAGCATCCGCACCGCCCCGGCGCTGGCACCGACCGCCCTGATAATGATGGAGAGAAACTCTTCGAGCAGCGCCCACAGCTCGCCCTGGTTTATGGCGTATTCCCGGCGTTCGTGGCCAAGCTCTGGCACTAAATCGCCCGCTGCCAAGGAAACGGGCGCACGGCTGGAACCTTCAGTAAATTTGACTTGAATATGGTTCATCTGGCTTCGGCTTGGATGTTTCTACACAATGCGCGGCAAGATGCGCCGATAGTGTGCTGAATATTACCAGCATATCCCCCATTTGGGGTATGCCGTCTCCCCCGACGTGGCTATAGACATCAACCCCGCCAATTGCGCCTAATACGAATAGCGCAAAGTTGCCATTCACCCAATGGCGCCGGAAGTTTGTGCATAAGATAAAAATGAAAATCTGTATCGTCTCCGACAGCCATGATCGCGCCGAGCCGCTTGCCGCAGCCATATCGGCGGCAAAGGCACAAGGAGCGCAGGCGGTCATACACTGCGGCGACGTGATCGGTGCCCAGACCCTGCGTTCTTCGATCAAACTCGGGCTGCCGCTGCATGTGGTACACGGCAACAACCTTGGCGATCCGACTGCGATGCAAAATCTGGTAATGAAATCGGCGGGACTGCTCAACTATCATGGGCTTGAAGCCACTATAAACCTTGCCGGGCGGCGTGTTTACGCCATCCACTACCCGCATTTGGGGCGCGGCATGGCGTGTACCGGGGAGTATGATCTGGTCTGCTGCGGCCACAGCCACTCCGCCGCGATAACCGCACAGACCAACATCAAAGGCGGGCATACCTTCCTGGTCAATCCGGGCACGGTTGCGGGCATCGAAGCACCCGGCGTTAATGCCCCATGCACCTGGATTCTGGGTGATCTCGAACGCATGTCTTTTGAAATTCGTACGCTGGAGAATTGATGTGACCACTCCAATCGCAACCAGCCAGACCATTTTGGTCGTCGGTGGCGGCATCAGCGGCATGACGGCTGCGCTGGAAGCCGCCGAATGCGGCAAGCAGGTCATCCTGCTGGAAAAAAGCCCCACTCTCGGCGGTCGCACCTCTCTGCTGTACCGCTATTTTCCCAAACTGTGCCACCCGGTGTGCGGGCTCGAAATCAACCTGCGCCGCCTCAAGGGCAACCGCAATGTGCGGGTGATCACCATGGCGGAGGTGACGCGCATCAGCGGCACGCGCGGCAACTACACCGTTGCAGCCAAGGTTTCTCCGCGCTACATCAACGAAAACTGCACCGCCTGCGGCGAATGCGCCAGAGCCGTGTCCGCCGAGATACCCAACCCGTACAACTACGGCCTGGATCAAATGAAAGTGGCTTACCTGCCCCACGACATGGCCTACCCTCTGCGCTACGTGCTCGATCCTTCCGCCATCGGCACGGAAGAGGCCGGCAAGGCGCAGGCAGCATGCAAGTACAGCGCGGTTGATCCCGGCATGCAGGAGGAGGCGCTGGAGCTGACAGTGGGCGCGGTAATCTGGGCGACCGGCTGGCAGCCTTACGATGCGGCCAAAATCCAGCCTTACGGTTACGACCGTTTTCCCAACGTCATCACCAGCCTGGAGTTCGAGCGCTTATGCGATCCGCACGGCCCGACCGGCGGCAGGATACTGCGGTCATCCGACGGCAAGGAAGCGAAAAATATCGCCTTTATCCAGTGTGCGGGTTCGCGCGACGAAAACCACCTGCGCCATTGCTCGCGCATTTGCTGCATGGCTTCGCTCAAGCAGACCCAGTATGTGCGCGATGTTTACGGCGAAGACGGCAAATCCACGATTTACTACATAGACATCCGCGCCATTGACCGCTTCGAGGATTTCTACCAAAAAGTGCGCAAGGATCCGACGGTCAGCTTTATCAAGTCCAAGGTGGCGCGCATTGCACAAGAAAGCAAAAGCGGCGATCTGATCCTGCACGGCGTGGACACCGAAGGCTACCACCGCTACGCCAACACCCACGATCTGGTAGTGCTCGCTGTCGGCATGGCGCCGTCGGTGCACGGTGCGGATATTCCCGCCGAGATTGTCGCCGACTCCAGCGGTTTCCTCGAACCCGGCAGCGGCATATTCGGTGCCGGGTGCGCCTCCGGGCCGCTCGATGTCAACCGCTCGGTGCAGCATGCGACGGCGGCGGCGCTGCGGGCGATCCAGGTTATCAACCAGAACAGCAATGCGGAGCCAGCACCATGAGCGAGATGAAAACTGCGGCTTACATCTGCCAGGGCTGCGGCATAGCGGAGCGGCTGAACAGCAAACAAATGGCGGTGGTCGCGCAGAAGGAAGGAAAAATGCAGCTGGTGCGCGAGCACGCTTTCCTGTGCAACGCGGAAGGCGTGCAGATGATCCGCGACGACATCGCCGGGGAAGCCGTCACCCATGTCATGATCGCCGCCTGCTCGCGTCGCGCCAAGACCGAGGCGTTCGGCTTTCACGATGTAACAGTGGTGCGGGCAAACATCCGCGAAGGCGTTCTCTGGAGCCAGCCGGAAAGCGATGAGGCGCAGGAAATCACCCAAGAAATGGCGGACGACTACGTACGCATGGGCTGCGCCGAATTGAAAAAAATGAAACTGCCGCAAGGCGCGCCAAACAAGGCCCAGAACAAGCGCATCCTGGTTGTCGGCGGCGGAATATCCGGCCTGACCGCCGCACTGGAAAGCGCCGCAGCCGGCTACGAAGTGGTGCTGGTGGAAAAACGGGGCGAACTGGGCGGCTGGGCCGCGCAACTGTGGAAATGCGTGCCGACAAAATCACCCTATAGCAGTCCGGCGGATACCGGCGTCAGCGAACTGATCGCCAGGGCAACACAACATCCGCGCATCAGGATATATCTTAATGCCACCCTCGCCCAGACCGCTGGCGCACCCGGTCGCTTTCTGGCGCAAATCGCCAGCGAAAGCGGTGCCGCAACGACCGAGGAAGTCGGTGCCATCGTGCAGGCGAGCGGTTTCACCGGCTACGATATCGCCAGGCTGCCCGAGCTGGGCGGCGGCAAGAGCCCGAACGTGGTGGATCAGGCCGGACTGGAAAGGCTCGCGGCAGAGGCCGCAGCGCAGAATCGCCCGATGCGGAGACCTTCCGACGGCGGCGAGATCCGCAGCGTAGTATTTGTCCAGTGCGCGGGGCAGCGCGACGAATCCGGCAAGCATTTGCCGTATTGCTCCGGCCACTGCTGCAACACCAGCATCAAGCAGGCGATGTATTTCAAGGATGCCTACCCCGCCACCGACACGGCGGTGATCTACACCGACCTGCGCACGCCCGGCATGGGCGAGGATTTTTACCGCAGCGGCCAGAACAAGGGCGTGACTTTCACTAAAGGCACGGTTTCCGAAGTCGCGGTAAACAGCAATACCTGCACCGTGAAATTCAAGGATTTGATACTCAACGAAGAAGGCAGTATCGATGCCGACCTGGTAGTGCTTGCCACCGGCCAGGTGCCGAACTCCGGGGTGAACATTGATCTCCCTGAAGAGGAGCAGGCAAAAGCCCAGCCGGTATCCATCCTGAACCTGAACTACCGCCAGGGCAGGGATCTACCGCAACTGAAGCACGGGCTGACCGACTCGCATTTCATCTGCTTCCCCTACGAAACTCGGCGCACCGGCATCTATGCGGCTGGCCCGGTGCGCCGCCCGATGGATATGGCGCAGGCGTCGGAAGATGCCACCGGCGCAGCGATGAAAGCGATCCAGGCGGTAGAGAACGCCTCGCTCGGGCGCGCCGCACACCCCCGCTCGGGCGACCTGTCCTTTCCCATCGTGCGCATCGAAGGCTGCACCCAGTGCAAGCGCTGCACGGTGGAATGCCCGTTCGGCGCAATTGACGAAGACGAGAAGCGCTATCCGGTGTTCAATGAATCGCGCTGCCGCCGCTGCGGTACCTGCATGGGTGCCTGCCCGGTGCGCGTCATCTCTTTCGAGAACTATTCACCGGACTCCATCGGCAGCCAGATCAAGGCGGTGGATATGCCGGATGAGTTTTCGGAGAAGCCGCGCATCCTGGTGCTGGCCTGCGAGAACGACGCCTATCCGGCGCTGGACATGGCCGGAATGCAGCGCCACATTTACAGCGCCTTCGTGCGCGTGATCCCGGTGCGCTGCCTGGGCTCGGTAAACACGGTGTGGATCACCGACGCGCTCAACGGTGGCTGGGACGGTGTGATGATGATGGGCTGCAAGCACGGCGACGATTACCAGTGCCACTTCGTCAAAGGCTCGGAACTGGCGAATTACCGCATGGGCAAGATAGACGACACGCTGAAGCAACTCGGCCTCGAAACCGAGCGCGTGACCACCTGCTCGGTCGCCATCACCGACAGCGCGCGCGTGGCGCAGCTCATCAACGACTACGCCGCCACCATCCAGAAAATCGGCATGAGTCCGATGAAAGGTTTTGCGTGAGGCCAACATGAGCGAACTCAACATCAAATACCACAACGACTTCCTCAAGGAAGTCGAAGAAAACGTCGAGGAAGGCAAGTGGGTCAAGATGTGCATGCAGTGCGGCGTGTGCGCCGGCTCTTGCCCGCTCGGGCCGCACTGGGCCCATCCGCCGCAGGAGTTGTTCATGATGGTGCGCGCCGGCAAACGCGCAGAAGTGCTGGGTTCCGATTCGATGTGGATGTGCACCTCCTGCTACAACTGCGTGGTGCGCTGCCCGCGCAAGCTGCCGATCACCCAGATCATGCACGGCCTCGCAACCTATTCCAACCAGCTCGGCCTGACCCCGAAAATACAACCGACGCGCGACTTCTCCATCCTGTTCTGGAAGAACTGCACCCGCACCGGTCGCGTCAACGAACTGAAGCTGACCTTGGGCCTGTATTTCATGGACGGTTTTATGGCAGGCATCAAGAAGGGCTGGGCGATGCGCGGCATCGGCCTCGGCCTGGTCAAGGCCGGCAGGCTGAACGCCTTTGAGCTGCTCAAAGGCCACGTGTGCAAGGACCAGAAGGGCATCCGCGCGATGTTGAACAAAGCGGCGGAAATAGAGCAGCGCCGCAAGCGCCCGGCTGTTTGAGGGAAATATCATGGCCAGAAAAGAATTTGCGTTTTACCCCGGCTGCTCTTCGCAGTTGCGCGCATCCGCCGCCAACTACCTGACGTCAACCAACTCGATCTGCAAAACGCTCGACATCGGCATGACCCCGATCCCGGACTGGAACTGCTGCGGCGCTTCCATCAGCTATGCGGGCGGCAGCGAGCTGTCGCGCCTGGTGATGAACGCGCGCAATTTCGCGCTCTCCGAAACCCATCTGCCGGGACGGGATATCGTCGCCACCTGCGCCGCTTGCTGGCTGGGCGCACGCGAAGCGAAACACAAGCTCGAGACGGACCGGCAGCTTCTGGCGGACGCCAATGAAGCACTACAGGAGGCGGGCCTGAACTACGGCAGCAAAACCAAAGTTCGCCATCTGGTTGAAGTGCTGATCGAAGATTTCGGCTATCAGGAACTGGCCAAACCGGTGGTGAGGCCTTTGGCGGGCATCAAATTTGCGGGCTATGTCGGCTGCCAGACCAACCGTCCCTTCGGCATTGCCGGGGAATCGTTCGAGAACCCGAAATACCTCGACAAGCTGGTCGAAACCGTAGGCGGAGAAGCTGCGACAGGATACGAGCAGAAGGTGACCTGCTGCGGCGGGGCGCTGGCTTTTTCCGAAACGGAAAAGAGCCTGAAACAGATCAAGGATATTGTCGAATCGGCCTACGATCACGGCGCTGACATGATCGTCACCCCTTGCGCGCTGTGCCAAGCGAACGTCGAGGTTTACCAGTCCGAAATCAACAAGAAATACGGCACCAAACTGGCTATGCCGGTTACCTATTACAGCCAGCTCATGACCGTCGCCTACGGTGGCGGCATCAAGGAAGCCGGGCTGGACGGCCACCTTATCCAGCCGGTAAAGCTACAGGAAGCCGCCAGCAAATCTGTTCCGGAGAAAAAGTGAGTTTCTGCAACAGTGATTGCGGGGACGGCTGTTTATAGACATTGCCGCACTGCCTATAATAGGGCCGGGTTTCCCTTCCATCATTCAGGAGCAACGCCATGCAACACCTTTCTCCCAAAGAGGCCTACGAGTTCCTGCAAGCCAACCCCGAAGCGGTTTTTATTGACGTGCGCAGCGAAATGGAGCACATGTTCGTCGGGCACCCGGTCGGTTCGATGCAGATCCCTTGGGTGGACGGCCCGAACTGGGATATAGACCCTAATTTTGTTAACCACGTAAAAAAAGCCGCCAGCGTAGGCCGCCCGGTGGTTCTGATTTGCCGCTCCGGAAGACGTTCGGTTGATGCCGCCCAAGCACTGGAAAAGGCGGGCCTTCAAGAGGTGTATAACGTTTTGCACGGCTTTGAGGGGGACCTGGACGAACAGCATCACCGCAACTCCCACAACGGCTGGAGGTTTGATGGACTACCTTGGGCGCAAACCTGATATGAGCGGCCCTATCCCGGATTTTACCGACGCCGAGCAAGAACTCGTTGCGCGGTTGCTGTCGCGGCGTTATGCCAAACCCGTACCCGTACAATTGGCCGACAGCGAGCTACAGCTCGATGCTGCTTCCGGAAAGTTGACGCCGTGCCCCACCCTCTATTGGTGCGAGCGCGAAGCGCAGTTCGTGGTATGCAAAGTGGCTGCAGGCCGCTACCGTTGCCAGTTCTTTTATTCCGAGGCCGACCACTACGGCACGGGGCGCGCCGAGTACGACGACCTCGAGAATTGCGTCACGACATTGTTGCAGGTGCAGTCTGACCACGAGCGCAAATCGCTGCTCGCCGCTTCATCTGCAAGCGTTGCCGATGGCGGCGATTACTGCGGGCCAGTCGTGGTCTGATTCGGAGACCCGCAAGCGGGCTCCGTTATCGGAGCCTGCGCTATTTGATATTTGCTGAACGATTGCCGCTTTGCTGGAATTCCCTGGTGATCCGATTTTCCATTTTCGGATCGTGTGGTTGAACCCGCAGTAATTTTAGCTTGGAGAAATATCATGAAACCGAAAATGTGCATCGCTGTCGCGACAGGCTTGCTGGTCGCGGTTTCCGGGACGACTAACGCCGCCGGTAGCGCGGATGACGGCAAAATCAAAGCGGCCCAATGCGCGACTTGCCACGGAGCGGATGGCAAGGGGGGCGGGCCTAACCCGCCTATCGTCGCCCTGGACGCAGCAAAATTTGTGGCGGCGATGAATGACTACAAGAGCGGCAAGCGCAAGCATCCCATCATGGAAATGCTGTCGAAAAAACTGACCGATCAGGATTTGGCCGATCTGGCAGCCTATTACGCCATCCTGAAGTGAACTGCAGAATTTGCGCTACCACAGGCAAAGGTATTCTTCGGAGAGTCGGCGCGCCACACCAAACTACCGTTAAGTGTTGCACTTCGAAAACCAAGAACCCCGCCGCAAGTAGTGGGGTATCATCTGAATTTGGGCAAATCATTCGCCGCAAGCGGCGGAATCGGCCCGAAGAGATTGAACCGCGAAACGCTTGACGAACGCCACCCTGACGCCATCAAGGTGCGTTTGGTGATGGACAACCTGAACACTCATAGCATCGCGTCGCTGATGAGTCTTTCGGATCCAATGAGGCCAAGCGCCTGGCGGAATGCCTCGATATCCATTACACGCCCAAGCATGGAAGCTAGTTGAATGTGGTGGAGATTGAACTCGGCGCGCTGAAGGGGCAATGTCTTGGCCGCAGGACAGACTGCATGGATGAAATGAAGGCCGAAGTGGTCGCACGGGAGCAAGGCCTGAACAACAGATCGAAGAAAATTAACTGGCAGCTTACAACCTCAGATGCGCGGATAAAACTGATGCATCTTTTCCGATATTATAATAGGTGACATGGTACGGGCTGGACTATTAACATGACTGAAGATAATAACAAGGTTTTATGGTCAGAAGGGCTTTTCTTGCGCCCGCAGCATTTCCAACAGCAGGAGCGGTATATTGAGCGCTTGCTTGATCACAGGATTCAAGCTCTTTCGCCATATGGATACGGCTTTGCAGAGATGCAGGTTGATCTGGAAATGCTGAAGTATGGAAAGCTTGCCGTTTCTTCTGCTTCCGGCGTAATGCCTGATGGAACGCCTATTTACATCCCTGTTGACGCAAACATACCCGAGCCTATTGAAATACCAGCAGATTGCAAGAATGCGGTCGTGGGGTTGACCCTGCCTTTCCGCCGCGCTGGCATGCCAGAGATGTCTTACAACACTCCAAAAGAGCTCCCCCTGCGTTATCACGGGGCTGATTGCAAGGCAAGGAATGCGCTTGTTGAACATGAAGGCGTTGCAGAATTAAAGGTTGGCAGGCCCTGTTTCAGAATACAGCTTCTTTCCGATGTAACCCCTGCACATGGCGCAATTGGATTTGCGAAAATAGTGGAAAGACGATCGGATGGGCAAATAACATTGGATAGTGAATATATTCCACCGTGCATGGATTGCCGCTCTAGCCTCGTCTTGAGCAAGTATCTAAAGGAAATTGGCGGGCTGCTGAAGCATCGCGCACAAGTGTTGGCGTCCCGTGTGTCACAACCGGGAAGCAAAGGCGTCTCTGATGTTTCCGATTTCATGCTGCTTCAAGTTTGCAACCGTTTTGACCCTTTGATTAGCCACCTTTCCAATGTGGCGCCATTGCATCCGGAATTGCTGTATCGCTATCTGTTGGAACTCGCAGGAGAGTTGGCTACTTTCGGAAGGAAAGAGCGCAGCTCCATGGAGTTTAAAACTTACCAGCATGATGACTTGGACTCGACATTCAAGCCGGTAGTGGCGGAGATCAGGCGAACATTGACGGCAGTCATGGAGCAAACGGCTTTGCCATTGCCTCTGGTTGACCGGGGGCGCGGCGTATATGTGGGTGAGATCCGGGATGCAGGGTTAATTCAGGATGCGACTTTTGTCTTGGCGGCATTTGCCGACATGCCTGCTGAACAATTGAGGAATTCCCTCCCGCTGCAAATTAAAATCGGCTCGGTTGAGAAGATCAGGGATCTTGTCATGTCTCACTTGCCGGGAGTTGAGATTCAGCCCCTGCCTGTGGCTCCACGACAGATTCCATATCATGCCGGCTTCACGTATTTTGTCTTGGATAGAAACAGCGAGCAATGGAAAGACATAAAGATTTCCCGTGTCCTTGCCATGCATCTTGCCGGCGAATTTCCCGGCATTACAATGGAAATGTGGGCGATCAGGGAGTGAGTTAGAGCTTTTATAGGGCAGATAAGCTTTGCCAGCAAGCCTATAACAACCTATGAATTCCTGAAGAATTTGGAGGTAAGTGTGGATTCAAACAACCCCGATCTCGACCAAGAAGCTACGCTGCTTATTCCAACGGGCGGCCGTAGCGGGAGCGCAAGTCGGCCAGCCCAATTTCAGGCATCACAAGCTGCAACGCCGACTGTGGATTTTGACATCATTGCGGGGATGAACCCGCTGGTTGTCGCGGCCAACCCCATTTTTTGCTCTATCCCTCGCCTGAGGGAAATGCTGCAGCATCCCGACCCCTATGGGTTGCGCGAATCACAGCTGACGCAAATTTCCAGTTTTGAAAATACTGCGCGGAAATTTGGCGTATCTCCTGAAACTATTACGGTTGCCAGGTATGCCCTTTGTACATTTATTGATGAGTCAATTGCGGCCACCCCGTGGGGCGGGACTGCCGAATGGGTAAGAAACAGTCTGTTAGTCAGCCTGCACGGAGAGACAGGAGGTGGCGAGAAATTCTTTCAGCTACTTAACAGAATGGCGGAGAACCCGGCACAATACATAGACCTGCTTGAGTTTTACTATGTTTGCCTGGCGCTTGGATTTGAAGGGCGTTTCCGCGTCATAGAGGGAGGGAGAGCGCAGCTTGATGGAGTAAAGGAAAAACTCGCAGAGATGATCAAGCGGCAGAGAGGTGAGTATGAGCGGGACTTGTCGAAGCAATGGCGAGGGGAGGTGACTGAGAGTAGCAGTTTTAGCGGCTTATTGCCCTTGTGGGTTTCAGTTGCGGCAGCTGTACTGATCTTGGCAATAGTGTACGCATTGTACCTGTTTCGTCTGAATGCCCATTCCGATATGGTCGCTTTTGCAGGCATCAATCCGCCAAAAGTAACGGTGAAATCTGCCCAAGGGAAGGCTCCGCCCAGGTTATCCAGATTTTTGGCAGACGAAATTACAAGAGGGCTGGTTGTGGTACACGATGAAGCCCATGAAAGCGTTGTAACCGTTCGAGGGGATGGGATGTTCGATTCCGGGAGTACGGAATTAAAATCTGAATACGGTGCATTGATTCACAATATAACAGATGCGCTGAATCGTGTTCCTGGGCAAATTGTTGTTATAGGGCATACCGATAACATCCCATCCCGGTCAATTCAGTATCCTTCCAACTGGCATTTGTCAAAAGGGAGGGCAACCTCTGTCGCGCGCCTGATCAAATCCAGTTTGGCAGATCAAAGAGTGATAACGAGTGAAGGGCGGGGCGAATCCGAACCCGTGGCTCCAAATGATAGCGCAACAAACAGGGCTCTCAACAGGCGGGTTGATATAGTGCTGAAAATTGCTTCTTAAAAATCCCCACCTAATTATGAGCTGGTTAAGAGGGAGAACATGATAAAAAAAATTCTTACAAATCGTTGGGTAATGATTGCATTTGGCATCACCCTGCTTGCCGTCCTTATCTGGTTTCTCGGCCCCCTATTCGGTTTCGGTGATTCAAGACCGCTGGAATCCCGGCTCGCCCGTCTGTTATGCATCCTGTTTGTTCTGCTCCTCTGGGTTTTTTATGAGCTGTATAAATATATTCTGGTTCGCAAGGCAAACAAGCGGTTAATGGATGGAATAACCAGTCAAGCGCCCGACCACTCCGATGTGCATGCAGCCGAAGAGATTAAGCTGTTGCGCAATAGGATCGAGCTGGCAATGGCCACGTTAAAAAAATCTGGAGCAAAAGGGAAAAAATGGGGAAGCGAATACCTTTACCAGATACCCTGGTACATGTTTATAGGGGCACCGGGATCGGGAAAGACAACTGCATTGATCAACTGCGGGTTACGCTTTCCTGTTTCTGCCGAAGGTGATGTTCGTGCGGTGAAAGGGATAGGAGGAACACGCAACTGCGATTGGTGGTTCAGCGATGATGCGATTTTCCTTGATACGGCTGGCCGCTATACAACCCAGGAGTCAGACAAAAAAGCGGATAGTACTGCTTGGCTTGGGTTTCTTGATTTATTGAAGAAATTCCGTTCGCGCCGTCCGCTGAACGGAGCTATTGTTACCGTAAGCTTGTCTGATTTGCTTGCTCAATCAGAACGCGACAGAGACGCATATGCTGTGGCTGTTCGCCAGAGAATCCAGGAACTGTACCAGAAGCTTGGTGTGCGCTTTCCGGTTTATTTAATGGTTACCAAAACGGATTTGCTGGCCGGATTCATGGAGTTTTTTTCAGATCTTGGCCATGAGGAAAGAGCGCAGGTTTTTGGGATGACTTTCCCTTACAAACAGACCATGACTGGTAATTATGATTATTCATTGGCTTTCAAGACGCAGTTTGAGGAAGTTGCTAAAAGATTAACCGCGCGGCTGGTTGATCGCATGCAGCAGGAAAAGGACTTCCAGCGCAGGGCTCTGGTTTATAGCTTCCCGCAGCAATTCGGTGCCATGGAGCCATTGTTGGCCCGATTCATAGAGCAGGTTTTTAGCGGGACTCGCTATGAACAAATGCCGCTGTTGCGCGGCGTTTATTTCACAAGCGGCACCCAAGAAGGCACGCCTATAGACAGGGTATTGGGCGCTTTGTCTAGGATGCTGAAAATGGAGAGAAAGATTCTGCCGCCAGTGGGTTCAAGCGGCAAGTCTTTTTTTCTCACAAGATTGCTCAAGGAAGTGGTTTTTCCTGAATTTGGATTGGCGGGGTTTGATGAAAAAAAAGAGAAAAAGAGAAAATGGCTTTTAAGAGGCGCGTATGCTTCTCTGGGGGTTGTCGCAATTTGCCTGCTTGTTGCATGGACCTTCAGCTACTTCAGAAATGAAGCCTTAATAAACGAAGTGGAAGGCAAGGTTAACTCCCTCGTGCAGATGAGCACGAGCCTGCCGCCGCCATCTGCCAACGACCTGCATGCGGCGCTCCCGTTCCTGACTGAATTGCGCAATCTTCCATATGGATACGCCGACAGTAATAAGTCGGCTGGATGGAGTCTGCGTTTTGGACTGTTTCAGGGAGAGAGAATTGGCGATATGGCAGGGGATGCTTACCAGCGTGCCCTAAGAACTGCATTCCTGCCCCGCATTGCAATGTTTTTGGAAGAACAGATCCGCAATTCACAAAAGAACGAGGTCAAGTATGAAGCACTCAAGGCCTATCTCATGCTGTTCGACGAAAAACATCTTGACCCTAAGGCATTGGCTGCTTTTTTGGCAGTGGATTTGGAACAAAGCTTGTGGGGAGCAGGTCAGGAAAGCATCCAAGTGGAATTCGTTAACCATTTGGTAGCGAGCATTGAAAGTAGGCCGCTCAATATTGCATGGGTTCAGGATGACTCATTGGTGGCGGCGGCCAGGCGTTCTCTTGCTTCGTCTTCGTTGGTCGATAGGATTTATTCCCGTATTCGCTTGATGGGTGCTCCGCAGTCAATTCAACCGGTTAAGCTGAGTGAAATACTGGGGCCTGATGGTGCGCAACTTTTTGAAAGAGCAAGCGGAGAACCTTTGTCTGCCCCGTTTCCAGCGATCTTTACCTACGCTGGATACCATGACGGATTTCGCAAAGAGGCAGAGAAGATCGTAAGTCAGATGGCGGATGAGGACAAATGGGTTCTTGGGGAACAGTCTTCATCCAAAAAGGAAGTAGACAAAGGGCAATTGCTTGAAGCCGTGAAGCGCAGGTATTTTGACGAATATGTCCGGAACTGGGATGCGTTACTGAATGACATTCGGCTTAAGAAGTCAGCGTCACTTAATGATACGGTGATGTATGCCCGCGCTTTGAGCGCTCCCGATTCGCCATTGAAAAAGCTGCTGCTGGGAGTGATGAAGGAGGTGTCGCTTGTTCCAAGTGATGCGACTGCCGGGGCCAAGGAGAAGATTATGGGTGGCGTACTGGATGGCGCAAAGGAAATGGCGGCGAAAATATTAAGCGGGGCGCCATCAGCAGTGAAGGATCAATTAAAGGCAAAAAAGCACCCGGAAAGCGCTGTAGATGACCATTTTGATTCATTGAGGCAATTGGTATCTGTTCCTGCGCCAGGCCAGCGTATGGCCATTGATCAACCCCTTGCAGTATTAAACGATTTTTATCAGGAGATTTCTGCTTACCAGAGCGGGGGGCAGGGAAGCCTTGCAGACATGAAGCCATTGGTTTCATCTGCCCGGTTGAAGGCGGAAGCGGAACGGCTTCCCATGCCTTTAAACCAGATATTGAAAAGCCTGGTTACGGTTACAGCAGGGCAGGCAGCTGCCATGAACCAGGGAAATATTCAGAAAGCCATTGTTGGGGCATCGTCATTTTGCGACAAATCCATTTCAGGCAGATACCCAGCAACACATTCTTCCCAGAATGATATTTTGGTTGCGGATTTCAATTCGGTTTTTTCTCCGGGCGGCGAACTGGATAGTTTTTTCAACTCGAGCCTGAAGCAGTATGTGGATACATCTGGCCAGCTCTGGAAGCTGAAGCTCGGGGCAGAGTCTACCAGCCCAATTTCGTCGGCAGCATTGCGCCAATTTCAAAATGCCGATTCGATCAGGAGAACATTTTTCCGAGGCAGCACAACGGCTTCAATTTCTGCCGAGTTGAGGCTTGTCTCGACTGAATGGCCTCAAGTCACCTTGGAATACAATGGAGAATCGCATCGCTTTTCCTCATCAAATAGCGCGCCTTTACTATTACGGTGGCCCGCTCAAAACGGTGCCTCCTCTGCAAAACTATATGCCGCTAACTCTACCCATGGAATTGCGGCTGATGGCGATTGGGCTATTTTTCGTTTGATTGACAAGGCGTCGAGCGATTCAAGCTCGCCTGAACGCCTGCGGCTTGTGTTCATGGTGGAGGGGAAGAAGGCGCAATTCGAGCTTCGTTCAAATAGCGTGCTTAATCCTTTCAAATTAAAAGAGCTGGGTGCAATTGCTGGGTGATTCCTGGCTGGAAATATACATGCTGGCGCCAACTTGGAGATTTATCGTTGGGCCTGATATTTTGGGGGGCAATGCGTGGATCGGCATCATGCTTCCCAGTGTTGATCGTGTTGGCAGATATTTTCCCTTAACCTTGGCGTTGCCGATATCGCCACAAACAGATATTGCTCAAACCTATCTGGCAAATGATGGCTGGTTCCGGGCTATCGAGGATTTGGGAATGGACGCCTTGAAGCAAGATCTGGATTTTAAGGAATATGAGGTGAGGCTGAACAGATTTCCCAAGCCCGCTCATGTGGACATGCAAGAAAACGAGGACACGATCCCCTTGAATACAACAATTCCCGAGCCGACAGAAAATCTTGCATCGTTTTATGCAAGGGCGTCGCAGGACGACAATTTCAAAGAACGGACATCGCAAATTCGTTATGCAATTTCAGGAGCTCTCAAACCGGTCTCCTTGTGGGGGGCTGAATTTGCAGATACACAGGAGCACTTGCTTCTGGCTACTGAATCTTTGCCGAATAAAGAAGTTTATTGTGCATTGCTGGACAGGAGTTTTGAGGCTCATGGCTGGATTGATGTAACGAAGCGGTAGTAAGGCGTTTCATTAACGCATACCGTTGCGCTTATTTGCCACAGATGATAGTTTTCTAGTTAATCAAGTCTAATACACCGCTTTATCGCTTGGCAGAGGGGGAGGGGATGGCACTTTTCGAAATTGATTCACTTCTTGATCCTGTTTCGGCAGAACAACCAGCTGGACAAGACCTCGAATATGACCAGGAATTTGATAGTCTGCTGATCAAGGCTAAAGGCACTCCGGACCGGGTTGTGATTGTCAAGGATGCCGAAACCGGCCGGGATGTAGAACAAATCATTCCAGGCGAACAACCGGATGCCCGTGCAGTGCTGGATGCGGCGTTGGCGCTGTTCAAGCGAACCAAGGACTTGCGTGTGGCGGTGCATGCCGTATATGGCGCGACATGCATTGAAGGGTTGCCGGGTTTCGCTAGTGGCACCGAGCTTTTGGCCCGAATGCTTGAACGTTACTGGGATGATGTTCATCCTCGCCTAGATCCCGATGACGGATTGGATCCGTTCATGCGTATCAATGTCTTGAATGGGCTTTGTGACCCGCTAACATTGATACGTGCATTGAAGGGAGTGCCGTTTGCGGAAGCAAGAGCGGTCGGCAGGTTTGTGCTTCGCGATATTGATGTCGCTAATGGCGATGCGTCTGCAATGGAAGGGCAGGTAGCAGCCACCCCCGAGCTATTGCGTGCTGCCTGCGGGGAAATGGACCCACTTTTGGTGGGCGAGCGCCAGGATGCATGCAGGAGCGCGTTGAACAATCTGGCATTGATCGTATCGGTATTTAGCGAGCGTACTTCGGCCACCCCTGATTTCACCCCCCTGAAGAAAATCATAGGACGAGCCGCAACAATTTATGGTGAGGCTGGTGGCGTCCAGCAAGGCGGGAATGAAGCCGAGGCTCCGACCGCTGAAGCTGGTGAGATCCCAGTTGAACGTCAGTCAGGTGGAAAAATAGCAACGCGTGCTGATGTCAAGCGAACTCTGGAACAGGTGTGTGATTACCTGGAGAGAACAGAACCAGCCCATCCGGCACCATTGTTGATACGCAGGGCGGCACGTTTGCTCGACATGAATTTTCTGGACATCATGCGCGAGTTGACGCCTGGCACTGTAGGGGAAATTGAGCACATTGCCGGGATCAAGGGGGAGTAAGGCGGCAGCCCTGATTTTTTACAAAATAGCTTTGTTGTGTGACAATTCGGGAAACGTTACACGGCGAGCAGTATTCCGGACGTATTTTATTGCTGAATAATAAATAGGGAGGCATTATGGCTGTCAGTAGTCAGAAATTTATTGCTCGGAACAGGGCTCCGCGAGTGCAAATCGAATATGACGTCGAATTGTTTGGAGCAAAGAAAAAAGTTCAACTACCTTTTGTCATGGGCGTGCTGGCGGACTTGTCTGGCAAGCCAGCAGAGGCGTTGCCGCCAGTGACTGACCGCAAGTTTCTTGATATTGATGTGGATAATTTTGATGACCGCATGAAATCAATGAAGCCGCGTGTTGCGTTCCAAGTTCCCAATACGCTGACAGGCGATGGCAATATCAATGTGGACATGACATTTGAAAGTATGGCCGAGTTTTCACCTGCTGCAATTGCCCAAAAAGTTGATTCGCTGAACAAGTTGCTCGAAGCGCGCACTCAACTCGCGAATTTGATTACATACATGGATGGTAAAACCGGCGCAGAAGACCTCATTGCGAAAATTTTGCAAGATCCAGCGCTGCTGCAATCGCTATCTGCCGCACCAGCACCTGTTGACGACAAGCCTGCTAATAATTGAGGCCAATTGAGACTTTGTTGGCAAGGAATTTCAGTGTAATTATTCAGGGACGTGGCCATGGCAAACCAGAATCAGCAAAAAGAAGCGGCGCAGCAGGGCGTTGCAACCGAAACGGACGAATTTTTGTCGTTATTGCAGAAGGAGTTCAAGCCGAAGTCTGACGAGGCGAAGGATGCGGTGAAGGCTGCGGTGCGCACGCTTGCCGAGCAGGCGTTGGTGGGCACTACGCTTATATCGGGTGATGTAATTGCATCTATCAATGCAATGATCGCCGCCATAGATAAGAAGCTTACCGAACAGGTCAACCTGATTCTCCATCATGAGGATTTCCAAAAGCTGGAAGGTGCTTGGCGAGGGCTTCATCATCTGGTGAGCAATACTGAAACCGATGACCAGCTCAAGATCCGGGTGATGAATATCAGCAAAAAGGATCTTTCTAGGAATTTAAAGAGCTTCAAGGGGGTTGCTTGGGATCAAAGCCCGATGTTCAAGAAAATTTACGAGAGCGAATATGGGCAACTGGGCGGTGAGCCGTTTGGCTGTTTGGTAGGAGATTACCATTTTGATCACACGCCGCCCGATGTCGAGTTGCTGGGGGAGATCTCTAAAATCTCGGCCGCAGCGCACTGCCCGTTTATTACCGGGGCGAACCCATCGTTGCTTCAGATGGAAACATGGCAGGAGCTGGCCAATCCCCGCGATCTGACGTCCAAGTTTACAACACCAGAATATGCCGGCTGGCGCTCGTTGCGAGAATCGGAAGATTCGCGCTACCTTGGTTTGGCTTTACCAAGATTCCTGGCGCGCACCCCATATGGCGCAAAAAGCAACCCGGTTGAAGAATTCGATTTTGAAGAAGATACGGGTGGCGGCGATCATGGTAAATATGCCTGGGCAAACTCTGCCTATGCGATGGCGACAAACATAAACCGCTCGTTCAAGACATACGGATGGTGTACCGCCATTCGTGGCGTCGAATCGGGTGGTGCGGTGGAAGGACTTCCTACCCACACGTTCCCTTCGGATGATGGTGGAGTAGACATGAAATGCCCGACAGAAATTGCCATCAGTGACCGCCGCGAGGCCGAGTTGGCGAAGAATGGCTTCATGCCATTGGTACACCGCAAGAACTCTGATTTCGCGGCATTCATCGGTGCCCAGTCGTTGCATAAGCCGGTCGAGTTTGACGATCCGGATGCGACAGCCAATGCCAACCTGGGAGCGCGGCTCCCTTACCTTTTTGCGGTAAGCAGGTTTGCGCATTACTTGAAGTGCATGGTGCGTGACAGTCGTTTTCGAGCGCAGCCAGCATGCAGTATGAGCTGCAGAGGTGGATTACGCAGTATGTTGATGGTGACCCGGATCACTCCTCGGAAACAACCAAGGCAGAGAAACCGCTTGCGGGAGCTGAAGTTATAGTCGAGGAAGTAGAGGGCAACCCTGGCTACTATACCTCCAAGTTTTTTTTACGACCGCATTATCAGTTGGAAGGCTTGTCAGTTTCATTGCGTCTGGTATCAAAACTTCCCTCTGCTAAAGCAGCATGAGAAAGCATAGGGCTTAATTCAAATCGTATTTAACATTAAGGAGAACAATCATGTCGGTAGATATGTTTTTGGATCTTAAGGGAATTCCTGGTGAGTCCATTGATGCAAAACATAAAGGGAAAATAAATGTTCTTGCTTGGTCATGGGGAATGTCGAATACCGGCACGACCCACCTTGGCAGCGGCGGGGGGGCGGGCAAAGTCAATGTTCAGGATTTGTCCATTACCAAGTACGTGGATAAAGCTTCACCCATTTTGATGCTGAATTGCTGCCAGGGCACCCATATTCCTGAAGGGAAACTGATTGTGCGCAAGGCTGGCGGCAAGAATCCGCTGGAGTATATGGTGTTTACCCTGAAAGACATTATCGTAACAAACGTGAGCACGGGAGGTTCTGCTAATCAGGCAGAGCTTCTGACGGAAAATGTGACGCTAAATTTCAGGGAGGTCAAATATGAATATTCGGAGCAAAAGCCGGATGGTTCTGGGGGGCCAGTCATAACGATGGGGTACAACATCGGCAAAAATGCTGTAGTGTAAATGTACTTGGCGGCGCCTCACGGCGCCGCTTTGATTTTGTGCCAGGATAATTATGCTGACATTGTCCACGCAGTGGGCTGCTGCCGGAACCCTAGCAGATCGTATTGACGGTACGGTGGCTCGCATCCGCAAGGAGCCTGGCCGGGCCGATTTGCGGGTTCTGCTATTCCAGCTTTTCTGCGTGATGGGGGAATGGCAACGCGCGATCAGCCAGTTAAGTGCTGTTGCGGGGCTTGACCCGGGCACTGAAGAAATGGCGCGAGCATACCGGGAGGTGATTCGCAGCGAAGTGTATCGCGGGCAGGTGTTTGCCGGGGGCAGAACGCCGCTGTTTGTTGGCGAGCCGGAAATGTGGCTGGCTAGGCTGGTTGAGGCGCTTCGCTTGAATGCCTGTGGGCGCACCCATGAAGCTGCTGCGCTGCGTGCAGAAGCGCTGGCAGAGGCTCCAGCTTCTGCCGGACATATCGGCGAGAACCGGTTTGAATGGATTGCCGATGCGGATTCGCGGCTGGGGCCAGTGGTCGAGGCAATTGTCAACGGAAAGTATTACTGGATTCCGTTTCATCGTCTGGCGCAGATGGAGATTGAGGCGCCAGTGGACATGCGCGATTTGGTCTGGGTGCCTGCCAGGCTCACTTTTGCCAGCGGGGGCGCGCAAGTGGCGTTTATCCCGGTACGTTACCCTGGAACCGAAACAAACAGCGACGACGAGTTTCGATTGGCCCGCAAAACCGATTGGCAGGATATCGGCGACGTGACCTATATTGGGACGGGCCAGCGCATGTTTGCCACCGATACAGGCGAATTTCCGCTTCTGGACACGCGCCTGGTGGAATTCGGCCTGAACTAAGCATTTGATACCCTAATGGCAGAAGCGCTCCGCGACAGGCTTGTACCCAGCCTGCTAGACCGGTTGACGGATAATGACCCGCAAAGCAAGGTTGAGCCTAGGGATCGCCGCCTTATGACGATACCCCAGCTGCGTGCCAGTGTACTGCGTGATCTGGCGTGGTTATTTAATGTTGCCCGCCTCTCTGCCAGTGACGATCTTGACGATTATCCCGAGGTCAAACGTTCGGTATTGAATTATGGCTTGCCGTCCTTGTCCGGGCGTTGCCTGTCCAGCATGGACCTGATGGAATTGGAGCGGGAGTTGCGGTTGGCCATAATCAATTTTGAGCCGCGGCTCATTGCCGATTCGGTAATTGTCAAAGCCCAGATTGACACACATGAAAGAAATCCGCACAACATTGTTTCATTCAAGATCAGCGCACAACTCTGGGCGCAGCCTGCCCCCGTAGAGCTGACCTTGCAAACCGACCTTGATCTGGAGAATGGTCAGTGCCGTGTCGCAGAAGCAGGGGGCCTCCGCTAATGGGGCGCAGAATAAGCTCCACTTGCAGGAGCGGCCAGTTTCAATACTCGGCAGGTAGCGAAAAGCAAATTTCAGGAGAAAATTTGCTGGCAGTGCAGTAGTCGGCTGCTTCGGCAAATAAGGATTCTGGAGCTGGTTGCAGCCTGATAAGCGGAGGCAGATGTGCATCCCCGATTCTACGAATACTATAACCAAGAGCTAACGCACCTCCGAGAGTCGGCGGCGGAATTTGCCCGCGAATTTCCAAAAATTGCCGGCCGTCTCACCATGGAAGGCATAGAGTGCTCCGATCCTTACGTGGAGCGCTTGCTGGAGGGCTTCTCATTTCTTGCTGCACGCATCCAGCTTAAGCTGGATGCGGAATTTCCCGTATTTACCCAGCACCTCACCGAGGTGGTGCTGCCGGATTACCTCGCTCCGCTTCCATCCATGGCTATCGTTCACCTTGAGCCAGATTACAGCGAAAGCGCATTGGCGCGAGGTTTTACCGTTCCCCGTGGCACGGTGATGCGCGGAAGAATGGGCGGGGAGGCGCAGACCGCATGCGAGTTCCGCACGGCGCATGAATTGACGCTGTGGCCAATTGAAGTTGCCGAGGCAAAATTCCTTTCTTACCCGCCTGAATTCCCGCGTGAAATGGCATTGCCGACCGACATTAAAGGCGCGATAAAACTGCGCTTGCGGATCAACGGCGAAGCGACCTTTGACCAACTTCCGCTGGAAAGACTGACTTTTTACCTGTCTGGCGAGGAAGGGGTGGCGGCCAGGGTTTATGAACATCTGTTTTCATCCTGCCTGGGTATTGCCGTAGTGCCTGCACGCAGGCCGTTGCGCTGGCATCACCTGCTTGACGCCTCCTCTCTTGAACGGGTTGGCTTTGGCGGCGATGAGGCGCTGCTTACGACGCAACGCTCCTTTCGCGGCTATCGTTTGTTGCGGGAATATTCGGCGTTCCCTTCGCGCTATCTGTTTTTCCGGTTGGCCGGCTTGCGCGAGGCGCTGTCCAGTTGCAAGGCACAGGAGGTCGAGTTCTTTGTGCTGTTGGGGCGCGCCGACCCCAAGCTGGAGAGTTTGGTGGATGCAGAACATTTCAAGCTGAATGCCACGCCAGCCATCAATTTGTTCCCCAAGCTTGCTGATCGCATTCATCTCGAACCCAAGCGCACCGAATACCACCTGCTGGCCGACCGCACCCGTCCCATGGACTTCGAGATATATGCAGTTACTTCGGTGACAGGGCATGGCAGCAATCTGGAGAGTGAACGGCATTTCCGCCCCCTGTATGCCACCATAGACCAGGCTACGCTCCGGGGTGATGGCTTCTACGCATTGCGAAGAGAGGCGCGCCTGCTTTCCTCGAGCCAGAAGCGCACCGGGGCGCGCACTTCTTACATAGGCACCGAAATCTTCCTGAGCCTGACAGACACGGCGTCGCCGCCTCTGGATCCCCAACTGAAACAGTTGTCGGTAGAAACCCTGTGCACCAACCGCGACTTGCCTATTCTCATGGTAAAGGGGAACAAGAAAGGCGATTTTACTCCCGACACATCGTTGCCGGTGGCGGCTATCCGCTGCTTGCGCGGGCCAACCCGCCCGACCCCGCCGGTGCTGGAGCGCGAGGGGGCTTGGCGGCTTATCAGCCACCTGTCGCTGAATGCGCTATCGCTTACCGACACATCGCCGCTAGAGGGCGCTGCCGCGCTGCGCCAGATGCTGGAGCTTTACGGCATCGGGGAAGAATCGCCCCTGCGCAAGCAGTTGGAAGGAATACGTTCGGTGGAGGTGAAGCCCATCGTCCGGCGCATGCCGACCAGCGGGCCAGTGACCATGGGGCGTGGGCTCGAGATCAACCTGACCTGCGATGATCGCTACTTTGATGGAACCTCACCATTCGTGCTGGCATCGGTGTTGGAAGAATTTTTTTCGCGCCATGCTTCGATCAACGCTTTCACTGAAACCGTCCTGCATGTAATCGGGCGCGGAGAGATAATGAGATGGAAGTCGAGACTCGGGCGGCGCCCGGTGCTTTAACCGCTGTCAAGCAGCTTGCAGCGTCGCCTTTCGGCACGGCGCTGTTCGAGATCATCGGGCAACTGGTGGTGGCGCGCCGCCATGCCAGGAGCGTTTCGGGCGAGAACGAAACCGTGGTTCAGCGGGAAAAGCCGGAAGAAGTGCTGAAGCGTATCGGCGATGCGCCCAGCGAATACGAGCTGTTCTCCGCCTTGCGGCTGGTGGAGTGCGCGTTTCAGGATAAGCCGCGATTGGGGGGGGCCAAGCGGCCGCGCGATGAACCCATCCGGGTCAGCCAGGAAGTCTCTCTCTCATTTGCAGCCTCTGACATCGCTTCCGTTGAACCGGCCAACGAATACCATCCGCCACGTCTGCAACAGCGGGTGTTGGGGTTATTCGGGCCCAATGGCGCGCTTCCGCTGCATTTGACGGATTACGCTTACGAGCGCAAGCGCTACGAAGGCGATGCAACTTTTGCGCGCTTTGTTGATGTGTTTCATCATCGCATGTTGTTGCTGTTTTATCGCGCATGGGCCAACCACCAGCCTGTAGTGAGCCTGGATCGTCCGGCTGAAAACCGCTTTGGCGGCTATGTTGCTGCGCTGTGCGGTTTGGGGACGCCGGCGTTGCGCAACAGGGATTCAGTTGATGACCTTTTCAAGATGGGCCACGCCGGAATTCTGGCGCGCCACGTCAAATGCGCGGAAGGGTTGCAGGTTTTGTTGGCTGACTATTTCGAGGTGCAGGTGCATATTGAAGAATGGGTGGGCTACTGGCTGCCTGTTCCGGAATCCGAGCGCACGCGACTGGGGAGCAGGCTGGGGTTTTCCATGCTTGGCCTGGATGCGGTTATCGGGGAGCGGATATGGGATTGCCAGACCCGATTCCGTATCGTGCTAGGCCCGCTTTCCCTGAAAAATTACCAGCGCTTCCTGCCTGACGGAAAAAGTTATACCAAACTGGTGGATTTGGTGCGGCTCTATGTCGGGGAAGAACTGGCCTGGGAAGCCCAACTGATACTTAGGCGTGAAGAGGTGCCGCTGCCGCTGTTGGGGGAGCAGATACGCCTGGGGTGGACAGTATGGCTTGGCGGGCGGCTTGAAGAACAAGATGCGGATGATCTGGTGATTTGACCTGTTGCAGGATCGAAGTGGGGTGCAATGGGTTTATGGAAATAGCGGTGGAGTGGGGTTCGCGGTTAGAGTGCAGTTTAAGATTCATGGCATCGGAGGAGCGTGCAAGGCACGCTGGTGTTACAACAATAACCTGGAAGAATAAAGATGAGCGAAATCAGCCGTGTCAAACTTTTCGGAAAACTTAACCCGCTTGGCTACAAGGCAATAGAAGGCGCAACCGTATTCTGCAAGCTGCGGGGAAACCCGTATGTGGAACTGGTGCACTGGCTGCACCAGATATTGCAGAACCAGGACAGCGACCTGCACCACATCGTGCGGCATTTCAACCTGGATGCCTCGCGGCTGGCCGCAGATTTCACTTCCACCCTGGACCAATTGCCGCGCGGCCACACCTCCATTTCCGATCTCTCGTCGCAGATAGACGATGCCATCGAGCGCGGCTGGGTATATGGCACCTTGATGTTTGGCGAAGGAGCGGTGCGCACCGGACACCTCATCGTGGGCGCACTGAAAACCACCTATTTGCGCAACACGCTCTATGGCATCTCCAAAGAGTTCCAGAAGATCAAAACGGAAACCCTGGCCGAAGAATTTGCCAGCATAGTCGGCGCATCGCCGGAAGAGGGGCAGGACGCCAAGGATGGCTTCCAGGTGGGTGGCGGGGCTGTGCCCGGCGAAGCCAGTGGCGCCATGGCGCCGGCGCAGATGGGCAAGCAGGAAGCACTCAAGAAGTTTGCCGTTGATCTTACCGCCAAGGCGCGTTCGGGAGAAATGGACCCGGTGCTCGGGCGCGACGAAGAAATTCGCCAGATCGTGGATATCCTCATGCGCCGCCGCCAGAACAACCCCATCCTCACCGGCGAGGCGGGCGTCGGCAAGACCGCTGTTGTGGAAGGCTTCGCGCAGCGCATCGTCAAGGGCGATGTGCCGCCGCAACTTAAAGATGTCAGCATCTATTCTCTCGACATCGGCCTGCTGCAGGCAGGCGCCAGCATGAAGGGCGAATTCGAAAACCGACTGCGCCAGGTGATAGACGAAGTGCAGTCCTCGGCCAAACCCATCATCATGTTTATTGACGAAGCCCATACCCTGATCGGAGCGGGCGGCGCGGCGGGAACCGGCGATGCGGCCAACTTATTGAAACCCGCTCTGGCGCGCGGCAAATTGCGCACCATCGCCGCCACCACGTTTGCCGAATACAAAAAGTATTTTGAAAAAGACCCGGCGCTCACCCGCCGCTTCCAGGTGGTACAGGTGGATGAGCCGTCGGAGCACAAGGCCATCCTCATGCTGCGCGCCGTGGCTTCGGTGCTGGAGAAGCACCACCGGGTGCAGGTTATGGATGCGGCGATCGAAGCGGCGGTGCGCCTGTCCCACCGCTACATCCCCGCGCGCCAGTTGCCGGACAAGGCGGTGAGCCTGCTGGATACCTCCTGCGCCCGCGTTGCCGTGAGCCAGCATGCCACCCCGGCAGAGGTCGAAGATACCCAACACCAGATCGAGGCGCTGGAGACCGAATTGCAGATTATCGGGCGCGAAGAAGCGGTGGGCGTGGATATAGGCAAGCGCCGCAGCGAGGTCCATGAAAAACTGGCGGGCGCCCAGGCCAAGCTCGGCGAGCTGGAAAAACGCTGGCTGGACGAAAAGGCGCAGGTGAACCGCATCCTCGAAATCCGCGCCAAACTGCGCGGCATAGCCGAGCCGGTGGAAGGAACAAAAAGCAAGCTGGAAGCCGAGGCAGAGGCGGCCAAGGCAGAACCGGGCGCCATTGTGGCGGTGGAGGCTAACGTGCCTGCCGCCCTGCCGGAAGAAGAGCGGGCGGCGCTGCTGGCGGAATTGAAAAAGTTGCAGGAAGAGCTGGCCTTGATGCAGGGCGATACGCCCCTCATCCTGCCCTCGGTCGAAGAACAGGCGGTGGCCTCCGTGGTGCAGGACTGGACCGGCATCCCGGTCGGGCGCATGGTAAAGAATGAAGTGGAGGCCATCCTGCATCTGGCGGAAACGCTCAATGCCCGTGTCATCGGCCAGCGCCACGGGCTGGAAATGATCGCCCGCCGCATCCAGACTTCCCGCGCAAAACTGGACAACCCGAACAAGCCCATCGGCGTATTCATGCTGTGCGGCCCCTCAGGTGTGGGCAAAACGGAAACCGCCCTTACCCTGGCCGAATCGCTTTACGGTGGCGAGCAAAACGTCATCACCATCAACATGAGCGAATACCAGGAAGCCCACACCGTATCCACCCTCAAGGGCGCGCCGCCGGGCTATGTCGGCTATGGAGAAGGCGGTGTCCTCACCGAAGCGGTGCGGCGCAAACCTTACAGCGTGGTGCTACTGGACGAAGTGGAAAAAGCCCACCCGGACGTGCACGAGATTTTCTTCCAGGTGTTCGACAAAGGCTGGATGGAAGACGGCGAAGGGCGCTACATTGACTTCAAGAACACCGTCATCATCCTCACCTCCAACGTCGGCTCCGATGAAATCGTGGCCATGTGCAAAGATCCTGATCTGATTCCGGAACCGGAAGCCATCGCCACCGCCCTGCGCGGCCCGCTGCTCATGCTGGGCCGCGTGGTGGTGGTGCCCTACTACCCGCTTTCCGACGAGATGCTGGGCAACATCGTCCGCCTGCAACTTGGCCGCATCACAAAGCGCATCAAGGAAAACCACAATGTTCCGTTCGAGTACGACGACGAAGTGGTGAAGCTCATCACCAGCCGCTGCACCGAACTGGAATCGGGAGGCCGCATGATAGACGCCATCCTTACCAATACCATGCTGCCGGTCATCAGCCAGGAATTCCTTACCCGCATGATGGAAGGCAAGACGGTGCAGCGGGTGAAGGTTTCGGTGAAGGATGGGGAGTTTGGGTATGGGTATGAGTGATGCTGGGTAGTGTGGCGTCACAAATATTGACCCGTTGTATTTTGATTTTTCCATTGTGATTTTTAGGAGGGCATTATGAGCAGCGATTTAGGTGTTATTGAGCAAGCAGGAGAAGACACAAAGGAACTTGCCAAGGATTACTTCGGGATAGGCGATTCAGAGGCCGATACTTTGATGAAACTGGCAAAGCGATGCGCTCAAACCGCTGGCGTTCCAATGGCGGGTGTAGGCGCTGTTGCGCTTGCAGGCGTAGGTTCTGTGACTGTTCCTTTGGTTGGCTCAGTACCAGGGGCAATTGCTGGCGCATTGGCTGGTTTTGTTAGTGGCACAACTTCCTGCATGATTGCGCGGCGTACGTCTGCTGAGCATGTGAAGCAAATCCTTAGCTCCAATAACCTCTCTGATGATCAATTCAAATCAGAAGTAAAAAAACTGCTGTCGCTTGCACATGGTAAAGCGGGGTACGTGTCAAGGTCATAATTCAATTCTTTAAGTTTGACTGGCGAGTTTTATAAATGGGACCAACTACCAAGCTTGGGATTACTTGTTCGTCGCAGATGCAAGTCGGCTTCGATAAGGGAACATTGGTTCTAAGAAACTCACCGCAGCCATCACCTGAACTGTTCAGGAATGCGATAAAAGGCAACAAGCGGCCATTCGCCCTTGATAACGCCATGGCACTTTTTGAGGCCTATAAATATGTAGATTCTCATAATCTGGCTTCATCAGCCGTTTTACGGCGAACGGGCTATGCCGCAGAGGAATTTATTTCTGGACTAATTCCGGGCATGGTGATGATGCTGGGAGTTTGGGCGGCAACAACTGGGCTGGGTGCAGCAATTGGCGCCGCACTCGGAGCATTTGCTGGCGGGTTTGGAGCAATCCCGGGAGGGGTGGCCGGAGGTGCTATCGGATCAAAGACTGCTCTTGTTGTTATGACATGGCTAGGGCTTAGTTTCTTGCTTTATTTCATAGCCGGAAATGTTGGCGAATTGGCTTCAATGATGAAAAATGCTGTTGTCCGTGCTTGGGATGCGGGCGATCTGCAAGAGCCAAAACGTAGCATTGAAATTTATAAGGCGGCCGAAGAGTGGGCCGAGGCAGTAGGGTTGTTGGTGTTGATAATCCTCCAAGCCATTGTTGCCTATATTACCAAGAATATGGGTGTCAAGCAGGGAGCCGCTTTGATGCAAAAAGGGCAGGCACTTGTTGGGGGGGGGCGCAAAGGCAGTTTCCGAACAGGCTATAGTGGAGCTTGTTGCGAATCTTCGAAAAGTGCCTAAGGGCGAGCAGTTTGCCGGGTGGGTTGAAAAGAACTGGAAGCAATTGGTCGAAGACCCACGCTTAAAGCCTAAGCTGCGGGAAAGTGTAGATAGTAGGGTGGTGGAGAAAGTTGATGCTAGGGTTAAGACGACGCCTTCTGTGAAGACTCAGCCTGCGCACAGTGCCACACGGTCGGAAGTTCGACCTGCGGAACCGCCAGTCAACAAGTCGCGTGTTTTGGGCAAGTCTGTGGCAGAGCTTGAGCACTCAACATACGGTGGGGTTAAAGCCGTCCGGGTTCGCTCTGGAACCAACACCAAAGTAGCAGTGATTGGACGCAGCATGAGCGATGCGGTGGAACCATTCTCAAAGGGTTCGCGGGGAGCGGGATACAATGTAGAAACATTTAGCGGAGATAAGATACCGTCGACCGCAGCGGAACAATGGACTACACTAAAAAAACGATACTCACCGGAGCCAATACCCGAAGATGTCGTTCGGAAATCACAGATGTTTCAAGAGAACCAGGCGTGGGCGCAAAAGTTAAAAGATCAGGGCTACACCGTGGTGGATGTAGGCAACCCCGGAGGACAAAAAAATAGTCCGTTCTACGATATGGAGAAACAAATTCTGTTCGGTGACGGCAGTATTGGTGGAGCGATAAAATGAACAAGACCGAAGTAACTCTTACAGGCGATGGTGCAATTGTGGGTGAGGTTGTACGTGAACATTCTTTCATATTTGCGAAACATGGATTTGAACTCAAAGAGATAAGCCTCGGGGGGAATCAGGAGTTGGGACTCTATTCGGTGTTTCACTTCTTTAACAAACGGACCGGTATGGAGATTCGTGTTGCATTTGACTCAGCCCGTGAAGGGTTAAACGGAGGTTTTTCCGTGATGATCATAAAACCCGTGAATCGTAAGCTAGACGTCGAAGATTTTCTAAAGCTGCATGGATATGATGAGCTAACAAAATTCTTTACGTATCGGGATCCCAAGACGGACATTTGCAATTTCGCGAATTCCTTTCTTAATGTGTTCTGTGAATTGTTGGACACAAACCTTAAACCAATTCTCGATAGCAAGACCTTTGAGGAGACTCCTATAGACTGGATGGGTTATAGGTAGGCTGAAAGTGCAGCATTGCTCATTCCATGAGTAGGAATGATCGGTACATAGAGGAAAAAGAAAATGACTCGGCTACTCGAAATCAACACTCCCCTCGGCAAGGAGAATGTCCTGTTGCGGCATCTGTCCGGAAAATCAAAGGGGCTAGGCTCGAGATATAAAATTTGAAGGAGTGAATTCAATAGGCAGGTTAAGGGGGCACAATCTGAGCTTGGTCAAATTCAACCCAACATGAGAATTGTCGGCAATAAAAAAGAACGTCCCCTCACTTTCGGCGCAAGCGACGAGTTGTTTGCCGAAGTGGTGCGGTTCAATGACGAGATGAGGCGCTTGCCAACAGCGAATGTGGGATTCATAAAAAAGGGGTTTATCGTTTTCGCACCCATCGGGAGGCCAACCGCCATCAGGGCGAGGCGCTGGTTGATATGATGGCGAGGATTGCAATCGAAAGATCGCAACGTGGCTGAATATACCCATCCAGATCAGCCCGAGATGATTCAGCAGCCTGTGACGCTCGATCAGGCTGTGGTGATTGCAGTCAAGCTGCATCAATCCGGCTGCATGACCGAGGCGGAGGATATTTATAAGTCCGTGCTGAAACTGGCCCCCGACCACCCCGATGCGCTGCATTACTACGGCCTGTTCAAGCACCAATCCGGCTATTCCCAGGAAGGCGTGGGGATGATTGAAAAGGCGCTGTCGTTCTCCCCGGATTACATTGATGCCAACAACAATCTCGGCAACATCTATCTGCAAACGGGCGAGTTGAATGCGGCGGAAAAATCGTTCCGCAGGGTCATAGAACTGAGTCCAACTTATGCGCCCGCGTACAACAACCTTGGCGTTGCGCTCAAGGAGCTGAAGCAATACGAAGCCTCTATCGAGGCCTTGAACAAAGCGGTGGCGCTCGATCCGGCCAACTCGGATTACTACCGCAATCTTGCTGATGCGCTGAAGTGTTACGGGAAGTATGACGACGCGATAGCCGCCTACTGCAAGGGGCTGGAGATCAAGCCGCGCGACCCGGAAACCTGCCATGATCTTTGCAATGTCTATTATGCCCATGGCGATATTCCGAATGCGCTAAAGGTTCTGGATGATTGGCTGCGGTCTGAACCCGATAATCCGATCCCGCTCCACCTGCGCTCGGCGCTTTCCGGCGAAGGCATTCCGGATAGGGCCAGCGACGAATACGTGAAGCAGACTTTTGACTTGTTTGCCGAAAGCTTCGATTCGGTTCTACGGAAGCTGGAATATAAGGCTCCATCCCTGGTTGATAGGGCATTGCGGGATGCTTGCGCAACCGGCGAGCCGCTGGACATCCTGGATGCGGGCTGCGGCACCGGGATGTGCGGCGATCTGGTGCGCCCGCTGGCAAAGCATCTGTCCGGCGTGGACTTGTCCGGCAAGATGCTGGATAGAGCCAGGGCGCGCAATGTTTACGACGAGCTTTTCGAGGCCGAGTTGACGGCGTTTCTGGATAATGCCAGCAGCGCATTTGACGCGGTGATCTGCGCCGACACGCTCTGTTATTTTGGCGACCTTGCACCGGCCTTGAGAGCGGCTGCAAAAGCATTGCGGCGCGGCGGGCATTTCATATTCACGGTTGAGCGCCTCGCCGAAGGGTCGGGCGATTTTCGCCTGAATGGGCATGGCCGCTACAGCCATGCGCGGGATTACCTCGAACGCGCTCTGGCAGAGGCCGGGCTTCGCCCCAAATCCATTGAAGCGGAAATACTCAGGTTGGAGCTGAAAAAACCAGTCGAGGGTTACCTGGTGGTTGCGCATAAAACTGATGGGGCTTGACCCCCAGGCGACCGCCTTCCAAGCTTGGTTTAGGGCGACAGGGCATAGGGCGACAAGGCACTTTACAACGCTACAGCTATCAGCCAGTATTTAGGGTGACTCTAAAAATTCAGAGTTCGCCCAAATGCAAGGCGCAGAAAAAATTTCGAAGCGCCGCATATAGTTGATATGTCAGCAAGAAATTTTCTTTAACACAGCAGTTGGGATGAAATGTGAATTTATAGAGGTGCCCTTTAACCTTTAGGCTGGACGAGCCGACACCAAGATGTAGGGTGGATAAAGCGCGAAGCGCGTATCCACCGATCTGCCATGGCAATTTGTTGGTGGAAACGCTACGTTTTTTCCACCCTACATTATTGATCCGGCACAAATTGAACTTGAAAACCGTTCGTGTTGAGCATGTCGAAGCACAAGAATCCATTCACATTTCGACAAGCTCAATGCGAACGGATT
>VIKH01000105.1 GCA_008080515.1 Gallionellaceae bacterium | reverse complement strand
GAAATCGCCCATGTCACGCAGCACCATCTGGCGCGCATGGTGGCCGGGCAGAAGCTGGATACGCTGGCCGCGATGGCCGCTATCGCAGCGGCCATCCTGGCCGCGCGCAGCAACCCAGACGCCTCGCAGGCCGCCATCGCCGGAATGCAGGCGGGCGCCATCCAGCGGCAACTGAACTTCACCCGCACGCACGAACAGGAGGCGGACCGCCTCGGCCTGGACACACTGCAAAAAGCGGGCCTCGATCCGCACGCCATGCCCGCCTTTCTGAAGCGGCTGCAAAACGCCACGCGCCTGCTGGAAGGCAACGCGCCCACCTATCTGCGCACCCACCCGATCACCAGCGAGCGCGTTGCCGATATCGCCGGTCGCCTGCAGCATACGCCTTACCGCCTGGTGGCCGACAGCCTCAGCTTCCACCTGGTGCGCGCCAAACTCCACGCGGCGCAGAAAACGCCCCAGGAAGCGCTCGCCTACTTCACCGGCGCGCTGGGGTCGCGCAAACACGGCAACCAGACCGCACAGCGCTACGGCCTGGTGCTGGCCCTGTTGCGCAACAACCAGCCCGCGCGCGCCGCACAGGAATTTGCCGCACTGCAAAAACAGGCAACAAAAAACCCGATGATTGCGACACTGGCGGGACAGCTCAAGCGCGCGAACAAGAACGACAAGGGCACCATCGGGTTTTACCGCGTCGCCACGCAGAATTTCCCGCAACACCGCGCGCTGGCCTACGATTACGCGGAAATGCTGCTGCAAGCGCGCAGGCTTGAAGATGCACTCAAGCTGCTCGGCGAACAAGTCATCAGCCACCCCAGCGACCCCCGCCTGTTCGAGCTGCAGGCGCGCGCCTATTCTGCGGCGGGCAAGCATCAGGAGGGGCACCGCGCGCTCGCCTACAACTACGCCCTGCGCGGCAACCTGCACGGCGCCATCGAACAACTGGAGCTGGCGAAGCGAGCCGGCTCGGACTACTACCAGCTATCCATCATTGAAAGCGATCTCAAGCAGTTCAGGGAGATCGCGGCTGCACATGCAAAGCGGTAAAGCGAACCGTTGGAGCTTCCTCGGCGATACAGGCTATCGTTCGAGTTAGAAAAAAACTGGCGGTTATTCTTAAAGTTTTTCGCATCCCTTCTTGTCCAAACTGCAAGCTACCCGGTAGTCCTCTTTAGCTTTACCGATTTCTCCCATCTGCTCATACGCCTGCGCCCTCCCATAATATGGCTTGGGATTTACACCCATTCTTTTACGCTTTGCTATCTCAATTGCCTGGGTAAACGCATCCACCGATTCGCGCCAGCTCCCCTTCTTCCCGTAAACAGCCCCGAGATTATTGTAGGAATACGGCCAATCCGGATGCAGCCTGGCTGCAAGAGCCAGGTCTTTGATAGCCAAATCATACTCATCTACCTTTATCAGTTCAGTTCCCCGATTGTAGTAAATGCGATACACCCCAGGCAGGTGTGGTTTATCCCTGACAAGCTTCTCCGCATCGTCCCACAGCAACAGAGGGTGGCCGAATGAGCTCAAGCGCTCCATTGAAATTGGGAATAAAGCAATCGCAATAGCAGCCGCAATAATTGCGGCCATACGTTTATTCAACTGGTCCAGCAGAACAGGAAGTACACAGCAGGCACCCACCGCCCACAGGTAGCTGCGATAGAGCACAAAATTTTCCTGAATACGCACCGTGGAGAGTTCAGTCAGAAACATCAACCATGGAAACAACATGGCAAACCCAAGCAGCCCGATTCGACCTCTCTTTATCAACAAGCGGAACGCACCAGCACCCCAGAAGAGAAATCCAGCCAATGCGATCAAATAAGGGGATAGCAGCGACTGCGCAAACGGTTCGCGCATGTCCACCGACATCCATACCGGGTTGGGAAACAGCCACAGGCCGAAATATTTGAAGAACAGCCACGATTGCGTCAACACGCTCAGCGGGTAATTGAGGTTGCTCTCGACGTCAAGCATCTCTGGCGCATATATCTCATATGCGGAGCCAAGTACGCCCTTTTTGGCAGCAATCACAAATATTGCAATCGCGGCAAACGCCAAAAATATTGCCCACCTTTGTTTGAGTTTAGCCTGCCAGTCGCAGTGCAACAACACGGTCAACGAGATGAGCGCAGCAGGCAGCATGATGGCATGTTCTTTGGAAAATACCGCCAGATAATAAAGCGGTACACTTGCCCATAACCACAACGGCTTCTGCCGGATGCTGCCATGCAGATAGGCCACCATGGCCAACAGGCTGAACAACGTGGCCATGACGATGGTGCGCTGCACCAGGTAGCCCGCCGCGTACACCGCCACCGGGTGCAGCGCGAACAACAGCGCGGCAAAAAATGCAACAGCGCGAGAGCTCAACAACGACCCGCTGCGCGCGCCATAAACAGCCTCGAACATCCGCGCCAAAAAAAAGAACAGTGAAATAGTGGCCGCAGCATGCAGCAACAGGTTCTCGACACGAAAGTGCAGCATGTCCAACCCGAATGCCGCCTTTCCCCACGCCAGCGTAGCGTAAGGTAAGGAGCGCAGCTCAAACGGGGAAAAATGGTAACTGGATACTGGTTGGCTGCCCGAGTTATCTACCATAAATAACGGTAGATCGTCGAACACGATGGGATTCCACAGAAACTTCCCATATAGCAACGAGATAGCGCATAGCAAAGCAACCGTTAACAGCCCTGTTTGCCCAATTCGCATGATACCTCCGGATAATCAGCTCCCCTGAAAACACAAAAGCCGGGAAACCCGGCTTTTGTGTCCAGCTTAAGACACGTATCACTTACACAGATTATCGGTTACGCAGGAGCCGCCCGATGTCCACGATATACCAGCGGAACCAGCAGAAGGTGTCAGTGTATAGATCAAGCCTACTGTAGGAGCAGTCTTGCCGGTCAGCGCGGTCGTAGCTGCCACGGTGATAACTGGGACACCACCTGCAATCGCTACTCGCTTGGCGCCAACTACCTTCGTTCCGCTCACCGCCGCAGTGGCAGAGCCATCAATGCCAGTTGCAGCCGCATCGGGAAGGTTAGCCGGAATACCGTTCGACCCTGCTACACATTCTGGATCAAAAGAATTAGGGAAATCTCCCATACAGATTTCTACCGCAGCCTTTAATGCCGAGGTCCCCTGCACCAGTTCGGTTGCCTTGGCTTTCTTAGTGTAATCACTGTATGCGGGAATCGCCACGGCAGCCAGGATGCCGATGATCGCGACCACGATCATCAGCTCGATCAGGGTAAAGCCTTTTTGTACTTGTTTCATGTTGAATCTCCTTAATCAAGTTAGACACGACACACGGGGTGTGCAGCTTTCATCTAGCAGTATCCGTGCCAGCCACCAAGATCAAGTAATTTAGCGGGTTGTAGCGTTTCTCTCGCGAGGGTTGGCGGATTGGCCTACCCATCCCCGTCAACGGGGTGACAATTTACGTCACCCGTTAAGGTGTGTAGCCGGGTATCTGGCTTTCGTCCACCGCATCAATCTGCTCGCGATCCAGAAACTGCCGCGCATAGTTCAGATACACCTTCTCACGCACGAAAATGTCGAACAGATCCGGGTCTATATGGCCGTTCAACTTGAAATTACCGAGGATGGCGAGGGATTCGGTGAGGGTTTTTCCTTTTTTGTACGGGCGATCCTTGGCGGTGAGCGCCTCGAAAATATCGGCGATGCCCATCATGCGCGCCTGCACCGACATCTGCTCGCGCGTCAGCCCGCGCGGATAACCCTTGCCATCCATGCGCTCGTGGTGGCCGCCGGCATACTCCGGGACGTTTTTGAGATGTTTGGGCCAAGGCAGCGATTCCAGCATCTTGATGGTGACATCAATGTGGTGGTTGATGACCTGGCGTTCCGCTCCGGTGAGCGTACCGAAGGGGATGGTGAGATTTTCCAGCTCGTCCGCGTTGAGAAAATCGCACTGCACGCCCGCCTCGTTGCGCCACCGGTAGGAAGCGATGCCGCGCACGCGCGCCTGATCCGCTTCGCTCATCTTTTCCGAGCCGATGTTGCAGCGCCGCAGAAATTCGCGGTCGTCGTCCAGTTGCTTGAGGCGCGCACCGCAATCTGCGGCGTTCATCTCCCCCTTGAGCATCGCGATCTCGGCATCGCGCTTGAGCACTTCAAAACGTGTATCCAGCAGATGGATGCGGTCCAGCAGGGTGTGCAGCTTGGTGGACTTGTCCACCACATGCACCGGGGTAGTGATCTTGCCGCAATCGTGCAGCAGCGCCGCTATTTTCAGCTCATGCTTCTTCAAGTCGCTCATGGCCAAGCCGTGCAGCGGCGACCCCTGCCCGGCGCGGCAGCTCGCCTCGGCCAGCATCATGGTCAGGATCGGCACGCGCGCGCAATGGCCGCCGGTATAGGGTGACTTGTCGTCAATCGCGGTATTGATGAGGCTGATGAAAGACTCGAACAGGTCTTCCAGTTGCTGGATCAGGCGGCGGTTGGTGAGCGCGATGGCGGCCTGTGAGGCGAGAGACTCCAGCAGGTGCTCGTCTTCCTGGGTAAACGCGATGATTTCCCCGGATTTCCGGTCCAGCGCGTTGATGAGTTGCAGCACACCGATGATTTCGTTTTCGTGATTTTTCATCGGCACCGCCAGAAACGAAGTGGAGCGGTAGCCGGTTTTTTTGTCGAAATTCTTGGTGCCCGAGAAATCGAAACCATCGGCGGTATAGGCGTCGGCGATGTTCACCGTCTTGTCGTGCAGCGCCACGTAGGCCACCACCATCGAGACATTGGGCCTGCCGCCCTTGTCTATCATATGGACAGGATAAAACGGAATCGGCTCGCCGGTGGTGCCGCCCATCGCGATGCCGAGGGAATCGGTGCGCATGATTTCGAAACGGATCACCTGCTGTTCCGGCTCCACCAGATAGAGCGTGCCCGCATCGGCGTTGGTGATGCGTTTGGCGGCGATCAGGATGGATTCCAGCAGATGGTTGATATCGCGCTCGCTCGACAGCGCGATGCCGATGGCGTTCAGCTCATCCAGCCGCTGCAGCAAATCGTCGTGTTGTGTCATCGCTTGCCCGGAATTGAGTGAGGGCTACTTGATGCAAACGGCGCGCACCTGGTGCATGTCGGTGATGCCGGACAGCACTTTTTCGATACCGTCCTGCTTGAGGGTGCGCATCCCCTCCTCCAGGGCAATGGCGAACAGCTCTGCCACGCGCGCGTGTTCCTGGATGGCTTTCTTGACCGGGTCGGTGCCGATCAGCAGCTCGTGCAGCCCGACCCGGCCGCGGTAGCCGGTGCCGGAACATTTGTCGCACCCGACTTTTTCGTACAAGGTAATCTGCCCATCCTTGCCGAAGAGTTGCATCCACTCGGCATACAGCGCCTTGTACGCGGCATTCGCTTCCTTCTTCCAGGTTTCGGTATTTTTCAGCTCTTCCGCATATTCGGAGAGCAGCGCCTTGATTTCGTCCTGGGTCGCGATGTGCGGTTTTTTGCAATCTTTGCACAGGCGTTTGGCCAGGCGCTGCGCGAGGATGCCGAGCAGGGCATCGGCGAAGTTGAACGGATCCATCCCCATATCCAGCAGGCGGATGATGGATTCCGGCGCGCTGTTGGTGTGCAGCGTGGCAAACACCAGGTGGCCGGTGAGTGATGCCTCGATGCCGGTGGAGACGGTTTCCTTGTCGCGCATTTCGCCGACCATGATCACGTCCGGATCGGCGCGCAGGAAG
Source organism: Gallionellaceae bacterium (assembly GCA_008080515.1). Taxonomy (GTDB): domain Bacteria; phylum Pseudomonadota; class Gammaproteobacteria; order Burkholderiales; family Gallionellaceae; genus VIKH01. Next base: position 99 of record VIKH01000105.1, on the reverse strand, counting down.
GCGCGCATGATGGTGGCAAAATCCAGCCCGGCTTTTTTGTTGATCTGCACCTGGCGCAGCCCCTTCTGGGTGATTTCCACCGGGTCTTCAGCCGTCCAG
>VIKH01000104.1 GCA_008080515.1 Gallionellaceae bacterium | reverse complement strand
GAGAAACCCTTGCGCAGCAGCGCCTCCTCGATGGACTGGGTAACGTTGCGCGAATGCAGCGACGTCCAGCGCGCGATGTAGGTGGCGCCCGCAGCATCCATCAGCAGCGGCAGGCTGAACGGATATTCGTAGTTGCCGTAGGGTGTGGTCGAGGCCATCGCCGAGCCGGGCGTAGTCGGCGTTACTTGCCCGCCAGTCATGCCATAAGTGAAGTTGTTGTTGCAGATGACCACCAGATCCATGTTGCGCCGCGCTGCATGAATCAGGTGGTTGCCGCCGATACCGGCCAGATCGCCCTCGCCGCTGAATACCACCACCGTCAGTTCGGGGTTGGCCAGCTTGATGCCGGTCGCCACCGGAATAGCGCGCCCGTGCGTGGTGTGGATCGAGTCGAAGTTGACATAGCCCGCCACGCGCCCGGTACAGCCGATGCCCGACACCACGACCACCTTCTTGGGGTCCACGCCGCTGCGTTTGACGGCTTCGGCAAAGGAGTTAACCTCGGAGCCGATGCCGCAACCGGGGCACCAGATATGCGGCATCCGATCCATGCGCAGGGCGCTGGCCATCGGGCTGCCGGCCTTAAATTTCTCAATATCGGTACTCATTGGTTTGCCTTTCTGATGGCGTCCAGTATCACCTGCGGTTCATGCACCGCGCCACCGCAGTGATTGACGCTGATTACCTTGCTGCGTCCGCCCGCGCACCGTTCCACTTCCTTGACCATCTGCCCGTAATTGATCTCCGGCACCACAAACGCCTTCGCCTTGCCGGCCAGCTCGGCGATGCGTTTCTCGCAGAACGGCCAGATAGTAATCAAACGCAGTCCGCCGACCTTGATGCCTTCCTTGCGCGCGTCCTGGATGGCCTTGACGGCGATGCGCGAGGTGATGCCGTAGGAAACCACCACCACGTCCGCGCCCTCGGTCTGGTCTTCCTCCAAACGGATGATCTTGTCGGCGTTGCTGTTGATCTTTTCCATCAGGTGGGTCACCACAACCTTGCCCTGCTCGGCGTTTGCGGCAGGGTAGCCCTTCTCGTTGTGTACCAACCCGGTGATGTGGAAGTTATAGCCGTCGCCCGCGCGCACCATCGGGTTCCCGCCCTGGCTGTTGAATTTGAATGGGCGACAGTTTTCCTTGGGGCCGCTGTAGTTGTTGCGCGGCACCACCTGGATCTGGTCGGCGGGCGGGATGACCACTTTCTCGTGCATGTGGCCGACGGTTTCGTCCGTCAGGATGATGACCGGTACCCGGTAGAATTCCGACAGGTTGAACGCCTCGATGGTGAGGTCGAAACACTCCTGGGGGCTGTCCGGGCACAGCGCGATGATCATGTTGTCGCCGTGCGGACCATAACGCGCCTGCATCATGTCCTGCTGCGCGGTCAGCGTGGGCGAGCCGGTAGAGGGGCCGGCGCGCTGCACGTTGGCGATCACCATCGGCGTCTCGGTCATGCAGGCCAGGCCGAGGTTCTCGGTCATCAGGGAGAAGCCCGGGCCGCAGGTTACGGTCATCACTTTCTGGCCGGCCCAGGCCCCGCCGATCAGGGCGGCGATGGACGCAATCTCGTCTTCCATCTGGATGAACATCGCACCCACTTCCGGGGCGCGCTCGGCGAACCGTCGAGGGCGTGATCGGATAGCCGGCAAAAAACCGGCATCCCGCTGCCAGCCCGCCTTCAGCAATCGCATGGTCGCCATCCATGAAATGTGGTCCGGAATCCACTCCTTTGGGGTCTGCTGCGACAGTCTTCACTTTTCCGTTTCTCCTGTATTGTTGTCTTCTACCCTGTTCACGAAGATGGAAAACTCCGGACAGATAAGCTGGCAAAACTTGCAATCGGTGCAAGCTTCCGGATTCTTCGCGTAAGGGGGGTGATAGCCTTTGGCGTTGTACTCCTTGGACATTTCCAGCACGTTGGTGGGGCAGAACTGGACGCAGAAAGAGCAGCCCTTGCACCATTCGTCGTTGACGTAGACAACGCCGCGAGCCGGTTTAAGATCGTTGAAAAACATCCCTCATTCTCCTCAAGCAAGCCCGCGTGCCTTCAAGGCCGGCAGCGGATCAATATGCTGGAGATCGAAGCGCAGCGCCTGCTCATCGCAGCCGAACGCCAGCACCATCAACTGCGTAAAGTAGAGCACCGGCATGTTCTGAAAATCCGGATTGAGGCGCTTGGAATCATCCTGGCGAAAATCCAGGTTGAACGCGCACAGCGGGCAGCTCACCACCATCAGGTCGGCACGCTCGCCCTGCGCCGACCCGACGATCTTGTCGGTGCGATCGGCGATAACGTCCGGTTTGTCTACCGTCTGGTAGGCGCCGCAACACTCGGTCTTGTGCGAGAAGTCCACCGGCGTGGCGCCCAGAGCGCGCACCAGGTTCTCCATGACCATCGGGTTTTCGGCATTGTCGAAGGCGACCTCTTTCGGGCGCACCAGCAGGCATCCGTAGTAGCAGGCCACGCGCAAGCCTTTCAGCGGCTTGGTCACTTTCTTGGACAGATTATCGAAGCCGACGCGATCGCGCAGGTATTCGAGGAGGTGGAGCACGTCCACATCACCCTCATACTTGGTGTTTTCCAGAGAAAGAAAATTATTGATGGTTTCCAGCGCGTCAGCGCGGCTTTTTACATCAATATTGGCGCGCTTGAGCGTGTTGTAGCACATCGCGCACCCGGTCATGAATTCGCTGGCCTGGGCTTCCTTGACGCGGACCAGGTTGGTTATCGGCGCGACCCGGTTCATGACGTTGTCGGAACCCAGCGCATGCACTGTGCCACAGCAGTTCCAGCGCTCCAACTCCTCCACCTCGACATCCAGTTTCGCCATGGAGGAAACCGTGGACACATCAAAGTTGGCCGCGTGGTTTTTCAGCGTACACCCCGGATAATAGGCGAGCTTCATCGGTTTGTTTTCATTTCCCATTTCGCGGGCTTCCGTCAAGAGGTCAATTTGCGCATGGCGCTGATCGTGGCGATGGGCGGCAACACGGCGCGCGCTTCGGGAGACAGTTCCATGATCTCGAGGTGGTCATCGCGCTTGGCGGTGCGCAGCACGGACAGGCGCAGCGACTCGATCACTTCGGCAATTCTTATGTTCTTCGGGCAACGCGAATTGCAGGTCAGGCAGGACACGCACATCCAGATGGATTTCGCGGCCAGCAACTGGTCGCGCATCCCCAGTTGCGCCATGCGGATCATCTGGTTGGGCAGGATGTCCATATGCGCCGCCATCGGGCATCCCGCCGAGCACTTGCCGCACTGGTAACAGGCCAGCAATTTCTGGCCGCTGACTTTTTCGATCTCGGCTACGAAAGCTCTGCCGGCACGAGCCGAAGTGATGCGCAAGGTGGTGTCCATAGTTTGCCCGCTCAATACTTTCCGTCCATGCGGAATTCTGGCGTATCGAGCCACAATCCGACGTTCTGTATGCTGTCCAGCTGCGCCTGGAGAGAATCGTACTGGAAGCATTCTTCCAGGATCATTTTCCCGAGCAGCTCGATCACTTCGGGATCCTGGGTGTGATCGGCCATTTCCTTGAGCAGGTGGATGACGCGCCGCTCCAGCTCCATAGCCATGCGCAGCGCCTGGGTGTCATCGGCGACCACCGCGTGGCCGCGGTGCGCGATGGCCGCTTCCATTTCGGCGATAATTTTCGATGGGTGCGCATTCCCCGCTTCTTCGGCGGCAAGACGTTTCCATGCGTCATTTCGGCGGCGTGGCGATAAAAATGCTCCTCGCCGTACACGAAGCCGAGGGCGGTGCGCGCCAGCTCGATTACTCTGTCATCAATGTGCGTCATCTGTCCGATTCGGCGGTTAAGCGCCCGACCTTTCGTTATGCAAGCGGTTGATAATGGAAGCGCCCGGCAAGGTGTTGCCGCCGCGCAGCAACTGGCGCTTCTTGACATCTTTCGGCGCATAGGACGGCAACAGCACCGGCGTTACCAGATCGGTCTTCACTCCGGCTCCCGCCAGTTCCTTCTCGTAGGCATCGAGATGCGTCAGGCTCAACTTGCCGAGCTTGACCTTCTTGGCGTATTCGCCCGCATACCGGCCGGCACGCCGCCCGAACACGTTGTAGTCGAGCACCGAATTGCCCATCAAGCGGTTGCGGCCATGCAGGCCGCCGGTGGCTTCGCCGGCCACGTACAGACCGGGAAGATCCGTCTCGCAACGCTCGTTGATTTCGATGCCGCCATTCTGGTAATGCAAGGACGGGTAAATCAGCATCGGCAGCTTGGTGATGTCAATGCCGTATTGGATGAACTGGCGATACATCGCCGGAAAATGCTTGTCGGTATAACCCTCGCCATGCAGCATGTCGATGAGCGGGGAATCCAGCCATACGCCGACGCGCCCGGAAGGGGTCGGGACACCGCCGCCGTTCTGCACGCACTCGCGGATGATGGCCGAAGCCTCGATGTCGCGCGGCTCGCGCGGGAAGACAAATAGCTCGCCGTCCTTGTTCAGCGGCTGACCGCCGGCACCGCGGATCGCCTCGGTGACCAGGAATCCGGCAATCTGCTCGGGGAACGAAACGCCGGTCGGGTGGTACTGGACGGAGTCCATGTACATCAGCTTGGCGCCCGCGCGGTAGGCCATCACCAGTCCGTCTCCGGTCGCGCCGTAGTGGTTGGTGGTGTCGTAGCCGCGGATATGCAGACGACCGTAGCCGCCGGTAGCGATCAGCGTGGATTTCGCCTTGACGGTGAAGAATTCCTCGCTTTCCATGTCGTAGAGCACCGCGCCGGCGCAACGCCCCTTGTCGTCCATAATCAGCTCCACCGCCGGCATGAACTCTTTCACGGCGATCATGTCGGGATGGTTGCGCACCTCGTCCATCAGGGTGCGCATGATCATCGCGCCGGTGTAGTCGCGGCACGACAGCATGCGCTTGCGCGAAGTGCCGCCACCGTGCATGGTCTTCATCGAGCCGTCTTTTTCCTTGTCCCACACTACGCCCAGATCTTCCAGCCACTTGACCACGCCGGGGCCATCCTCGGTGAGCGCTCTGACCAGCTCGGGTTTGTTCTCGAAATGGCCGCCGCCGATCGCATCGAGATAGTGGCGGGTCGGCGAATCGGTGCGCGACACGGCGGCCTGCATGCCGCCCTGCGACATCATCGAATTGGCATCGCCCATGCGCAGTTTGGTGGCGATGATCGAGCGCACCCCGTGCTCTTTCATCGCGACCAGCGCGGCATTACAGCCTGCACCACCGCCGCCGACGATCAACAGGTCGGTTTCAAAATCGGGCTTATCCAGATTTACCTGCTCGCTGCGCAGCCAGGAGTGGGATTCCAGCAATTCTGACACTTCGGTGGTCAGTTTTTCGCCTTTGTTGGGGCCGACACGCACCGCGCGGCGGGCGCTGGCCTCAAAGTCGGGGTGGAAACCCTCGAGCACGGCGCGGCGTTCTTCCGCGTTCATCGGCGGATAAACCGGATCGGGCTTGCGGGCCAGCTCCAACCGTGCGGGGCGGGTTTGAACCACTTTGCGGAGCGACTCCGCCATATAATCTGGATACATCTTTAAGATCCTCTCTATTCCGAGTCGCGGGCGTAGTAAAGTTTTGACAGAGCCTCGCGACCCATCGTCATGAGCTCCGAATATTCGGCGTTGTAGGCGCCGCCCTCCACAGCCTTGACCCGCTCCGCAAGCTCCGGGCTGTCCTGGCGCAGATAGCGCCCGTAGAGGCGTTTCGCCAGGATGCCAACCAGAGGCTGCACAATTTCCGCCGGGCAACGCAACATGCACAGCCCGCAGACCACGCAGTCGAATGACAAGTCCATCACCTGGGCAATGTCGCCCCGCTTGGCGGCCTGAACGTAATCCATGACCTGCAACCCCTGCGGGCACGACCGGGTACACGTGCCGCACGCGACACAACGGAAAACCGACGGGTAGTGCTGCTGGATAGCCGTGACATTCGGCTTCAGTTTTTCGATGTCATAAATGGCTTTGACTGCCGGGACGTAGGGAATCTGGGTGAGCGTCATGCCATCTTCGACCAGCGTCATGCAGGCCAGCCCGGTATAAATCTTGTAGTCGCCGGGCAGGCGGTAGAGGGTGGCGCAGGCCCCGCAATAGCCCTCGCGGCAACCGGCACCGCGAATAATCTGGTGTCCGGCATACTCGATGGCCCCCATGATGGTCGCATCCTCCGGAACTTCGTGGAGCTTGCCCATGATGGATACCGTAACCGTGCTTTCCTTTGTTTCTGCAGATGCTCTGGCCATAATGAATACCTTAAAAAGTTATTCCAGCACCGGAATCCGAGCCGAGCTTCATCCGCAACCAGCACCGCAGATGCAAAAGCCAGGGTGGAAACCTTCGAGTGGAGCGAACCGGGCGATCCCGGCTGTTATTATTTTTTTGGAGCGTCCGATTATAAGGAGGTTTGTAAAAAATTGACAACACGGAAATCAAGGGTTGTCAAAAACGCTTGCCACACCGCTGGTAGCATGTGGAATCACATGTTCAATCATGGCGTTATAGCTGTAACCCAGCGATCGGGCAGACGGGTTTCAGCACCCGAATCCGATGCCACAAGGGTAGGCATCCCGCACCTGGGATGAATGAAAGACTCCGGCAAGCGCGTGACAAAATAACAGGCGAGCGAGCCGAAACAAAACGCGCTACCGGCTACTCATCCGCCAGCAAATCCAGTTTCTTTGCCAGCCATCCGGTGGTGGTGGCCTGGATCAGAATGGTCATCAGGATCGCGATGAAGGTGACCGAAGCGATGATCTGCGCCCCGGGTGCATTCATGCCGACCAGCATCCCCGCCAGCGCGCCGGGGATCACGCCGGTTTCGCGCGTCCAGCACATGAACAGCATCTCCTTGAAACTCCACTTGGCGCGGCGATCCGGTAAGGCGCACAGGAACACCGTCACCGGGCGCGCCACCAGCATAAATATGGTCACCACGGCGATGCCAGCCCACAGATATTGGTTCATCAGGCCGAAATCCACCTGCGCGCCGAGCAGAATGAAGATAAACATGCGCATGACCAGCGCGGTGGTCATGATGAAATCTTCGAGGATGGCCTCGTCGTGATGAATACGCTCGAAACCGAGCGACTCCTGGTTGCCCAGCATGATGCCGAACACGAACACCGCCATGAAGCCGCTGGCGTGCATGCCATCCGCACCCATATAGGCGCCGATCACCGCCATCAGGGTGACCACCGGCGCATACTCGGCGAGGAAGCCGAACTTTTGATGCGCAATGAGAAAGGCCGCCGTATAGCCGAGCGCTCCGCCGATGAGGATACCCAGAAACGATTGCTTGAACAGGTCGAGGGCCGCCTCGCCCGCCGAGAATTCGCCCGCTCCCATCGCCACGCCGAGCACGGTGAAGGTGAGGATGGCGCCCATCGCGTCGTTGAACGCGGATTCGCTCATCACCGTCTGCGCCACACGCTCCTTGATTTTGACCTGCTTGAACACCGGCACCAGCGTCGCCGGATCGGTGGACGCGAGCACGGCGCCGAGCAGCAGCGCGACCATGACCGGCACACCGAGGAAATACCAGGCCGCCGCACCGGTGATGGCGCCAGTGATCAGCACGCCGATGGTGGCGATCACCAGGATGGTGATCCAGACTTCCTTTAGCACCTTGAGCCTGATTGACGCGCCGCCATCGAACAGGATGTAGCTGGAGCCAAAAATCAGGATCAACTGGTTGACCGCGGAATCGGCCTTGATGTCCACCAACCCCGACACGCCCGGGCCGAGCAGCATGCCCACCAGCAGGAACACCACCACATCCGGCACCCGCACCAGCCGCGCGACCAGGCCGGACAAGGTTCCCACGGCGAGAACGATGCCGAACGTCAGCAGTACGTGCTTGGCCAATTCAAGTGAGGCGGAAGATTCCATTTGGTTTTTTCGACAGTTTACCCGCTGTGATATTATCGTCTCGAGTGTCCATGCAGCAAATGGTGCAGAAATCAAATGGGCAAGCACTCGCCCATGTCCAGCAGCCAACTGTTAGGGGAAACGCAGAATAAGCCTCACTTCGTCATTCCGACGAAAGCCGGAATCCAGTATTTTCAACAAGCTGGGCACCGGCCTTCGCCGGTGCGACGACTTATCCAGCATATCCTTGAGCCTCATGAGGTTTCCCAGTACATCACCTGCCGTTGACCCAAAAATATCCAAATCATGAACTACGTAAAAATTGTCGGCCTGTTTGTTTTTGCTTTCCTGTTGAACCGCGCTGCCCCGGCGATACTTGAGCGCCTGACCCTGCTTGGTGGCACAGAGACGGCCATCGCGATCTCGTTGTGGTGCCTGGGGCTGTTTCTGGTATTCGGCTGGGCGTGCAGCAAATTGTCCGAGGGCACCGTGTTCCCCAACTTCACCTTGCAACTGCTGGTGGGCATCGTCCTGCATGACGCGCTGGCGCCCATCGGGGCGGCGGTCATGCTCGCGGTGGTGGTATGTACCGCTCTCGCCGCCATCATCCTGAAGGGCGGCGGCGACGAAGTGGACCGGCGCGATTTCGTCAAGATTGCCTTCCCCACCGCGATGATCGCGTTGGTGGGTTATCTCATCACCTTCTTCATCATGTTTCCGGTCTTGATGGCCTTGGGGCTGGATGGCAAGACCGCCGCCCTGCTGGCGGCCATACTCGGCTCCACCGATCCCGCAGCCCTGATCCCGACCCTGAAACAAGTTATTTTCAAGGACGAGTACAAGCGCCTCGCCAGCATTTCTGTCGCCGAAAGCGCCCTCAACGATGCGGTCGGCGCCATCTTCGTAGCTGCCATTGCCTCCATGATCCTGGCTGGCGTTTCCGTGGACTCGATGGGCAGCCTGGTCTCGGGGCTCTCCAGCGCAGACAACCTGCTGCATCTGGGAAAACAGTTCCTGTTTGGCACCATCGCGGGCATTGTCGGCTGGTGCGCAATGTACGGTTACGAGATCTACAAGTCGCGCGACAACGAGCACGACATCGGAGAGACCACCTATGATTTTGCAATGGTGCTGGCTATTCCGCTGGTGACCTTCCTGCTGGCGCAAGCCATCCATGGCAACGGGTTCCTGGCGGCTTTCGTGTCCGGCCTGCTCGCCAACTACAACCACGGCAAGGAATATTTCCACAAAACGCTGCACACCATGGAGATCAAGATCGAGAGCATCGCCAAGCCCACCATCTTCATGATGGTCGGCCCGTTTGTCGCGCTGGGCGACCTGTGGGACACCGCGCTGCTGGGTTTGCTGGTGTCGCTGGTCTTCATCCTCGTCGCCCGGCCCGTGGCGGTCATGCTGTCCCTGCTGCCGACCGATCTCGGCATGAAAGACAAGCTCTTCATGAGCATCGTGCGGGAGACCGGCGTGATCCCCGTCGTGCTGGCAGTCATCGCCGCCGCGCAGTTTCCGGAACTGACCCAACTTCTGCCGCTGACGGCCTGGGTGGTCATCTGGACCCTGACCTTGCTGCCCGCGATCACACCCTGGTGGTCGAGGAAACTTGGGATTGTGAAATAGGCGCTTTTGGCCGGTAAAAGAACGGGCCGGTTATTGGCCTGAACG
>VIKH01000183.1 GCA_008080515.1 Gallionellaceae bacterium | reverse complement strand
CGAGGTGCGCGGCCCGCTCTTCCAGCTCTGCGCGCACCGCAGGGTCGGCTTGCGGCAGGTCGCTGAGGCCGTGGCGCAGCGCCTTGAAATAGAGCATGGTGCCGCCCACCAGCAATGGCACCTTGCCGCGATCCGTGATGCCCGCCATCAAGCGCAGCGCATCTTTGCGGAACGCGGCGGCGGAATAGGCCTCGGTGGGATCGATGATGCCGATGAGGTGATGCGGTGCTTTTGCCAGCGTCGCGGCATCCGGCTTGGCGGTGCCGATGTCCATGTCGCGATACACCAGCGCCGAATCCACGCTGATTATCTCCACGGGCATCTTCTGCGCCAGCTCCACCGCGACAGAAGTTTTGCCGCTGGCGGTGGGGCCCATGAGGAAGATGGCGGGAGGCAACCTACTCATTTCACTGCACCGTCATTCCGGCGAAGGCCGGAATCCAGTGAAAACAAACAGCCCGCGCAGCGGACAAAACCAGCAGTTGATTCGCTACGCGAGGATTTCGTAACGGTCGGATTCCGGCCTGTACCCGCAGGGGGGACGCCATGGCTGTATGGGGCTGAAGCCCCAACAACACACGCAGCGCAGGAATGGCGAATCACAGAAATCATGCCAACTCCCTGTCCCGCGTCTCGCGACTGAAGAACGCAGCCAGCAGGCTGATCGCCGCCGCGACCGAAATATACCCACCCACCCAAGCGAGGCCGCCGCGTTGCACCAATTGCTGGGCGATGTAGGGGGCCAACGATGCGCCGAGGATGCCGCCGAGGTTATAGGCGGTGCCCGCGCCGGTATATCTGACTTTCGTCGGAAACAGTTCCGGCAGCAACGCCCCCATCGGCGCGAAGGTTGCACCCATCAGATCGGTTCCATTAAAAAGCCCGACAGCAACGCCGCACATCCCGCAACGATGAGTACCGGGCGGCGACCATAGCGGTCGCCCGCCCAAGCGGAAAGCGGCGTGGCGGCTGCCATGAAGATGACCGCGACGCACAACATGCCGAGGAAGTCGGGGCGCGAAACACCGAGTTTGGATACACCGTAGGATAGCGAAAACACCGTGGTGATGTAGAACAGCGCGTAGCACACCACCATCAGCAGTGCGCCGGAGACCAGCGGCTTGGCATGGTGCGATAGTAATTCGGTCAGCGGAATTTCAATATCCGTTCGTGGTGAGCTTGACGAACCATGAACGACCTGCCCGCCCTGCGCGCCGTTCGTTCTTTCGACAGGCTCAGGCCGAACGGAGTTGGCTTGTTGCATCGCTTTAAGAAACACCGGTGTCTCTTCCAGCTTCAGCCGCACATAAAGCCCGACCAGCACCAGCACGGAACTGGCGAGGAACGGAATGCGCCAGCCCCACTCGCGGAACGCCGCATCATCGAGCAAATTGGAGAGTAGCAAAAAGCTGCCCACCGCGAACAGAAAACCAACGGGAGGCCCAAGCTGCGGGAACATGCCGAACCAGCCGCGCTTGCCTGCGGGCGCATATTCCGCCGCCAGCAAGGCCGCGCCACCCCATTCGCCGCCGAGACCGATGCCCTGGCCGAAGCGCAGCAGGCACAGCAGCGCAGGCGCCACCCAGCCCACGGCTTCATAACTCGGCAGCACGCCGATCAACAACGGACGCGCGAGGAAGGCGATGCCGAAGGTGAGGAAGGCGTTCAGCGCCTGCACCGCCGGGTCGCTGTTGGGAAAAAAGATCGGCCCGATCACCATCGCCACCGCGAGGCCGTAGATATAGAAATCGTAGAATTCGATGGCGGTGCCGATAAAGGAGGCGAAGGCGATGCGGGCGGTTGACGTTGTAATCATCAGGATTTTGCTACGAAGCTACTCGCTTCAATCCCCCCTGAGTTTACGGAGAATGTCCCACTTGAATGCATCGCGAGCGTCGCCTAGATATTGAAGTTTCATATGTCTGTTTTATCCGAGAGTCTTGTTATTTCCCGCGCATAAACATCGCATCCAGCTCCTCCAGCGTCACTTGGAACCACGTCGGCCGCCCGTGGTTGCACTGGTCGGCGCGTTCGGTCTGTTCCATCTCGCGCGGGATGGCGTTCATCTCGGGGAGGCTGAGTTGCTGGTTGGCACGCACGGCGGAATGATGCGTAGAATTTAACCAGCTTGCTAGAGCAACTTGCGGACCAACGCATGCAATTCGTTCAGGTCGGTGTGTATGGTTTTCCAGACGAGTTCCAGATCAACCTTGAAGTAGCCGTGCGCGACGCGGTTGCGCATGGTGCAGATGACTGACCACGGCACTTCGGGGTGAGCTGCGGCGAATTGGGCGTGATGGCGTTCGATGTTGCGGGCGGCTTCGCCGATGATCTCGAAATTGCGGGTGACGGCATCCTGCGTTTTCTTGTCTGCGAGGAAGGCGACCTCGTCCATGTCTGAAACGTATTCATGGATGCGTTCGATGGCTTCGACGATGTGGCCGAGATAGTCCGGTATGCGCAGAGTGTCCGCTTTGCTCATATGGCGACAGCTTCGGCCATCACTTGTGCGCGGAACTTGTCGGGCAACGCGTTCGGGGTCAGCACATCCACGCCGACATGGAGCAGTTGCGCCACTTCAATCTGGATTCTTGCGATGTCCATCAGGGTGGTTTCTGCTGTCGGTTCGACCAGCAAATCAAGGTCGCTGTCTTCGGTGTCGCTGCCATGCAAGGCAGAGCCAAACACGCGCACGTCGCGCACGCGATGACGCAAGGCGATTTCGCGGATCGCTTGGCGGTGTGCTTGCAGGGCGAGTGAGGGGCGCATTTCTATATGGGGTGTCTCGTTGGTTGGGCGGATTATATCCAGAAGCAAGACGGCCTGTCTGTGTGCTACTGGATACCGGCCTGCGCCCATACGCGCTAACTTAATAAGAGAGACCTCCTCGTTTGTCATTCCGGCGAAAGCCGGAATCCAGTGAGATATGAGTGAATAAGCAACCAGCAGTTTATATTCTGGCAAGCAAAAGAAACGGCACCCTCTATGTTGGTGTGACTTCAGATCT
>VIKH01000103.1:3597-16662 GCA_008080515.1 Gallionellaceae bacterium | reverse complement strand
ATTTTCAATAGCCTGGACACCGGCTTTCGCCGGTGTGACGAATTTTTAGAAGTGCCCATCAAGGCATTCCATTTTCACAAAAGGAGGTCGTATGAGAGCCACGTTGAATATTGAAGACGAGCTTTTTGCCAAGGCGCAGCGCGTGAGCGGACTGAAAGAAAAGGCCGCGCTGGTGCAAGAAGGACTTAGGGCTTTGATCGAAAGAGAGAGCGCACGGCATCTGGCGCGCTTGGGTGGCACCGAGCCGCAATTACAACCCACGATCAGGCGTCAATCTGAACCGGCATGATTCTGGTCGACAGCTCCGTTTGGATCGATCACCTGCGCGCCGGTGAGCCGGGGTTGGTTGAGCTATTGAACAGCAACAATGTGCTGGCGCATCCTTTTATCGTAGGCGAGTTGGCGTGCGGCAACCTGAAAAATCGCAAAACGGTTTTGTCTCTGTTGCAAGATTTGCCAACGATACAAGTCGCCACCGATGATGAGGTGCTGTTTTTCGTTGAGAGGCACGAATTGATGGGGCGGGGGATCGGCTATGTCGATGCCCACTTGCTCGCCGCAGTTGTGCTCGAAGGAGCCGCGCAACTCTGGACGCGGGACAAACGCTTAAGCTCGGTGGCCGAAGCGATGAAATTGGATTTCCAAGCTTAAGGCATAGACTGTTGCTCGATAATCTGGTTGAACTGCCTGCAAAACTCGGTGGCAAGACGTGAAGGAGGCAATCAAATGAAAACCGATAACACCGTGCTGCACCTGACGGTGGGCGAGCCTGTGGAAGTCAGCCTCGTGCGCACCAACTCAAACGCGACTACAGGAATGCGTATATTGACACCCGCAAACAGAGCGGGGAAACTGCCGCCACCAATTGAACGCAGGAGTAAGCCAATGAAAACCGTCGGCAAGCGCAGGGAGCGGGGCATCACATTTCATGCCGATGGCGATTTGCTGCGCGAGGGCGCATTGTTCAATACCGAGATGCAGAAAATGCAATCCACATTCCGTTTTCCGCGCGGCGTATTCCGCTACAAATCACACGAAGAAGCGAACCGGCACATGATGGAATGCGTGGTCAACTCGATAGTCGCCGTCCGGAAAACCAGGCATGACTGAAGAAAAATATACCCGCCCGGCAACGATAGCCGACCTCAAGGCCGTCATTCAATCGCTCAACAAAAACGGGGTGGATTATTTCCTGATCGGCGGCTATGCCTTGTTTGCGCACGGCTATTATCGCGCCACGACCGATATTGACATTCTCGTTCCGACGACAAGAGAGCAGGGAGAAAAGGTGATCGGGGCATTGCAGGTTTTGCCGGGGAAAGTGGCCGGGCAAATCGATCCCGCATGGTTTGAAGAGGGCGAAACCATCCGCGTAGCCGACGAGTTCGTTGTGGACTTGATGTTCAGCGCCAGCGGCGAAACCAGCGACACGCTTGCGCGCTATGCGGAAATCATCAATCTCGACGGCACTCCGGTGCGCACCCTGTCCCTCGAAGGATTGCTGCTGACCAAGCAAACCGTGCGCGAAAGGGACGTGATGGACAGAATGGTGTTGCAGGGCGCGATAGATGCGGCAGCATGAGAAACGCGCCAGAAAATAACCGTCCCCCCGGAAGCCGGCCAAGAGCCGGTTTATCTTGAAGCCGAACGGCAGCGATGGCGGGGCCATGCTGCTCACCGACCTGATCCACCTCACCACCTCCACCTTCACGGCCTACCGCCTGCGCAGCTTTCTGAACGGCCTCGGCATCGCCATCGGCATCGCTGCGGTAATCCTGCTTACTTCCATCGGCGAGGGCTTGCACCAGTTCGTGCTGTCGGAATTCACCCAGTTCGGCACCAACATCATCGGCATCCAGCCGGGCAAGACCCAGACGCACGGCGCCAGCGTGGGCGCCATCAGCTCGGTGAAGCCGATCACCATCGAGGATGCGGAAGCATTGCGGCGGCTGCCGTTCGTCGAGCATGTCACACCCATCGCGCAGGGCAACGCCGAGGTGCGCGCCAACGGCAAGAGCCGCCGCACCACGGTGTACGGCGTCGGGCCGGATTTCCCGCGCGCTTTCCATTTGACGGTCAAAGTCGGCGCCTTCCTGCCAGACGAAGAACCCAGCCAGGCGCGGCCCTTCGTGGTGCTGGGCAGCAAGGTGCGGCAGGAAATCTACGGCGACGCCAACCCGCTGGGCAGCTACCTGCGCGTTGGCGGGCAGCGCTACCGGGTGATCGGGGTGATGGCGCCCAAGGGTCAGGTGCTGGGCTTCGATCTCGACGACACCGTCTACCTTCCCGCCGCGCGCGCGCTGGAGCTGTTCAACCGGGTCGGGCTGGTGGAGATTGATCTCACCTATCAGCCTGCGGCCAACCTGGAAAAATTGCAGGAACAGATACGCGCCGTCCTGACGGCGCGCCACGGGCGCGAGGACTACACCGTCATCCCGCAGGAAAAGGCGCTGGAAGTGCTGGGCTCGGTGCTGGATGTGATCACCTTTGCCGTCGGGGCGCTGGGCGCCATCTCGCTGGTAGTCGGCGGGGTCGGCATCCTCACCATCATGACCATGGCGGTGGCCGAGCGCACCGGCGAGATCGGCCTGCTGCGCGCCTTGGGTGCGCGGCAACAGCAGGTGCTGATCCTGTTTCTGGGCGAAGCCATGCTGCTGTCTGCGGCGGGCGGGCTGGCCGGGCTGGCGCTGGGCATCGGCATCGCGCAGGGGCTGCACTGGGTTTTCCCCGCCATGCCGGTGCATACGCCGCTGTTCTTCGCGGTGCTGGCGGAATGCAGCGCGGTGGCAATCGGCCTGCTGGCCGGGGTGATGCCCGCGCGCCGCGCGGCGCGGATGGATCCGGTGGAAGCGCTGCGCACGGAATGAGTTGAGGCCCGATTTTTCAGCTTCCAAAAAACAACCATGCCCGAACTACCTGGAGCTGAAACCATTATGCACGGGCTTGAGCCGCATTTGGCAACTCCCCCACCCTCCTGTTTACAAAGGGCGGTGTTGCAGCGCCTCTCAAATTCAACCTTGCGCAAGCGGGGTAAAAGAATTTAGTATGGGCGAACGCCAGCAAGATACCGCCCCGCTGGGTCGCCGGTGCCGGTAAGGTTTGGCACCCGTTCATTCTTGAAGAATCTGGACGCACAAATGAAAATTCGCCCCCACGATGCAAAGGATGCCCGGAGCGTGGCTGACAGGCGCGCACGGATGCGCCCCCCGCGCGACGCGCAACCGCATGGATTTTCTTTCTGGCCGCTCTGCTATGCGCAAGCGCGGCACCCGCCAATGCGGCCAACCCGCCCCCCCTCGCCTGGGCCTGCTGGATCAGCGAGCAGGAGCCGATCAGCATCAAATGCATCCGCGACCGCAGCCGCTTGAGCAAAAACTCGCCGGACAACTTTGAAGCCGCGCTGATGAACCTGCGCCCGGACATGGGTGACGCCCCGCCCGGCCCACCAGACCTGCCGCTTGATGGCGAGTTCGACAGCCAAAGCCCGCTCGACCAGAGCTCGCCGGACGAAATGGACAACGAGCTGGAAGCCGAAGTACTGGATCAGATTTACAGCAAAATTCTTGTCGGAGACACCGCCCGGCTGGATGATTTCGTGGAAAGGCACAGCAGCGACCTGCGCAAAGACTCGGTGTGGATGATCAAGATTCACAGCCTCCCGATGGACTCTTCGTGGCTGGAAAACCGGCCCGCCAGAATAGTAAAGTCGGCGCTCTGCCGGGGCCGTCCCTCGTGCTCGGTCATCCTCCGCGAACCGGGGCGTTAACGGGGTGTTGCACCTGTTGATCCGGCACGAATCGAACTTGAAAGCCGTTCGCGCCGAGATTGTCGAAGCACCATTTTCAGAAGCATCCTAAAGCAAAAAGGCAGGGATGCCCCTGCCTTCCAGCCCGTACTGCGGTTGAACTATTCGGCCTTTTTGGCTTTCTTCGCTTTCTTGGCTTTCTTTTCTTTCTTGGCGGGTGCGGCAGCTTCAGCCTTGGCCGGAGCAGCAGCTTCAGCTTTTGCCGGTGCGGCAGCTTCGGTCTTGGCCGGTGCGACAGCAGGCGCGTCAGCGGCAACTGCCGAGAATGTTGATGCGGCGAAAATGGCGGCGACCAGCATGGATAACAGTTTCATTGTGTGACTCCTAAACGTGGGTTGAGAATTGTAGCTGTGACACGGCAAGTGTCGGTACATTAACGCGCGGAAACCCGCCCGGTTGACACGCCG
The DNA here is from genome assembly GCA_008080515.1 of Gallionellaceae bacterium. Taxonomy (GTDB): domain Bacteria; phylum Pseudomonadota; class Gammaproteobacteria; order Burkholderiales; family Gallionellaceae; genus VIKH01. Next base: position 12,450 of record VIKH01000103.1, on the reverse strand, counting down.
TTCACGATTATCCGAAAACTGCCGGTCAGCATCCTGCGACGACACAGGTTCAACCTCGCAGAAACCGCCCAACAGAAAGAGAAGTGCGCCACGAGAAAATGAGCAAACCATTCGGCAGGTTCAAACGGGCTTGCTCGGCGCAAAAGAGACCTGGTGCCGGGAGGGGGACTTGAACCCCCACATCCTCTCGGACACCGGATTTTGAGTCCGGCGCGTCTACCAGTTCCACCATCCCGGCCAGGGACGCGGATTATCCACGAAACAACCCGCTTCATCAAGCTGCTGGAACCCAGCTGCTGGAACCCACTTTGCATTTTGCGGGCGGGCAAGTTTTTCTTCATAATCAAACGCGACAGCACAAAAATATCGGGCATGAAAAAACAGGACAGAGTTGTCGCCGAACGGCATCGGGCATCCGGGTCGAACAGCCGGTTTGATGGCGGCCAATTGCCGTTCACGGATTATGTGGCGCGCACCCGCGAGATGATTGCCCGGTCGCGCGGCGGCGCGGCGGCGGATAATCTGGAAGCGATAGTGGATGGCAATGCGCCGTTCGGGCTGAAACCCGCACCCGGTTTCCCGCCCGGCCAGAAAAAAACCTACCGGCGCGGCGTGCTGCTTACCCACGGCTTGACCGATTCGCCTTATTTCATGCGCCACCTAGCCGCGCTATTTCAGGAATGCGGTTTCCGTGTGATGGCCGTTTTGTTGCCGGGGCACGGCACACAACCCGGAGATTTGCTCGATGTCACCTGGCAGGAATGGGCCAAAGCCGTCGCTTACGGCACCGACAGGATCGCGGAAGAAGCTGACGAGGTATATCTGGCGGGCTTCTCCGCCGGGGGGACGCTGAGCATTTACCAGAGCTTGCGCGACGACCGCGTGCGCGGCCTGTTCCTGTTTTCCCCCGCGCTCAAAATTTCGCCGCGCGCCGCGCGGGCCAACCTGCACAAATTTTATAGCTGGCTGCTGCCTTCGGCGAAATGGGTGGACATCAAGCCGGACGGGGATAGTTACAAATACGAATCATTTCCCAAAAACGCCGCCGCCCAGATGCACGGCCTGACCCGGAAGGTTTGCGGGCAATTGCGGCAGCGCGGGATAACCATCCCCGCATTTGTTGCGGCGAGCCTCGACGATACGACGGTTGATGCTCGCGCCACCCTCGAATTTATGGCGCGCGCGGCCCACCCCTGCAGCAGGATGGTGCTTTACGCCACGGAAACCGACAAGCTCCCGCTTGGCATTGCGGCAGAAAAACTGGAGCTGGTAAACAGCGGCCTGCCCGCGCAGAAAATATTGGGCTCCGCCCACACCGCCATCGTATTGCCCGCAGAAGACGGGCACTACGGGACGGGGGGAGATTACCGCAACTGCATCCATTATTATCCTGGCGACATGGGAAAATATGATGCTTGCAAAGGCGGTGCGGCGGATGTCTGGCAGGGTGAGATCACGGAGAAAAACCTGAAAGCCCGCACCCTGCGCCGCCTGATGTTCAACCCCCATTTTGCGATGCTGAAAGCTTCCATCAAACGGTTTATTGGCGGGTTGGGCTAACCGGGGCGCTTCGTGAAAGCTGTGGCTTGCCCGGCTGTCCAATTTAAGGAAACGCATGGCTACCCCCGACCGCACATTGATCTTCGCCCACCGCGGCGCCAACCAAGAGGCCGCAGAAAACACCCGCGCCGCCTTTGACCGGGCGCTGGAGCATTCCGTTGATGGGATGGAAACGGACATCCAGCTCAGTCGCGACGAAGTGGCCGTGCTGTGGCACGACCGCTTTCTCGACAAGCTCGGCCTGCCCGGTAAGCGCATTGACGATTTCGACTACGCGCAACTGCGCGCGATGAATTTTGCCGCGCATTTTTCTGCCGCAAGCCGCCCCGAAGGGGTGGTATGCCTGCAAGAATTTCTCGCGGCGTATCGCGCGCGCTGCCGGTTGTTGCTGGAGATTAAAAACCGCGAATGGGAAGAGCCCTCACGGCATCAAACAAAAGTCCGGCAAACGCTGGAAATGATAGCCGCCGCGACCGGCGATCACATCCTGGTTTCCTCGTTCGACCTCGGCAGCCTGGTTTACGCGCATCGGATCGGCCCGCAGTTTCCTCTGGTGCTCAACCTGGAGCCGGAACACGGGGCGGGGTTCGCGCGCGCCACGTTGGCCGAACAGCCGTTTCTTTACGGGCTGTGCGTCCACATCAGCACGCTGGATGAAGCCATGGTCGGCTCCGTGCGGGAGCGCGGCAAGCGCATCGCGGTCTACACCTGCAACAGCGAGGAAGAGATAGGCCGCGCGCTCGGCCTCGGGGTGGACATCCTCATCAGCGATGTGCCGCAAAAGGCGCTGGCGCTGAAGGGGGCAGCACCTTCCGGTAGACGGCCCGCTCCTTGAGCGGGTTATCGCGCCATTTCCCGATGAACTCGTGCGGGGTCATCGGTGCGCCTCTGAAAATTGCCCTCCGGCAGCACCCGCAAGAGGGACGCCGGGGTCGCAAGGAGCTGAAGCTCCAACAACACGCGCAGTTCCATTCGGCGCAATAACGATTGCGCCCTACGTAGGCTCGCATATTGGCTCAGGTTCAATCATGGCGCACGCTTCGATGACCAAACCCAACAGCCCGCAAAAACCAATACCAACACGATGCAAAACCCGAAAGCAAGGACGTTTGCATCACCTTCGGCAAGATCAAATATATCGTTGAACAGTCCCACACGCCATAACGGTGCAGAACTGTCGTGAATATCATCAACAATATGAAACCGAATAACACGTTGCGCAGAGTTCTCATAGCCAGGCTGTAGGGCGCAATAACCAACGGGCATTGCGCCGCACGGATTTGAAAATGGTCCGCATGGCTTAACAATACCTCATCTCAATCATCATCCTTGCCGAACAGATGCTCGCCTATCTCCCAACCCAGCCACATCACGCCCAGCGTCCCCAGCAAACCCAACCCATCTGGCTTGAATGCCGCGTGAAATCTGGTGCGCGCGCCTATTTTCTCGCGTTGAGCGTTAGCCCATGCCGCCAGTTTTGCAAATTGCGGCGCGGGTGTCAGAGTAAGATTGATCGGAATTTCCACATAACCGGAAGTTGGCAGGCCGCGTTTTTTGATACTGCCCAGCGGGTCGCTCAACACCTCTACCAACTCGTCCAGCCAGCCCCGGATCTGGTGCAACAAATGCAGATATACCTCCTCCATCAGCCCGCGCGCCAGAGCATCATCGCCGCACACCTTTAGCGCCCGCACGGATTGATACGCCGACAGCAGGCTATCCAGCTCCCGCTCAAAATCCCGTACAGCACCCAAAATTTCATCTTTACTAACATCGTTGCGTTGCACCACTTTGCCTATCCTGTCGTTGACGATGCAATCAAGATTCTGCGCAAACCTTTCCAGCACGCCAAACAGATCGTACAAACAACCGGGGAAATCGAGCGGTTCAACCCCCCGCGCAACACGCTGTTCCAGCGCGCCATATAAGCGTGACCTGACTGGCCGAACCGCCTCCAGAAAAATCTGGAGATGGCGTGGCAATGTGACGGATTCATCGTTCATCTTGTACCCTCATCACCTCGCGGCTGCGCTCGATGCCTTCGAGTTTGACTTCCAGCTCCATCAGGCCCGCTCCTTGGCCGGGGGGTGGAATCGCGCGAACTGGACGCCGCGATCGCCAGGATAGGCGGAGGTATGCCGGTTTTTCCCGGACCAGATTTCATCCGGGATGCCGTATTCTTCCGGGAAGACGTCGCACATTCTCAACCCGCAATTCGTCAGGTGCTGGCAGAGCGAGCAGGATTCGCTGTAAATCTGGCGACGGAACTTGTCCAGGACAAAGTTACCGTTCTCGTCGCAATTTCTGCGATACGACGGGTAATCCCGCATCAGTTGCTGGTGCCTGTCCGCGCTCACGTTTTTTTCCTCCGCCGGTAACTGACCGGCATCCGGGTGGCAAATACCCGCCAGGCTTCGTGCCAATAATCCGCTTGAGCGGTCTACGCGGTCTAGCGTGAGTTACACAATCAAATGCACCGCCAATCCGATGCGATCCCACGGGTTAACGCTTTCGCGCAACGAAACGATTTCTATCTCAAGCGGCACCCCGCTATCGAGCAGGTGGCTGACGCTGGCGTTATCCAGACGCGGCACGTAGCCCAACTTGCGCCCATGCCAATCCACACGCACCGCGCGCTTGTCATAAACATTATCCGCTTCACGCGCCAACGTAAGCGCATCCCCGATGCGCAGCGACGCCCAGAGTTTTTCGCCATCGTGATACTGGAAGCCCGCCACGGCGGAGCGTTGTAGCTCGATGCGCTGCTTGGGCGCGGCCTGCGCGACCGCAGGGGCAGAAACCAGCACGCCACCGCAAAGCGCACCCAGGCGCGAAAAAAATGATCGTCTGTCCATGTTCTGCCACCCAATATAAAGAATGGCACAAGCATACAGAGGGTAGTGGCTCAAATAACGAGCCTGCCAAAAAATCAGGGGCGGGGAGAAAGATAGAGAGTTGCAAGCTTCCGGATTTCGTCGGCCACGCGCTGGCGCAAGCCGACTGGCGCTTCCACTTCCACGTGCGCACCATGGCGCAAAATATCCATCAGCAATTCGCGCTCGTCTGCGTAGGGAACGCGCAGGCGGTAGCCGCCATCCGGCAAATGCTCGCCGCGCTGCTGGCGGTTCCAGCATTCGTATTCCACCCAGCGCGCGCGCTCCGGAGAAAAGCGCAGCACCGCCCAATCCTTGATGCTGCCCGAGAAGATGCCGTAGCTCCCGGAAAAGTGCGCGTCCAGTTGCGCGTCCGCCACCTCTCGCGCCGGTTTATCCAACACGGCCACCGCTCGCAGCCGCTGCGGCGACACCGTGCGCGTCACGATCTCATCGCGCCCCCGGTTCCACGCCGCGATTTTTAGCCGCCGCCGATCCAGCAAGGCGCGCGTCACCTCCGCGAAAAAACGCGGCTCTATACCGCGCTTCGCCATCGTCAGCAAACGCACCCGGCGCGTCACTTCGTCCGCCGCGTGGCCTGATTCCTCCAGCAATGCCAACATGCGTTTCTGCAACGGTTCCACATGTGCCGCCAGCAGTCCCGGCTCCAGGTCGGCCAGCAATTTCTGCGCGGCCAGCAGCGCGTAAAGCTCGGCAGCGGAAAACCACAAACCCGGCAATTCGTAAGCCGGGCCGTCAACCGTATCGCCGGAGAAACGATAGCCGCCCGATGCCCGATCCCACACGATGGGCGCGTGCAAACGGTCGCGCAGGTACTCGACATCGCGCTTGAACGTGGCGCGCGACACCTCCAGTTCGTCGAGGAATGTTTCCAGCGGCACCACCCGCCGCTCGCGCAGCATCTGGTCTATGCGGTAGAAACGCTCGGTGCGGTTCATCTTCAGAGCGGCGGACAGCCCATCAAGAATGCAGCGGCTGTGCCACCAGCTTCACGCCCAGCGCGGTGCATACCCGGCTGATCGTGTCGAAGCGCGGCTGCGCATCGGGCCGGAGCGCCTTGTACAAGGCCTCGCGCGACAGGCCGGAAGCCTTGGCGATGTCCGTCATGCCCCGCGCACGGGCAATGTCTCCCAGCGCGGCGGCCAGCAAAGGTGCATCGCTTTCTTCCAGGACAATCGTCAGGTATTCGGCAATCGCCTGTTCGTTATCGAGGTATTCCGCCGCATCAAAATCTGGAAGATCGGCAATGCGTATCTTTTTGGTCATGGCTCACTCCTCAATCGTGGCTGCCAGTTTCACAGCCTTGGTAATATCGGCGGATTGCGTGGATTTATCGCCGCCGCCCAACATCACGATCAACACCTCGCCACGCCGGATGTAATACATGCGCCAGCCCGGCCCGAAATGTTCGCGCATCTCAAACACTCCGCCGCCAACCGGCTTAACATCACCCAGATTTCCCAGCGTTGCCTTGCGCAAACGCACCACCAGACGGCGCTGAGTCATACCATCGCGGATACCGGACAGCCAGTCGTTGAATTCCGCAGTGCGTTTGATTGCGAACATAGAGCGATTGTAGCCGAACGATTACATAATATCAATTCGCCCGGCTCTCACTTTTTTGGCCAGCGGTAGTAGTACCAAAAGATGGACTTATCGTAAATTGTCTCCGTACCCCAGACATGGCGCTCAATCTCGAATGTCAGTTCGGTGAATCGTTTGTCAGCCGCATCCATCCTTGCCTTGAACATATCTGGCACATCCAGTTTCTGGCTTGCAAAGCCGTTTAATATGCCATGCAACACATTGCGGGAAAACAGATCATGGGTGTATTCCTCATGATCATCAGAGTAATCGAAGCCCTCCTCGATATATCTCACCGACCTTTCCCAATAGGCGATAGCCTCTTCGAGACTCTCCAACGCCACCTCTTCCGGCTCGCACATTGGCTCCGGTTCCGGCTTGAGTTCGCGTGGTTGCGCTGACAACTCAAGCCACCTGCCGCTGCGAAGGCTTGATCAAACATTCCGCAGGTATTCCCAAACCATCGTGCAAACGCCGGATCATCGAAAGCGTCAATGGGCGTGTGTAATTCAACACCTCATACACGCGATTCAAACCGCCAATCATCGGCTGCAAATCCTTCGGCTTCAGCCCCAGGCTTTCCATGCGGAACCTAATCGCCTCGATAGGATCGGGCAGCTCCATCGGGAAATGCTTGCGCTCATATGCCTCCACCAGCGTAACCAGCACATCCAGCCGCTCCCCCTCCTGCGTATTGGCGCGCGCCGTCATCAGGCCCTCAATGTCTTTCAGCGCAGCCTTGTAATCCGTTTTTGTCCTGATCGGTTTAATGTCCATTGTTCACCTCATATCGTTTGTGCATCTATCGCGTCGTACTGCTTATGCGTGCCGATGAAACGCACATACACCACGCGATAGGGATAGTTGATCCACACCACCAGCCTGTATTTATTCCCCGCGATATTGAACACCACACGCCCGTCTTTAAGGATGCTGGCATTGCCAAAATCCGCCTTCACCGCAGAGGGCGAAGCCCAATCCGCCACCAGCACCTGCCGATACCACGCAAGCCCCGGCTCGCGCGCATCCTGATAGTTCGGGTTGTTTGCCCAAAAAGCTTTAAGGGTTGAAAGGCTGATTACACGCATGGGTGCATTTTAGTCCCAAATCGGGATGGGCAACAATAACGCTACAGACCGACGATGAAAATATCGTCTCTGATACCTTCGTATACGCTTTAAGCGTATTCCCTCCTTCGGCGCAATAACGATTGCGCCCTACGGTGCTCATCTCCCTGATTGAATTTGGACTTACCCATCAACTTGCACGCACCAGATTCAACGCCAGCAACCGCCGCAGGATTTCTTCGTCCGGCATTTCCGGTTTGTAGTCGTTCCAGCCGTAAGCCTGGGCGACGGCGGCGTCCAGCGCCTTGTGCGCGTTATCCAGCCAGGCGGGGCGGGCGTTGTAGAGGTTGGTCAGGGTGCGCTTTTTCAGGTCGGCTTCGTGTCCGGTTTTGGCAACGGGACGTAATGGATAGCCCGCTTTTTCTTCTTCCGGGGTGCGGAGCCAATCCGTCCACTCCGGCGGGTTGAGCCAGTTGTCCGCAGCCCTCACCCCCAGCTCTCCCGCCTGCGGGAGAGGGGAGCTATTTCCCTCGCCCACGGGCGGGAGATGGTGGCCGTCAGGCCGGGTGAGGGGCGCGGAATCCTTCGGCGTCAGCCCTTCGGGAAATGGAAAGGTCTCGAAGGTGGTGGTGGGCGTATAGCGCGGGTCGTTGCCTGCCCCCATCCATGTACCCATGCGCAATGCCCACAGTTCATGGAAGCGCGAGTGGAGAATGCCAAAGGTGGCGTCATCGGAGCGCGCAGTTACGATCAGCATTTGATCGGGCAAAACAGCAGGGGCGATCCAAACGAAGATTCGATGCTTGGAAACGTGAGGTGTGGCGATATAACGCGGCAATCCTTTGAGCGCAATACGCATATCAATACGTGGTCGAGCATGTCGCCACCAGTTGCGAGCTACAACTTTATCCCTGTTTTTTTCGCTTACGGGTTTGACGTGTTGCACCACATATTCAAACGGTGCTTCATACAGCGCGGCATCGGCCTCACTCATGTCTGTGCCAAAATCTACAATCCAGGTATCGGAAGCGCGGCGGGTAATATCCATCCCGTTCGCCCACGGGCGCACCACCTCGCTGTTCGGCCTGCCGTTCGGATTGGGTAGCTTGAGCCATTGCCGGGCAAGGTCGCCGGGTATATCGAACGGGGCTTTTTTCGATGCCCCCATGAAACACACCCCTGCATTCTCTTTCAGCAATTTGGCTTGCGTTAGATTCAGCCCTTCGCCCGCAGTGAGGTCGGCGTGGATGGATTCAACAAGCTGGCCGTTGAGAATGCCCCTCACCCCCAGCCCCTCTCCCGCCTGCGGGCGAGGGGAGTTGCCGAAGCACACCAGCGACACGCGCACCGCCGCGCCTTCGTTGATCCATTCCTCGTCGCTCCAGGCATTGAAGATGCGCATTTCCCCCTCACCCTCTCCCCGCAAGCCGGGAGAGGGGGTGGCGAGGATCCGCGCCAGCACTTGCTGGTTCGCGCCGCCCCGGATGGAGTTGGTGGCCACCAGCCCCGCGCGCTGGCACTCGCCCGATTCGATTTGCGCGCGCGCTTTCTCGAACCAGTAGGCCACCAAGTCCGCGCCGCCGGGCACGCGGCCTTCATACACCTTGCGCAGGGCTTCGGTGTATTCGTCGCCCAATTCGCCGCGCATTTTGCTGCCACCGAGAAAGGGCGGGTTGCCGATGATGGCGTCGGCGGTGGGCCACCGGGCTTCAGAAATCCCCCTCAATCCCCCTTTTACAAAGGGGGAA
>VIKH01000103.1:0-3583 GCA_008080515.1 Gallionellaceae bacterium | reverse complement strand
TCCGTTCCCCCCTTTGGCAAAGGGGGGCTAGGGGGGATTTGCAGCAGCGCATCGCGGTTTTCGATGTGATCGAGCGCTTGCAGGATGGGGTTCTTGCGGATCGGGTAGCCGTTCTTGAGCATCCACTGGATTTCGCCTATCCACACGGTGACGCGGGCGAGCTCGGCTGCATAAGGGCTGATCTCGATGCCCAGCACGTTGGCGGGCGAGCATTCGATGGAAACCTGGCGCTGCAAGCCCAACGCTTCGGCATCGAGGTTGGCTTTGTGTTCGAGGTCTTTCAGCGCGCGCAGGGCGAGGTAGAGAAAGTTGCCGCTGCCGCAGGCGGGGTCGAGTATGCGAAAGGCTTTGAGGCGTTCGAGGTAGGCGGCGAACATGGCTTGCGCATCGCGCTCGGCCTTGTCGCCTTTCTTTTTGCGCCCGGCGATTTTCCCGGCAATCCCGGCGCGGGCTGTTTCCCATTCCGCCGCGAGCGGTTCGACGATGACGGGGTTGATGACGCGCAGGATGGATTGCGCGTCGGTGTAGTGCGCTCCGAGCTGGGCGCGCTTCTTCGGATCGAGGCCGCGCTCGAACAGGGTGCCGAATATCGAGGGTTCGATGCCGCTCCAATCGAGCCTGGCGGCTTCATGGAGGATTTTTATTTCGGCGGTGGCGAGCGGCAGTACGTCAATATTCTCGAACAGGCCGCCGTTGAACCAGTGGATGTCTTCCAGCGCGAAATCGCCGCCTTTGCGCATGGCCTTGAATAACTCCTCAAAGCGGCTGGATAGTTTGGCGGGGTCGGTTTGAGATTTATCCAGCAGCCGCTCGAACAACCGCCCCGGCAGCAATTCGGCATCTTCCGCGAACAGGCAGAACAGGCACTGGTTGAGGAAGTGCGCCACCCTTCGACTATGCTCAGGGCAGGCCCGTTGCGGTTCGTGGCCCCTGCTGTTCAGCGATTGCGCGAGGGCGGCAAATTTGCCCGCCGCTTCTTCGGTGATTTGTGCGATGGTGCGTCCGGGGTGAAATTTTTCCGGATCGGTGAACAGCCAGCGCAGCTTTTCCAGATTGGCGGGTTCGCCGATTTCTTCCAGCGCGATGGTGTGAATTTCGCTCGGCGCGTTGGTGAAGTGGGTGTGGATTTCGATGAGATTGGTATCGCACACCACCAGCAACGGCGGGTTATCCAGCGCCAGCGCGTAGGTCATCAACTGTTTCAGCGCTTCGGCCAGGCTGCGGTGGAGCGCCTTGTATTCAAAACCGAAGCAGCCGCGCTTCCACACGTCCGCCCAGCCCCGACCGGCTCCGGTGCGCGTGGCGCCGCGCTCGAAGCAGTAGGTTTCGTGGCTGGATGGAGCAGGCGGGTCAACACCGAGCAGCGCGCACAGATCGAGAAAATGCATCTGGTAGCTGGCCCGTTCCTTGAGCGGGTTATCGCGCCATTTCCCGATGAATTCGCGCGGGGTCATGTTTACTCGTAACCCAGGCTCTTCAACATCCGCTCGTCGTCGGCCCAGCCGCTGCGCACTTTGACAAATACTTCCAGAAACACTTTCGCCCCAAACATTTCTTCCATGTCGAGGCGCGCCTGGGTGGCAATTTCTTTCAGCTTGGCGCCATCCTTGCCGATCAGCATGGGCTTGTGCGCTTCCTTGTCCACCAGGATGGCGGCATGGATGCGGCGCATGCCGCTCTTTTCCTGTTTGAACTGCTCGATCACCACACTGGTGGAATAGGGCAGTTCCTCGCCGGTAAGTCGGAATATTTTCTCGCGCAGCAGCTCGGCGGCGAGGAAGCGCTCGTTGCGGTCGGTAATCTCGTCGGCGGCATAGACGGGCTCGCCCTCCGGCAGAAACGGCCTGACAGCCTCCAGCAAGGTATCCAGTTGCTTGTTCTGCTTGGCGCTCACCGGCACGATGGCGGCAAACTCGCGTTCTTTGGCGAGCTGCTCGATGAACGGCAGCGCTTCGTTTTTGTCGGCGAAGTAATCCATTTTGTTGATGGCCAGAATCACCGGCACCCCCTCTGGGAGCAGCTTCAAGACCTGGCGGTCGCGCTCGTCGAAATGCCGCGCCTCGACCACGAACAGGATGGCGCTCACGTCGCGCATGCTGCTGGTCACCACGCGGTTCATGCCGCGGTTCAGCGCGTTCTTGTGGCGGGTCTGGAAGCCGGGCGTATCCACGAACACGAACTGGCTGCGCGCGTCGGTCAAAATGCCGGTGATGCGGTGGCGGGTGGTCTGCGCCTTGCGCGAGGTGATGCTGACTTTCTGCCCGACCAGATGGTTGAGCAGAGTGGATTTGCCCACGTTCGGGCGACCGACGATGGCGATGAAACCGCTGCGGAATAGATTGCTGTCATTCATCCTGAAAATCTCAAGTAAGTATCCCCAGGCAAAGCCGGGGGCTTTAGTTTGTGAGCCGCTCAAAGCGGACAGTAAAACCATGCGCCGCACTTGGCGGCAACACCGGCCACCCCCTATGCAAAAGGGGGCTGTTGAATCAAGTCACGGGGATCACGGATGGCTCAAAAAAACCCAGAAGGTCACCCGGAGTTTTGGGTGAACGGAATATCTCTACCGCCCATGCATCCGCGATTTTCAAGCCGGATAGTAAACCGATTTAGCGCCGTCTTCCAATCCACGATGGGCAGCGGTTGGGGATGGCCTGCTGTTTTGGCGCCGCAGCGCCCACTCCACATGCTCGCGCACCAGCGGCGAAGGATCGTGCGTCCGCGATTGCAACGCGGCCAGCGCTGCGGCGCTTTTCGGCGCGTTGCCCAGCGCCACCGCGATGTTGCGCAGCCATTGTTCGTGGCCGATGCGGTAAATGGCGCTCCCCGCCATTTTTTCCTTGAATGCCGCCTCGTCCCACGCGAACAGCCCGGCCAGCGCCACGTCGTCCAGGCTGTGACGCACGGTAAAATCCGCCTCCGCGCTCGGGTGCGCAAAGCGGTTCCACGGGCACACCATCTGGCAATCGTCGCAGCCGTAGATGCGGTTGCCGATCAGCGGGCGCAATTCCTCGGGGATACAGCCCTTCAACTCGATGGTGAGGTAAGAGATACAGCGTCGCGCATCGAGCTTATAGGGCGCGACGATGGCCCGCGTGGGGCAGGCCTCGATACAGCGCATGCAACTGCCGCAGTGATCATTCACCGCCGCGCCTCGGGCAAACCTATCCGGCGGCAGCGGCAAGTCGGTATAAATTTCTCCCAGGAAAAACCACGAGCCGCCCTCGCGCGACAGCAGCAAGCCGTGCTTGCCGCGCCAGCCAAGACCGGCCTTGCGCGCCAGCTCCGTCTCCAGCACCGGCGCGCTGTCGCTAAACGCGCGGCAACTGGAACCGGCTGCGGCGGCGCGGATTTTTTCCGCCAGTTTTTCCATGCGGTTGCGCAGCACCTTGTGGTAATCGCGCCCCAGCGCATAGCGCGAGATAAAAGCCCGGCTGCCGTCCTCCAGCACCTCGCGGCCAGCCTTCGCGGCGGTCGGGTAATAATCCATGCGCAGCGAAATGACACGCAGGGTTCCCGGCACCAGTTCGCCCGGACGGCTGCGTTTGACGCCGTGTTTTGCCATATAATCCATCTCGCCGTG
>VIKH01000102.1 GCA_008080515.1 Gallionellaceae bacterium | reverse complement strand
GCTCAACACCGCGCTCGATTTGTACAAGGGCACGCTGATTTTCGTCAGCCATGACCGCGAGTTCGTATCGTCGCTGGCAACGCGCATTATCGAAATTTCCGCCAGGGGTGTGAGCGATTATCACGGCACATATGAAGAGTTTCTGCGCGACCAGATGGCGGAGGCGCTGGTTCCGTTATAAAACGGCTCATAAAGCAACGGATGTTCGACAATCAACCACCCCGCCGCCAGTGGCGGGGAAGTGTCGCAAACCAGAAGTAGAGGAACGGAGAAAGGCGCGAAGCGCCGTATTCACCCTGAAAAATTACTGTATTTGTAAAATGGAATTGGAATTACACAATATCTATGTATCCAGGCATATTGTTGAGTCATGAGATAGTTGGTAGTGTGAAGCGTCATGTCGCAACCCGGTAAAACCATCGCCATAGTCGCGGGCGCAGGAAATTCCCGGCTTGCGTTTCGCCGGCATCGGCGGCCCGAAAATGCAGGCGGCGGGCTTGGAGCTATGGTTTCCCATGGAAAAGCTCGCGGTGCGCGGCTATGTCGAGGTGCTGCGCCATTACCGCGAGATCACCGGCATCCGCCGCGAGCTGCGCGCCCGGCTGCTAGCCGCTCCACCGGACCTGTTCATCGGCGTGGATGCGCCGGATTTCAACCTGGATCTGGAGCTGGCGCTCAAACAAAATGGCATCCCCACCGTACACTACGTCAGCCCTTCCATCTGGGCATGGCGTGGCGAGCGCATCCACAAGATCAAGCAGGCCGTGTCGCACATGCTCGCGCTGTTCCCGTTCGAGGCGCCGCTGTACGAAAAAGCCGGAGTGCCGGTGAGCTACGTCGGCCACCCGCTGGCGGACATGCTGCCGGACGCGCCCAAACGCGCCGCGATGCGCGAACAAATGCGCCTGCCCAGACAACACAAGGTGTTCGCGCTGCTGCCGGGCAGCCGCCAGAGCGAGGTGCTGCAACTGGCAGCCACCTTCATTGAAACCGCCAGGCTGATTTTGCAGAAATTGCCCGATGCGCAATTTCTGGTGCCGCTGGCCAGCCGGGAAACGCGCATCATTTTCGAGGAAGTGCAGTGGCGGCTGGAAGCGCAAAACCTGCCCATCACCCTGCTGTTCGGCCATGCTCACGACGCCATGATCGCGGCGGATGGCGTGCTGGTGGCTTCCGGCACCGCCACGCTGGAAGCCGCCCTGCTCAAGCGCCCGATGGTCATCACCTACAAAATGCCGGCCTTGACCTACTGGTTGAGCAAGCGCAAGCAATACCAACCCTATGTCGGCTTGCCCAACATCCTCGCTGGTAAGTTCGTGGTGCCCGAGCTGCTGCAGGAAGACGCCACGCCGGAGAACCTGGCGCAGGCGCTGCTTAACCTGGTGGCAGACAAGCAGGCGGTGGCCGAGTTGGAGGACGTTTTCTCGGACATGCACGTCGCCCTGCGGCAGAATACCGCGCACAAGGCGGCGCAGGCGATCTTGCCGTATCTGGGGATCAACACCAAGTTAGCCACGGATGAACACTGATGTTCACGGATTGGGTGGTTTTACCCGTGTCAATCTGTGGTTAAACAGCTATCCAGAATGATCCCAACTTTAATCATCTGCGGCGTGGACGAAGCCGGGCGCGGCCCGCTGGCCGGACCGGTGTATGCCGCTGCGGTGATACTCGATCCCGGCAGGCCGATTGCCGGGCTGGCGGATTCCAAAAAACTCAGCGAAAAACGGCGCGACCAACTGGCGCAGGAAATCAAGCAGCATGCCGCTGCGTGGGCGATTGCCGAAGCCTCGGTAAATGAAATAGACACGCTCAACATCCTGCGCGCCAGCCTGCTGGCCATGCGCCGCGCGGTGGAAATGCTGCCTGTGCGCCCGCAGGAGGTGTGGGTGGACGGCCTGCACTGCCCGGACACCGGCCTGCCCAGCCGCGCCATCGTGCGCGGCGACAGCAGCGTGGCGGCCATCTCCGCCGCCTCCATTCTGGCCAAGACCGCGCGCGACGCGGCCATGCTGCTGCTGCACCAGCAGTATCCGCAATACGGCTTTGATGCCCACAAGGGCTACCCGACCGCAGCGCATATCGCTGCATTGCAAACGCACGGCGTATCCGATGTACACCGGAAAAGCTTCCGCCCGGTAAGCGAGCTTTGCAGCCCCCCTAATACTGCGCGGTAACCATCTCCTACCCGCACAAGCTCCCCAAGTTTTCCTGAATCTGCCGGTAATCGGGCTTCGGCGATTATCAGCTCGATAAGCACACCGCAGAGGTATGCCGGAAAAGTGTGCGCGCTGCCGAGCCTCCCAGGACTTTTCATCAAGATCAAGCGGTCACCTTCAGCGCAAGCCCGTGCGATGCCACTGCCATTTATCCTATTGCTGCACCCGAAGCCAAAAATTTACCGTCGCTTAAGCTTCGGTTAAGGATCGGCTGGCAGACTGCCTCCGAACGCAAAACAACACGCTACCATCATGAGAAATGTAAACATTGCTGAAAGAGCCAGTCACAGCCGCCCACACCCATACAGCAGAGCCGCCGCACCGCTCCCGACCATCCAGGCCGCGCTGGAACACCACCGGGCCGGGCATCTGCCGCAGGCAAAAGCGCTCTACCAGCAAATTCTTCAAATCGAACCAAACCACCCCGATGCGCTGCACTATCTGGGTGCCATCGCCAGCCATGAAGGAATTTTTGAGGACGCGGTCGAACTCATCAGCAAGGCGGCGCGCATCCGGCCATCGCGCGCCATGCACTACAACCTGGGCAACGCGCTCAAGGCGACGGGCAAACTGGACCGGGCGGCGGAAAGCTACCGCAAGGCGCTCGCGCTCAAGCCGGATTATGCTGAGGCGCACGTCAACCTGGGCAACGTATTACAGGCGCAAGGTAAGCTGGGTGAAGCCATCCGGCATTACCGCAGCGCGCTCGTGTCAAACCCGGCATTGGCTGGCGCGCACGTCAACTTGGGCAACGCGCTCAACGAGCAAGGCAAGCCTGGCGAAGCGGTAGCCAGCTATCTCCGGGCACTCCGGATCAAATCGAGCCAGGAAAGCGAGATCGGGTTTGCCCAATCCGTCACGCGCCTCCGGTTCAACCAGGAAATTGCGGGAGCGCGCTCCAGCCTTATCCGCGCCATATCCGAGCCGTGGGGCAGGCCGGGCGATTTTGTGGCGCCTGGCGTTTCGCTGGTCGAGCTCGATCCGGCCATCAGGGAGTGCGTTGACCGTGCCGCCAGTGCATGGCCGACCCGGCTGTCCGGCCCGGAGCTGTTCGGGCCTGGCGGGCTCGCCGCGCTTGCCGGTGACCGGTTGCTGCAATGCCTGCTGGAAAATGCGCCGATAAGCGATCTGCGCATGGAACGGCTGCTGACCATGGCCAGGATTGCCCTGCTCGATGCCGCTTCTGAAGCTATTTTTCCCGGCACAACGGACGAAAAGGCGTTGCCTTTTTACTGCGCGCTCGCGCGGCAGTGCTTTATCAACGAATATGTTTTTGCCTGCACCGACGAAGAGAGCGAGCGGGCAAAACTGTTGCGGCAGCGGCTGGTTGCCGCTCTCGCATCGGGATCGCCGTTTCCGGTGCTGTGGCTCGTGGCCGTGGCCGCCTATTTTCCGCTGGCTTCCCTGCCTTCCGCCTATGCACTGCCGGATCACCCATGGCCCGACCCCGTAGCTGGCTTGCTGACGCAGCAGGTGCGCGAACCCGCCGAAGAACTCCGGCTGCGTGCCGCCATCCCCAGGTTGACCGCTATCGAGGACGAGGTTTCCCTCCTAGTCCAGCAGCAGTACGAGGAAAACCCTTACCCGAGGTGGGTGAAGGCGCCCACCGGCATCAAGGCCGCCTGCACCGACGATTTCGCGCAAATCCAATCTCTCGGCAAAGGCGATTGGCTCAAAATTCTGGTTGCCGGGTGCGGGACAGGCCAGCATTCGATCCAGGTGGCGCAACAATTTCCCAACGCCAAAGTGCTTGCAGTTGACCTCAGCCTGGCCAGCCTCGGATACGCAAAAAGAAAGACGCGGGAACTCGGGCTGACCAACGTCGAATATGTGCAGGCCGACATCATGCAACTGGCCGGAATCGGCCAAACCTTCGACGTGATCGAATCGGCGGGCGTCCTGCACCATCTGGCGGATCCGCTGGCGGGGTGGAAGATTCTGCTTTCCTTGCTGCGGCCAGGCGGTTTCATGCGCCTGGGCTTATACAGCGAACGGGCGCGCCAGCATATCGTTGCGGCAAGGCGGTTTATCGCCGAGCGCGGTTATACACCCAGCGCGGAGGGCATCCGCCAATGCCGCCAGGAGCTGATGGCCGTCGAAAATAACGCACTGCTCAAGCGGCTGACATCATCCAGCGATTTTTATGGAGCCAGCCCTTGTCGCGACCTGATATTCAATGTCCAGGAACACCGCTACACGCTGCCCCAGCTCAAGGAGAATTTCGTGGAACTGGGCCTGGATTTTATCGGGTTTTCCGTTGACCCCGGTACACTGAACCAATACGGCAAACGTTTTCCCGCAGATCGCGCCAAAACCGATCTCGATAACTGGAATATTTTCGAGAACGAAAATCCAGGTACTTTTTTTGGCATGTACCAGTTCTGGGTACAAAAGCGCGGGTGATCAATCCCTCGTTGAAATTCGCTGTGCCGTGCCTTGATCTGCCAGGCGGATCCCAGCCATTCAGCCGGGCAGCGCTGCTGCGACACAGGAAGTTTGTGACATAAATGGTACAACAGCTACCGCGCTAAACGTTCAAGACGAGAGCGCGCAGATTGGCGATCCGCGTCTACAGCTCCCCCCATGGACGCAACCTCGCTATAAGATTTGATCGCCCCGTCTACATCCCCCATCCTGGCGCGAGCATCACCAACATTCAGCAGTATTTGTCCGAGCAAGTTATACGCTTTGGGGAAGTCGGGCTGAACCGCAATGACCCGGCGTATGTTTATTTCAGCCATCTCCCACTCCCCGGTCTGCAAATATATCTGCGCCAGTAAATCGTAAGGCGCCGCCCAATTGGGTGGCGCTAACGGCAGGGTACGAAGCGCCATGCCCTTCGCCAGATCGAAACGGTTGAGCGCATAAGCCCGCTCCCCGACCAGCAAATAATTATTGAGATGTGCGTTATGCGAATTTTTTAAAGGAAGAAACGCGATCACGCATGCAGCTATCCCGGCGATGGCAGCAGCCAGTTTCCCCCTGCTCATGGATGCGAAGGCTGCCGCGCCCGATCCTGCCACAACAAACATGAACGGTGCCGCCGCATACCGGTACCGGCCAAATACAAAGAACAGTATCACCCCGCACAGGATTGCCATTGATGCCGCTATGATTGGTCGCGACTCTTTTTTCGTGTTCCACAAGACTACGGCTCCGATGGCAAAAAAAGGAAGCAGCATGCCAAACCGGAGTATTCCGCCCAGCGTATTTAATATGCGTGACTCGGCAACGTAGGCGCCAAATGCATCTTCATCCGGCAGCTCAAAATCGAGCAGGGCCAAACCCGCTTTTTTTACCATCAACCTGAACCATGCAGACGGCTGTGCTGCGATTTCGCGCCATGCCCTGTCGAGCCACCACCGGGATGCCTCTCCGCCGGACACTTGCCTGCCGAGAGCCATGCTTGCAATGCGCATCGAGTCCTGTTGCTCGAATTGAATATTGCCCGGATTAGAGGAGATACTGCGGTAATGCCCGCTGGCTCCTCGGCCATTCCCGATCCAGAAATTCAGGCCGGCGCTGGAAGATGCAACGACCGGCTCTCCGGCCACCATGTAATTTCTGGCAATAAACGGCACTTGAACCAGCGAGACGCCGAGCAGCAGGCCGCAGACCCAGCGCATTCGTTGCTGCCATGCAATCGTCCGGCTCACGAGCATCCAGACGACCATCACCGGCACAACTATCAGGTAGTGTTCGATTGCCATTGCCGCCAATGCGGTAACGCCGCCCATGACCGCTGTCGCCAGCATCGTGCGGTTGCCCGCGAGGAATCTGGTGACAAAGAAAACTATCAGCGACCCGAGCAGCAGCGCAATTCCGGATTTGTGGACCAGCAGATCGTAGAACACGCCCGGCGCATACAGTGCCGCCAGCAAACCCGCAATCCATCCCGCGCGCCGTCCGAAAAGACGAAACGCCGACAGGGACAGCAGCATACAGCCCGCCCCGGCCAATATGGCTTGCACCACCCGTGGCGTCCATGGGTCCGGGGAAAAAAGCCAATAAAGCGCCCCGAGGAAATAGGGGTACAGGGGAGCTTGAAAAAAAACAGATTTGTCGCTCTCGCCAGCCGCCAGGCGCAAAGCCCACTCGTGATAATAAAGGGAGTCCCCCACGAAAATTGCTCCCGCCATAAAATATGGGGTTTGCCGGTTTGTGGTCACTTGAGGTTCACTCGATTTTTCGCCATCCCAGGAACGGGGTTCGCGCTATGCGGCTATTTGTGATTATTGCGCACGACGCCTTTATGGCTGATCGTCGTCCGCTTCCTTCTTTGCAAGCTTGATGCCGAGCTGTTTCAGCTTGCGGTACAGGTGGGTGCGCTCCAGCCCCGCCTTTTGCGCCACGCGCGCCATGTTGCCGCCCTCTTGCCGGACGTGGTGGTTGAAATATAGGGTGTCAAAAATATCGTGCGCCTCGCGCAACGGAAGATCGAGCGATAGCATGGAACAATCCGCCGCTCCGGCCCCGGTTTCGCTTTGCCCGGTATCGGGTTGCTGTTGCGGGTGTGGCATGCCCTTCTGGACTGCACGGGCAACGGTATCGAGCAATTTTTGTAGAGCGACAGGTTTTTCCAGAAAATCCACCGCACCGATGCGCGTCGCTTCGACTGCCGTTTCTATGGTGCCGTGGCCGGACATCATGACCACCGGCATGGTCAGCAAACCCTGCGCGACCCACTCTTTGAGCAAAGATACGCCATCGGTATCCGGCATCCAGATGTCCAGCAGCACCAGATCCGGTTCCTGGCGGCTGCGGAACTCGCGCGCCTGCGCGGCATTTTCCGCCAGATGCACCTTGTACCCTTCATCGAACAGGATTTCCGAGAGCAGCTCGCGTATGCCCACCTCGTCGTCCACGATCAGAATTTCCCTGGCTGCCATCATGCGACCTCTTCAAATAAAGGGAGGGTGACGCTCACCCGCGTCCCGCCCGTTACCACGTTTTCAATGGTGATAGTGCCGCCGTGTTCTTCCACGATTTTTTTCACGATGGCCAAACCCAGCCCGGTGCCCTTGGGCTTGGTCGTCATGTAGGGCTCAAAAGCGCGTGCCAGCAGATGTTCCGGGAATCCGCTGCCATTGTCCTGCACGCGCAGCTTCAGGGTATCCGCCTCGTCTGCCGTGCTCAGGATAATTTCCGGGCGGTCTATCCCCTGCAACGCATCCTGCCCGTTTTGCAGCAGATTGTGGATCACCTGGCGCAAACGCGTCGCATCGCCCTTTACCCTGGCGTGGCGCGCATCGAGGCGCAGCGTGATCGGGTGGACGTTCGCTTCGTACAGCCCCATCACCTCTCGCAGCAGGGAATGCATATCCAGCATCACCAGCTTGAGCGCGGGCGCGCGGGCGTAATCGGCGAAATCCATCACCATGTTTTTCATCGCTCCCACCTGGCTGACAATGGTTTGGGTGGCGCGTTGCAGCAGCAGCGCATCGTCAGCTTGTGCTGCAAGCGTTCCGCCGAAAGCTGGATGGGGGTGAGCGGGTTCTTGATTTCGTGGGCCAGGCGGCGCGCCGCTTCGCCCCACGCGGCTTGGCGCTCCGCCTGCAACAAGTAGGTGATGTCGTCGAACACCACCACGTAGCCGCTCTCCGCCGCCGCCGCCAGCCGGGTGCCGCGTATCAGCAACATCTGGTTGCCGTTCTTGCTGAGCCGCTCGATCTGGCGCTGCCACTCTCCGCCAGGCACGCTGTTGAACGCCCCGATAACGGCCTCGAAAAACGGGCGCAGCAAGGGGTGTTCGGCGACAATCTCCTGCAATGGCTTGCCGTGCATATTCAGCAGCGGCGATCCCAGAATCTGTGCCGCGCTGCTGTTGGCGGAGCGCAGCCTGAACTGCTCGTCCACCACCAGCACCCCGGACGACAGGTGCGCCAGCACACTTTCCAGGTAAGCCTTGGCGTTTTCTACCTGGAGCTGTTGCCGCTCGCTGGTTTTTCTCGCATCGGACAATTGCAGCGTCATCTGGTTGAACATGCCGGTCAAAGCGCCAAACTCGTCGCTGCTTTGCACCGGATACTTGCCGGTAAAATCTCCCTGCGCCACTGCACGCGTACCTTCGGCCAGCGCGGCGAGCGGAGCGCTCAACCGCTCGCTCAGGAAAAATGCCGCCGATACCGCGCTCAACAGCACGATCAGCAGCGACAAGGTGAGGGTGATGCCGAACAGCCGCTTCAACCCGAGGCGCGACAGCGACAACTGGCGGTAGTCGCGGTAAACCGCCTGCAC
>VIKH01000101.1:2754-14493 GCA_008080515.1 Gallionellaceae bacterium | reverse complement strand
GCGCAATGCGCTTCGCCCTTCGGCTACGCTCAGGACAGGCTTATTGCGCCCTACAGGGGGTGGTTTTTTGCAATCAACCGGATAGGCATGCTTCAAACATATTCGTGCCGGATCAATAGAGGTTCTTCCCCTTGATCAGCGCGATGATGCTGTTCCTGGTGGCCTCGTCGTCATCAAAACCGCCGTGCGTAGTGCTTCTGGTTGCCGTCCCGGGTGCCGCCCACGCGCTCACATTCTTGAGTTTCAGCGGAGTGATCGCCTGGTCGAAATGTTTCTGCATTCCCAGGATGGGCGTGGTCACGCCGTTCTCGAACGAGTTCGCAACCAGATACAGCAGCGAGCGGCTGTAGCCGAGCAACGCCTTGCAGGTGGGATCTTTCTGCTCCGAGCTATCGTCCAGATGGAACTGGTGGTAGCGCTTCACTTTGCCGCTCTTGAGCGCGGGCACCACCTTATCGCGGAACACGTCCACGCGCACTGCGGGCGCCATGAAATTCACCGTCTCGAAATTCCATCCTTTTGCGCCCAGACGCTCGATGATATGGCTGTGGACGATGGAACCGGCGGAGTGGCCGATCAAGTGCAGCCGCACCCTGGACAGGTCGGCAAACAAGCCGGACTTCTGGCAGGCCTGATACAGCTTGACGCCGCCGCTGTCCTGGGCGATGGAAAGCGCATCGGCATTCTGCTTCATCTCGCCCCACATCATGCTGCCCGGCTTGACAAACAGGCGTTCGAGCCGCTCGTTGTACCAGCTCCGCGTCGCATCCCAAATGCCGGCAGTGGGGCGCGGCTGGCCGCGCAGCAAGTCTTCCACGCGGTTCTTCAGGGTGTCCAGCGGGCCGGTTTCCCACATCAGGAAGATCGGAAAAATCTGTTTGTCGTACAGCGCCGGTATCCATTTCGCCGCCGTATCTGCGGCATCACCCTCGGTGGTCAAACCGCCGTGCGCGTAAATCGCGATGTCCACGGCGGCGCCCTCGGCCAGCCCCCAGGCTTTGCGCGCCGCTTCGAGATGCTGGTTGACCAGCGCGTCGAGGTCGGCATCCTGCGTGCGGTAATCCCCCGTGTTGCTGAGCTTGCCGTTGTTCTCCATGTCAACGATGAAGGGGCTGATCTCGCGCACGCTCAACGCGCGCTCGCTGGCCAGTTGCACTTTGCCGTTACGCACCCGCAAGCTCGGCGACTGCGCGATCGTTTCGTGCAGCTCGGTCACCACACCGATCTGCGCCACCCAGCAGTCCATCGCGTTGTCCAGCCAGTCCTCGTAAGTGAGGATGGCGCGCCCGCCGCTGCCCCACGTCGTACCCCAGGAGTTATGGATGATGAAGCCCTTGCTGTTGTAGCCGACTATCGCGAACGCGTGGCCGCCGTCGCTTGCCTCGGCTTTCTGTGCGGGAATTGCCCAGTAACCTCCCTTCGCGGCCTTGGCGTCGAGGCCGGTATCCCAGCCGGAATGGCAAATCGCGCTCGCGTACAGGATTCCGGCTTCGTTCAGCGCAACGTGCATGTCCGTCACCGAGCGGGGATCCACCCGGTAATAGGCGCCGAGCGGGCGGCGCACCGCATCCAGCCACCAGTCCTGTTTGGTGCTCTTCACCGGCGCGGTCGGCATTTTCAAGTCTTCCCACAGCGTGTCCGCGCACGCCCCGTGCTTGTACCAGCCCTTCATGGCCCCGCGCAGGCTCGAGCCGGTATCCTTGTCCGGGTTACCCGGAAATTCGTCGTAGCGCCGCGCCATCGAATACAGCATGAACGGCGACACCTTGGCCTCGGCGGTCTTGCGGCCCGCCCCGCGCAGCAGGTGATACACCACGCTCGACAAGGCAAACCCGGTGCAGCCGTTGCAATTCCCCTGATGCAACACCGGCAAGTCTTTGCATTTCGGCTCCATCGCCGGGCCGGGGGCCACCCCGACCGCAGGCTGATAAAAACGGTCGCGCAGATCGAGATGATCCGGCACCACGTTGCGCACGAAACCTGAACGGCCACTTGAAGTTTTGCTGGTTTTTTTGCTCATGGCATATCCCTCCGTATTGATGATTGCGTGAATTTCAACGGTACAACATTTGCGTCACATTGCAAGCTGTCTATATGTCCCGACCAGATTATGTTTGAAGTCCGTTCGCCTTGAGCTTGTCGAAAGATGATCGGGTTTCGACAGCCCGAGCGGTGTTAAAACTTCACCAAGCCAAGGCAATAGCTTGTGCGCCTTTCCAGCTCCATGATTGCCCATCAGGCGTTTTTTGTTGGGCGATGATCGTCGCGAGCAAGTGTTTTCAAGAATTGCTCGGCGGTAATAATGGGGCAGGCAAACTGGCTGGCAAGGCACAACAAATCCTGGTCGCCCGTAACCAGGTAGTTTGCCTTTCCTGCAATGGCGAGCTGCAAAAAAGGCAAATCAAACGGGTCACGGCAGGCAGGCGTTGCGGGTGACTTGGCGGGCATGCGCACCGTGGCGCAATACGGCAGATAATCGGCCAGCAACTCCTGCTGCTCTGCGGCTGAGAGCCTGAATTTCGGATAGGCGAGCACACGCAGAAGCTCGGTGGCGGTGGCGCTGGATGCCAGCGGCTGGCAGAGCGCGCCCTGCCATGCGTGCCGCAGCGGCGTCAGCCGCCCCTTGGCAAACACTAGTGCAGACAGCACCAGATTGGTGTCGATAACCACGCGGGGCAAGCGTGGGGGGCGGGTCATTTCTTGCGTGAAATCTTGGTGGCAGCGGGCTTGCGCGCCCAAGCAACCGCACCAGCAATATCCTGCTCGCTCAAATCCAGTTCGGCCAGCTTCGCGCGCACGGCATCGCCTCGCTGAATGCGCACCGGGGTGAGCACGATCTGGCCGTTGCAGGCCTCCACGTCAAAATAGTCCGCAGGGCCAACGGCGGCAGTGATAACCTTGGGCAGGGTGATCTGATTCTTGGAGGTCATCTTGGCAAGCATTTTCAACTCCGCGCAAAGTAAGGATTCCTTACTCTACGCAAAAAACGGAAAAATCTCAAGATCTAGGCCTGAAGTTGGCACTCCCCGTCGAGCATGGCATCCATGGCGCACTCAACTCAATGGTCTGGCCAGCTGCGGCTCATCTATCCGCCTCGCTGAAAATAATTTGAGCCTGGCCCCTTTAGTTTTGAACCCGCCCCCTTTAGCCATGCATTAGTTTTCACCATGCATTCCAATGAAGAAGGCAGCGCAACGTGGCGTTCCTCTTTACCCCGTTGCGCTGTAACTCATGCCATTTCACGCCATTTCAGATCACTTGATAAGATCAATTCTGTCTTGCGTGATTTTTACCACGGAATCCAGAACACCGCGTTTTTTCATCGATCCGACCGACGCTTGTAACACCTTTTTTGCACCTTTTTCATTGCCTGATGTCGCCATGGCAATTGCTAGGCGGTCATACGCTTCAAAACAGGCGATGTGACCAAGCGTTTCAGCGGCCAGATCAGGCGCGTCGATGAGCGCTGCAAATTGCGCTTTGACGGCGGCGTCGACATCCGGTTTGATGCTTCGCACCACCAAACTGGCACGGTCCGCGCCAACATCCAGCAACTTATAGTTGCGCAATCTGGATGACGATAAGGCCATCGCCGCGTACAAGGCAGCCGGACTGGCGGCACAGCGGCTGGCCACAGCTTCCAGCGTTACCATGGCAGCGGACAGCGCTGGGGCGCCACCAAACACTAGGGCTCGCCCCACGTCTTCGGTGAAAAAGTCGCCAGCCAGTTGGTTTGCATCTGCACTGGTCGGGGTAGCCACATATAGGCGTAGCACGTTGGAGACCACTACATCGTCGCCAATACCAATAGCGGCCTGCACTTTGTAAAAGCCCGGTTCATCAATCAACCAGCCTCCACCTGAGGTGCTGATGATGTGCGAACCATACAGCGAAGTGCCCGCCTTGAGCTCAACGGCATGTTCGCGGTGGCATTTAGTCACCATGGAACGCCATTGCCGCGTGGCACCGCCTTCACGCTGCACAAACACGGTGATGTGGCGCCCGTCATGCAACAGATGATCATCGGCCATAGCAGCAGCACCGGAGATGTTGGTCAGCTTGAATTCCATCGCCACCGGCTCCATGAAGCTGAAGGTGTTGTTGGCACGATTTGGCCGGATCATCAATGACCAAGCGCTTGGGATCGCAAGTGCCTTGGGCGCTTCGAAACCGTGGTTGACGAACCAATCAGAATTGCCCATTTGGACAAAACGTCGGGGCGCGTGACGCATGAAAAGCAGTTCCTGATCGCTGAAGCGGAAACGAAAGTCAGAGAAAAACGCTGCTTGGCCCCCGGCCACATTGTACGGATAGTTCATGAAGCTACGCGACTCTGGTTCGTCGACAAGTGGAATCCACGGGCCTTGCGGGCCACCTAGGGATTTTTGCCAGGCGTGCGCTAGGTTGAAGGCGTGACCCATTTCATGCGTCGCCGTCCAAAACACCATGCGCTGGCGCCAAGCGACCGCATTGGCGTCATCTAGGGGTGCGTCCTGAATGAAGCTGTCGGTGAAGATAGCCGTTCCTTGGCGGTGATTCGGACCAATGTCATCAAACATCACACCGCCCAGGCCACGCCCAATGTCATGGCGCGCAGCAAACAACACCCACAAAGCCCATTGCGGTTTGTTGGCAAAACGCGACCAGTAGGTGACCATGGCATTGTGCATCTCGCTATCCGACCATGTTCCGTTCGCGCCCGCGTCTGTGGTGGGAATCACATTGGCATTGGGCGACATGCGCGCGTCAAACCCGGCGCGCTGGTAAATCGTGGTCAACGACAGGGTTTCAGCTGGCAGGTCGACCGGGCGATTCGGATGGGCCGCAGTGTTGACGGTTGTGGTTGGCGTGTCGGCGTTAGCCACACAATCTACCTCAAACTCAACCGGGTCGAAATACCGCGAGTCAAAACGTAGCAAATAGGTTCTGTCGGCAATGCCAGCGCCGCTCAGGGTAACGGTGTAGTTCGAATACGTTCTGCCTAGCCTGCGCGAGGCCTCAAACACAACCGTGGTGCCAGGCAAAAGCGTGGCATCGCCGTCGCGGTAAGTGATATTTGCCGTGACAATGCGGTGGTTGAAACCAACACATTGATCAGACACCACCTCCGCAATCACATGAGCACTGGTGCGTGGGAAGCGCCGCGACACTTCTATCGAGATGCGGTGTTGCGGGTAGAAACGATCCACGTCCACCCGAACGGTCAGTGACAGCAAGCTCGGCAAAGCGATCGGCGTTGGCAGCGGAGTTGGAATCGTTGGCGGAACCTTGGGGAGCACCGGTCGCACATAACTGTAACGTCCGCTGACAGCCGCGCACAGGTTGATCGGAAACGGGATGGGCGCGGGAAGTGGTCTAGGCTGTGGGAGCGGCATTGGAATCGGTAACGGCCGAGGAAGGGGTTGTGGAATCGGGAGTACTGGCCCGTCTGGCAGTGGCGTGAGCGCATTCACGCCCTCGCTGATCAGATCACCAGCGTAGTCCGGATGATCGTCGTTTGGGATCGTTTGGCTGTCCGACAAGGGTACACTGTTGGCGGCTCGGATGGATGCCGGTTTTTCTCGAGTGGTCATTTGATTTCCCATTAAGTGGATTGATAAAACCTGCCTGGACACGCGCTTAAACGTAACCAGGCGCCTCTTGCACAGGCCGCACGACGAGTGTGTGGTCGGCAATATTGACAGTGACCCAGTGATGTGCCGGGTTAATCGGAATGTCTTGGTGAAGCCCCAGTGCAGCAATCACGATGTTGACAAGCTGACCACTTTGCAATTGCAGGGTCTCGATTCGCGCCAAACCCAGTTGCATGCGGGTTTTTGCCTCAAACTTGAGGCGCAATTGACCATCCACCCGCACTTCGACGGTTTCGCCGCTAAAACCTTCCTGAAAATGAAACTCGCAAGTGATGTCGACCGAGCGAAAAGGAACCAGTCTCGGCCTATCTTTGAACAAATCAAATACGGACGGCTGAACCTGCGCGCACGACAATCAACCGCAAGCGCAGCTCAAGACATTTTTGTTCAAATGGAACTCCATTTCCCTTTTGTTGTTAACGCGCTTATTGCAAACCGCGTCTGAATCTTGTGCTCTCAACGGATATCGCAGGAGCACTTTTTATATGGCTGAATTCTTGCCGACTTTTCTTATTCGTGCAAGGAGAAAAAAGATATAGATATATATAGGCCATCGTCGGCCTACCCTCTCGCTAGACTCTCTCACTCAAGGGAGAGAAATATCAAGGAATGGTGCATAAAGCTTGTTTTTACTGGATTCCGGATCAAGTTCGGAATGCCGGTGAAGGTGACCAGATTACCCTTCGACAGGCTCAGGGCGAACGGATTTTTTGATAACAACTGGATTCCGGATCAAGTCCGGAATGACGACGAGGGCTACCAGATCACCCTTCGACAGGCTCAGTGCGAACGAATTTTTTGATAACAACTGGATTCCGGATCAAGTCCGGAATGACGATGAAGGCAACCAGATCACCCTTCGACGGGCTCAGGGCGAACGGATTTGTTTTACTGCGACCCGCTCAGCACGAACGGCTGTTAACGTAGCGCTTGGCGGAATTCGTCGTGGAAGTGGCGGAAGGCGCTGTCGAGCAGCATGACGGCGCCGTTGACGAGGTGGCAGCGACCGCTGCCGGGCAGCATGGCGCAGAGGTTTTCAAGGGCAACGAGGTCGGCTGCGGTGCCGCGCCCGGTGTCTATGCGATCCAGCAGGCGGCTCATGGTGGCGGTGCCCACCTTGCAGGAGTTGCACTGGCCGCAGGAGGAATGTGCGAAGAAGCGCTCGTATTCTGCCACGCGCTTGACGATGCCGGTGCCTTCAGAAACCACGATCATCGCGCCGGTGCCGAGGTTGCTGCCGCCGTGATCGAAAATGAGCTCGCGCAGCGGCGTGCCCATCGGCAGCTCGAACACGCCGGGGTAGAGCACGTCGCCGCTCAAGGAATACAGTTTGGTGCCGGTGCCCTGCCCTTTGCCGAGAGCGCGGAACCACGCCGCGCCCTGCACCGCGATGTGTGACACGTGGGCGATGGTCTCGACGTTGTTGATCAGCGTCGGGCAGCCCAGCACGCCCGCCTGCGCCGGATAAGGCGGCTTGCCGCGCGGGAACGGGAATCGCCCCTCGACCCACTCCATGGAGGCGGTTTCTTCGCCGCCGATGTAGTGGCCGGAGCCGGGCAGCAATAGCAGCTCCATCGGCCTGCCGAGCGCGTGTGACGCCAGCGCCAGCAAATCCGAGCCGCGCCATTGTTCGATCGCCGCCTTCATCGCCGCCAGCGGGCGCGACAGATCGGGGTTGATGTAGAACACCACCTTGTTGGCGCCGATGGCCAGCGCCGCCGTGGCAGCGCCTTCGATCACTTGGTGCGGGGTTTCTTCCAGCAGCAGCCGATCCTTGAAGGTGCCGGGCTCGTCCTCGTTGCCGTTCACCACCAGATATTTGTCCGGCTTGGGCAACTCGGCGGCGACCGCCTCCCACTTGCGCCAGGCCGGGAAGCCGCTGCCACCCAGGCCGCGCAGCTCGGCCTGCTTCACTTCTTCGCGGATGGCGACCGGGTTCTGTATCGCGCGCGCCAATGCCGCGCCACCGCCGGATTTGCGCCAGCGGCCCATGTCGGCTCCGACGCGCCGATCCGGGTGGAGCAATACTTGCGGGGCTTCAGTGTTGTTCATGCAAAAAACCTTTATTCCACGAAGCGCGTGAAAAAAATCTTCCAACTTTGAAGATGTGCTGAATACACACTCCGTTCGCCCTGAACCCTTCGTCCTCGCTCAGGACAGGCTTGTCGAAGGGCAAGTTTAGCAATCCAATAATTTGCAGCGCCCTCCGCTCATGGTTCGACAGGCTCACCACGAACGGAGGGCATGTTAGCGTTCCCTTTATTTTCAGCGGTTCCATACGCCTCCCGCCGCGTAAGGGGGCAAAATTTGTGGTGCGCGACGCGCCAGGGGCAACCCTGCCAGGGTCAGGGCGCGGCGCATCCGGTTGACGTGTTCGAGCGTGACTTTCTTCGGCCCGCGGTCGCGGTTGGCGGTGGCCGCTATGCCGGCGCGGCGACCGAAGCTGATAATTTCCAGCAGGGCGTTGCCCATGATGCGGTTGCGCCCGTGGATGCCTCCCGATACTTCGCCCACCGCATACAGGCCGGGCACGGTGGTGGCACCGTTGGTGTCAATGACCACGCCGCCGTTCTGGTAGTGCAGGGTCGGGTGGACGAGCAAGGGCGTGTAACGCGGGTCAACACAGGAAACGCGGGTGCGCGACATCAGGTTGGGGAATTGTTTTTCCAGCAACCCCGGCTGGGCGCGTTCCAAACGCGGCGTATCGAGCCACACACCGACATGCTTCTCGTCCACGCGGATACCGCGCCCCTCGGCGCATTCGCGCAGGATGGCGGCGCACACCATGTCGCGCGGCAGCAGTTCGTCCACGAAGCGGCTCCCTACGCCATTCACCAGCAGCGCGCCCGCCGCGCGCACGCCTTCGGTCACCAGCTTGCCCGCGAGATGGGACGGGTGCAGCAGACCGGTGGGGTGGTACTGGAAGGAATCCATTTCGCGCAGCTTCGCGCCGATGCGGTAGGCCAGCACCAGCCCGTCGCCGGTCGCGCCGAGGTGGTTGGAAGTCGGGAAACCGTTCAGGTGCAACCGCCCCAGCCCGCCAGTGGCGAGGATGACGGAGCGGGTGCGCACGATGCGCAACTGGTCATCGAGCAGCGAGGTGAGCACCGCGCCGACGCATTTCTGCCCGTGCTCGTTGGATAAAAGTTCGACGGCGGGGCTTTGCTCCCACACCTCGATGCTGCGGTGCTGGATCACGGCTTCGCGCAACACGCGCATCATTTCCAGGCCGGTGTAGTCGCGGCAATGGGTGAGGCGCGGGGTGCTCATGCCGCCCGCGCGCCGGGTGTGCAGGTCGCCGCTCGGGGTCTGCGCGAACTGCATGCCCATGCGGATGAGCCAGCGCAATACTTCCGGCCCGTCTCCGGCCATCGCCGCCACCAGTTCCGGGTTACCGGCATGGTGGCCGCCGCGCAACGTGTCCTGGATGTGCTGCTGCACCGAATCGTCCGGCTCGATGGCCGCCTGGATGCCGCCTTCGGCCATCACCGTGTTGCTGTCGCCGAGGCGCAGTTTGGTGGCGAGCAGCACGCGCGCGCCCTTCTCCGCCGCCATCAGCGCCGCCGCGCACCCCGCGCCACCGCCGCCGATCACCAGCACGTCCACATCGCTCACTTGAGTGCCGGCCAGGTCGGCCTCGTCTATGAACGCCTCGGCTTGCAGCAGATCGGCCAGCTCGCGCTGGCAACTCTCGCCCGCGTTGGCGCCGACGATCAGGTTGACCAGGCTGCCGCGCAAGTGGTCGGGGTGGTAGGCGTTGAGCAGCGCATCGGTGTCGGCCAGCCCGGGCAGCGGCCCGAGGTCCGCATCCGGGCTGTAGCGCGCCCGCGCCTCTGCCAGCGGGATGCCGTTGCTCATGTCGGGTTGGCCCTCATCATAGATTCGGCACGAGAAAAACATGAAGCCGTTCGTGTTGCACCCGCAAGGGGTAGGCCGTGGCTGTAAGGGGCATTCGCCCCAACAGCACACGCACTGCAAATCTGTTCGCTGCTCACGCCTTGCCACGCGAATGCGGGGCTTACTTGGCTCAGGCCGAACGGAGCGGTAGTTCAATTCGTGCCGGATCAATATCATTCCTCTTCGCTCTCGATGATGGAGCTGCCCGCGCGCTCCTTGCGCAGCTCTTCCAACCGGTTGATGAGGTTGGGCGGGCGCAGGTGGAAGTGGGCGGTGATGCGGCGGCTGAACAGCCCCACGTGGGCGGGCGCGATCAGTTCCGGGCACGCGACATCGCACAGCTCGCACATTATGCACTCGAAGAAGGTTTCGCCCGCATCGCGGTAACGCCCGGCCGCAGCCTGCGCCACACCGTTCTCGACCTTGATGCCCTTGGGGCAGGCGTTGTCGCAGCCGTGGCAGTGGCGGCAGCGCGAGGCTTCCGGAAAAATTTCCTGAAACCGCGCATTGATGTCCCAGCCGTCCTTGAAATCGTCTATGTCGTAGTGATGCTGCGGCGCCGACGCCGGTGGCAGGAACACGGCTTCGATACCGTCTTCGGCAAAGGTCTGACAGGCGAGGCCCACCGTCACCTGTTTGCCCCGGCGCAGCATGGTGCGGCAGGAGCCGCACACGCCTTCCATGCAGCCGACATTGCCGTTGATGGTCAGCGTGACGCTCTGGTATTGAGCGTCACCGTTATCGGTGGGGGGTAAAGCGCCCATCAACAGTCAGGGCCGCGACAGATCAATAATCTTCCGCAGGTCGTAATCCTTGTGGCCGCCGACATTCTGCACCAACTGGGCCATGTTCTGGTCCAGCGTGGGGCGCTCGGTCTTGTACAGCAAGCCGGAAGCGATGCGTCCTTCCTGCTTTGCCTTGTGGACCGCCAACATCGCGGCGCTCACGTCACTGGTGTCGTGTCCTTCAGGAACCAGTTCGCAGGCGTTGCGGAATGTCACCGCAGTATCCAGCTCGTTGAAGGACGGACACTGGGACAACAGGTTGATGAAGGCGAAACCTTTGTGCTCCATTCCGCCCTTGATCAGTTGCGCCGCCAGCTTGGCGTTGCCGGCAAAGGCCTGGGCAACATAGGTGGCGCCGTAGGTCAGCATGTACAGCACCGGATCCATGCCGTCCTCCACTCCGCCGTAGGGGGTGGTGGAGGCCTTCATGGCCTGCTGCGAGGTGGGCGACACCTGCCCCTTGGTCAAGCCGTAAACACGGTTATCCATCAGGATGTAGGTCATGTTGATATTCTTGCGCGCCATGTGCGGCATGTGACCGCCGCCGATGGAAAAGCCGTCGCCATCGCCGCCGGTCACCACCACCGCGAGATCGGGCCGCGCAAGCTGGACGCCGGTCGCCACCGGGCCGGCGCGACCGTGCAGGGTGTGCATCTTGTATGACTGGACAAAATAGGGCAGGCGCGAGGAGCAGCCGATACCGGAAACGTTTACCAGATAATTCGGGTCAACGCCGATTTCGGAAAGCGCGCGCAGCAGCCCGGTCAGCACGCCGTAGTGGCCGCACCCTGCGCACCAGAACGCGGTGGTCTCGTTCTTGTAATCCTTGGGCTTGAGTTCGACCTTGTGAAAATGCATGTTGGGTTGCATAGGTGCGTTCATGCCAGTATCTCCTTGACTCGGGTAACGATCATTTCGGGCGTAAAGGGCATTCCGCCGCAGATGGTGTAGGACTCGGGGCGCAACGAGGTTTCAGCGCGCACGAAATGGGCGAGCTGCCCCTGGAAATTTACTTCAGGCAGCAACAACCGTTTGCACGAAGCGCCGAAATCCTCGAACTGTTGCGCCGGTAACGGATGCAGCAGTTTGGGATAGAAACCCTTGACCTTGTAGCCCTGCGCGCGCAGGCGCTGCAAGGCTTCGCGCACCACGCCGATGGTGCTGCCCCACGCGATCAGGCCGAGATCAGCCATCCCCGCAACCCCACCCGTATCCACTTCCGCCGGGGCGACATCGTGAACCACCCCCTTTAGTTTGCGGAAGCGCTTATCCTGCATGGCCTCGTGGTTGGCAGAGGTATAGCTGGGCAAGCCGACCTCGTTATGCTCCAGGCCGGTCGCGATGTGGATGCCGCCGGGTGTGCCGGGATCGGCCATCGGCGAAATGCCGTTCTCGGTCAGCGCGTAGCGCCGGTACTCGCCCTC
>VIKH01000101.1:0-2736 GCA_008080515.1 Gallionellaceae bacterium | reverse complement strand
TGATAGTCGTCCGGGTTCGGGTACGGCACGTTCTGGGTCGAGAATGCCAGCGAGCCATCTGAAAGCAACAGCACCGGGCACTGATATTTTTCTGCCAGGTTGAACGCCACCACCGTCAAACCGATGCAATCGTGAATATTTTCCACCGACAAAACGATGCGCCCGGCATCGCCGTGGCCGCCGTGTATCGCCAGAAACAGGTCGGACTGCTCGTGCTTGGTCGGCAATCCGGTGGAAGGGCCGCCGCGCTGTACGTCCACCACCACGCAGGGCAGCTCGCTCATGAACGCCATGCCCAGCATTTCGCTCATCAGCGACAAACCGGGCCCGGAGGTGGAGGTCATCGCTTTCTTGCCCGCGTAAGACGCGCCGAGCACCTGGGAAATGGAAGCGATCTCGTCCTCGGCCTGAATCAGCGTGCCGCCGCGCTTGGGCAGGTGCTTGGCGACATAAATGGCGACTTCGGTCGCCGGTGTGATCGGGTAAGCGGCGAAAAAATCCAAGCCGGCGATCAGGGCGCCAAGGCCGATGGCGTTGTTGCCGGACATCACCACCACATCGCGTTTGGATTTTGGCGTGCCGATGGTCCACGGGTCGGTTTTCTTCAGCGCGGAAGCCTGCTCGCGCCCTTTCTCGAACGCTTTCAGGTTGCCCTGAACCACCTCGTCGCCCCGGCGCTTGAATTTTGCGGCGATCACTTCGCGCAAGGATTCCACCGGAATGTTGAACAGCACCGACAGCGCCCCCATCGCCACCATGTTCTTGGCGCGCGGGTTGAGCATCTCTTTGGCGGTGTGGGTCATCGGGATGGGGTAGGCATGCACGCCGGGCGGAATATCCGGCTCGAAATCACTCGGGCTGTCATAGACCAGGGCATCGCCGGGCTTGAGCTGCGCCCGGTTTACGTTGTATGCCTCGCCGTTGAAGGCGCACAGCACATCGAAGGTGTCGCCCTGGTTGTACAACTGCTCGGTGCCGGTGCGGATCTGGTACATGGCGTAGCCGCCCTTGATTTCGGCGGGAAACGTCTTGAAGGTGTAAACCTCCAACCCGGCGCGCGCGCAGGCCTGGGTGATGAAATCGCCGACAGAGATGACGCCTTCGCCGCCTTCGCCGCCGATGCGGATGATCAGATCATTTTTGGCTAATTCTTGCATCTACCACTCCTCGAATAACACAGAATTTTGTGGGAAACAGTAATAACAACGGAAGAAAATATCGTGGGGAAATGAAAAAACGCTTTGCTCTATCAAGGGCTGCGCGGAACGGGAGTAATTGTACCGAAAAAGTTGCCCGGCTGGCGCGAATTTTACGGCCCCACATAGTCAAAAATCCCGCCAAACCTCATTCCCGGAATGGTTATTGTGTATATACCGTCGCCGGATGACGCTTGAGCAACGCATCACCCGAACCCCGCCATTCACAGGTTGGCAATCACACCACGGCGGCGCGATCCATTCCATGATTTCCATCAACTGCGACCTTGCTTCCTCGCTGCTCCCTGCGCGCGAGGATGCTACAGGTAATCGTTTTTCAACCGCACATAATGTTCCGCCGAATACTTGAGGTGGGCGATTTCCTCCGGCGTCAGCGCGCGGACGGCTTTTACGGGGCGCCCCACGTAAAGCATCCCGCTTTCCAGCGTCTTGCCAGGCGGAACCAGGCTGCCCGCGCCTATCATCACACGGTCCGGAATAACCGCGTCGTCCAGAATGACCGCCCCCATCCCGATCAGGCATTCGTCGCCTATCGTGCAGCCGTGAAGAATGGCCGAATGTCCCACCGTCACATAATCGCCGACCAGCAACGGCGAACCGTCCGGTTTTTCCGGCGTTTTGTGGGATACGTGGCCCATGGCGAGATCCTGTATGTTGCTGCACCTTCCGATCACGATGCGGTTGACGTCGCCGCGCAACACCGCATTGCACCAGATCGAACTGTCATCGCCGACGCTGACCTCCCCGATGATCTGGCAGGAGGCGTGGGCAAAGACTCTCGCGCCTACAAACGGCGTGGTCCCCAGATAAGCAGCGATAGACATATAGGCTCCAGTAGGCGAATTTGGTAAACGGGCGTATGTTGCCCGACACATTCTAACCGCCCATCGCTTACCGTGCAGCATCACGATGGCCGCGCAAGATTGCCAGCCGCCAGCGCGGCTTTGTGGATCTGGCGGAATGCCTGCGTGGCGAAAAACTGGTAGCATGAAACTGCCTGCCCGCAGATCAACAGCCGGAGAAGTTTCGGAATACGGACATGTTTCGTATCCCGTTCTGCTCAAAGGAGGTAAATGGACAAGCAATTACGCGAAGCCGCGCTTCAATATCACCGCCAGGCCCCGGCTGGAAAAATCACGGTCACTTCCAGCAAGCCCATGTTTACCCAGCACGACCTCGCGCTGGCCTATTCGCCCGGCGTGGCGGCCGTTTGCGAAGCCATTGCGGAAAACCCCGCCGAAGCGCGCAACCTGACTGCGCGCGGCAATCTGGTTGCGGTCATCAGCAACGGCACAGCAGTGCTCGGACTGGGTTCGATCGGCCCGCTTGCCGCGAAACCGGTAATGGAAGGCAAAGGCGTGCTGTTCAAGAAATTCGCCGGTATTGATGTGTTCGATCTGGAAATAGACGAGCGCGACCCCGACAAGCTGGTAGATATGATTGCCGCGCTGGAGCCGTCCTTCGGCGGCATCAACCTCGAAGACATCAAGGCGCCGGAATGCTTCTATATCGAACGGAA
>VIKH01000100.1 GCA_008080515.1 Gallionellaceae bacterium | reverse complement strand
TCTTCGGTCGTGGCAAACTCGGATTCAATGGGTGACAGGATCGTGTTCATGGCGGCAACGTTAAACTTAATCGGGCCGAATGGCAACAACAAATAACGCTTGGCAGGCTTGCGAGCCTTTGCGCCGCACTTCCTGCACAGTTGGCACCACAACGGAAAAGGGCCGCGTACGCGGCCCTCGTGCTTGTGGAGCGGGAAACTTCAGGAGCGCGCCCGCCGCCGCGCTGTAAAGCCCAGCAGCCCCAGACCGGCCAGCAGCATCGCATAGGTTTCCGGCTCGGGAACGGCAGAAACGGCGGTGGAATTGCCGGGGCGCACAGCCCACGCGAACATACTGCTGCCCTTATAGTACGCGCTCTGGAAGCCGATGCCCGTATCGAAGTACCACGCGTTGCTGGTACTCGGCGCGTACTCCGTACCGGACCAGTAGAGGCTGGACTGGACGTTCTGGAACAGTGCCAAGTCCGGATCGCTGCTGCTCAAAATCGAAGAGCCCGCAGTACCCCCAAGTTCGGTGTAGAACAGGTGACCCATCTCGCTGCCGGTGCAGTTGTATCCGTAAAACTGGGTGCCATAAGGTGCGCCCGCATTGTATTGACTACCGCAGCTTGCATCAGGCTGCAAGGTGGCGGGCAGGCGCCAGTCGTTGAAGCCCAGGTAGTTGGCGGCGTTCATCGCGCCGATCCAGCTCTGGGCGGCGTTCCAGGTCATATCTCCGCTTGCAGAGATGCCGCCCACGCCGAAGGTGTTGGTCGCGGCGAGGTTGGCGTTGGCCAGCCAGGTGAGGTTGAGGTCGGAGTCATACACGCCTTGACCGCCCAATGTGAGAGTCAGGGCGGCGTGGGCGCCGGTGGTGGTTAACATGCCGAAGCCCAGAGCGGCGGCGACGAGGGTTTGCTTGAGTTTCATTTTTTCTTCCTTGTTGTGTCCGGATGGTTGCGTGGCTTATCGTCCATGGCAGTAGATAAAGCGCCTGCCGACGCGCTTTTTACCGAATTTTCCCGGCCTTGTCCATTGTACTGGAGTACAGGTATACACCCTTACCCCTGCCTGCCTGCCTGTCGGCAGACAGCCCAACCCAGCCGGATGCGGTTCACAAACTCACCGCATCTATCATCGCTACCACGCACGCGGTTTCCATGAGGGCATGTTCCCGGTCGCGGAAAGCGCGGGCTATTGCTTCGTCACTTTGCCGCTGTTTCCGGCGATGAGCGATGCGGATGTCGAGCGGGTGTGTGCGGCGGTGCGGGAAGTATCGGGGAAATGCTGACTTTCGCTTTTAACTTCAATCCCCAACGTGTTACTATTGACCCTGGTCAACGAATGGATTGAGCCGTTATAGAGCGAAAAT
The DNA here is from genome assembly GCA_008080515.1 of Gallionellaceae bacterium. GTDB lineage: Bacteria > Pseudomonadota > Gammaproteobacteria > Burkholderiales > Gallionellaceae > VIKH01. The sequence continues at coordinate 9,008 of VIKH01000100.1, read as the reverse complement.
CAGGAAACTCGGCATCACCTCTCCTGATTGTCGGGATTGCCAGAGTATCCTGCCGGATCGCAAGCGGCGCGACAGGCAGTCGAAATGACGCATCAAACTCAACACACCGCCGCACCAACTAACATGGAGCTGAATTATGGGAATCCGTTTCACGGGGAATAAGGCAATTTTTGGGTTGTTGGCTGTTCTGGTGGCGGGCGCATCCAATGCAGGTGCGGAACCGGATAAGCACCCGGCAAAAAGCGGGAAAGCCGTCAATTATGACGAGATGGTATCCGTCCCCGCCGGGAAGTTTGCCTTCGGAAAAGACAAAAAAGAGACCACCCTGCCCGCTTTCATGATAGACAAGTACGAAACCACCAACAAGCAGTACGCCAAGTTCAACCTGGATCACAAATATGATCCCACCATGGCCAATTTTCCCGTGACCATGGTTTCGTTTGAAGATGCCAAGAGCCATTGCGAAGCGCTCGACAAGCGCCTCCCTTCCGAGCAGGAATGGGAAAAGGCCGCGCGCGGCACAGATGGCAGAACCTATCCGTGGGGAAGCGAATTTAAAGAGAGCTACGCCGTAACCAGCGAGACCGATTTCGAGGGTCATCCGCCGCAGCCGTTGCGGGTGGGGACGCACGCAAAAGGGAAGAGCCCATATGGCGTGATGGATATGTCCGGCAACGTCTGGGAGTGGACCACCAGCTACGAAGAACGGTACTCCATTCTCAAGGGCGGGTCTTTTTTTGAGGACCGTGAAATGGCTACCACCACCAGCAGGCTGCGCAGCATCCCTGACGACAGCAAGGATTATGTGGGGTTCCGCTGCGCAAAAGACGCGAAATAGCGAAGGTCGGCACCCGGCCAAATTGCGGTTCGCAAGCCGGGTGTACGGGTTCTCCCGCTGGCCGGATCGGGTAACCCAATACGAAGCCGCGTGCCCTGCCCGCGCAAGATGCAGCCGAACCGCCCGCTAGGCCGCAACAAACCATCTGTTTAGCATATGAAGATCAAACAATATCACTGGCACCATTTCTTTGGTGGAATCGCCCTCCTGCTCCTGATCGTCCAACTTCTCTCCGGGTCAGTTCTGACGCTGTTTTACTCGCCCCACCTGAACGAGGCGTATGCCAGCGTACAGTATCTCTACAACGAGTTGAGCGCGGTTGCGTGGATCAGGGACACGCACCGGTGGGCCGCGCTGTTGCTGGTTCTGGCGGTGATCATGCATTTCATCAGGAGTTTTTTGAGGAAAGACTACCTGATCCGTGAAAGCAAGACATTGTGGCTCACCGGCGTTCTCCTGTTCCTGCCTTTGCTGGGTTTCCTGATTACCGGCTTCATCCTCCCCTGGGAATGGAGGGGTTACTGGTTTATGGAGATGGTGCCCAACTATGCGGGAGAAATCCCTCTGATCGGGCCTTCATTGAGCCAATTCCTGCTCGACGCCTTCACCATGCCCCGCGCGCTCGTGGTGCATGTGGTGATACTCCCCATCATCACGCTGGTGCTGATAGACATCCACACCCTGTCCAAGATCAAAAGAAGGGCGGGGGGGCTCTCGCTGTATCTCCGCGAACACGGCCTTTTCGCCACACCATTCCTGCTGATTATCGGCGCATTGGCCTACGCCCTGCCGATGCCAACCCAGGATCCCGCGATCATACCCATGCCGCTCGAAGGCGAGCGCATCCCGACCGCAGAGTGGTTTGTCCTGATTTTCTATGCTCCTTATTTGTATTTCAAAGGGTTTATGGCGACCCTGTTCGGGTTCTATATCCCGTTTGCCATCTTTCTGGTGCTGGCGATATTTCCGTATTTCCTTAAAACGAAAACCAGCCGGACCGGCGATAGAACGGAGCATGAACACCATGTTGCCGGCAGAAAAAAGAAAATTCTCGTGCGGGTGTTGGCGCCCTTGCGCAAAGTGCTTGGTGAAAGGACTCTGGTAAAGACTGCGGGAGCACTCACTGTATTTCTGGTGGCGATGGCCTTGTTCGTCCCGCTGTATACGGTCTCCTATGCCTCGCCCACCATGGGCTGCAACTCGTGCCACAATCTTACTGCCGGAAACCGGATGGGGCTGCCGCCCCCCACCTTCAAGGACAGGGAGCTCAACCCCAACCTCAAAGACAATACGTTTATGGTGGAACACTGGTTTTATCCGCAGGTTGTCTGGTAGCAACGGCTCTTGTCGCCGTTGTTGTCGCCATGCGCTGAAAAGGGAAAACGATTGATGCAAACGCTGATTCGAGCACTTTTGTTGCTGGCTCTCGCTGCCATTTTTTCCGGCTGCGACCGCTTGGGTTCGAGCGCACCCGACGAAGGTCCGGAAGCTGTCACAAAACGTTTCTACGAACTGATCTCGGCCTCGAAGATCGAGGGAGGGTCAACTCCCGCCAGCGAAGCTTACAAGCTGATTAACAGCGAAACCGCCAACCTGAATGTGAACCAGTTTCTGGAGATCATCAAGAATTATCCGCCGGGGTTCAAGGTGGAAATCGGAAAAACCGAGGTAAAAGGAAACCAGGCTCTGGTTGTCATAAGCTACAAAATGCCTTCGAGCTTCGGCGGGGAATACGCGGTTAACCAGGTTGTACCGCTCAATATTGACCCCGCCACCAAGACCTGGAAAATTGACTTTACCGGCGATACCTACGGCATGCAAAAAGACGAGGCCATCGCGGCGAGCAAACAGGAAGCCGCTCCAAAGCAAGCGAAGTAGCCATGGGTATTGCCGCACACCGGAAGCAGGTGGAAGCATACCGCTGCAATATAGCGGCGAGAGCCAGGCCGGTGCAGAAGGCGGTGCCAGCAAAGACGCTCAAGCAATTTTACGAACCCGCAATGACACGGTAACTCCGTGCCCGCGCGCGCCGGAAGAACCCCCATGAAAAATTTTCCCGTTTCCTCGTTGCGCTCCCTTCTGGTACTGACGCTTCTGTGCTGGGCACTCGCGGGCGGACGGGCGGTGCTGGCTGCGGACGGCGGCATGCACGATCACGGCAAAAATCTGGTTTACCGAAAAAGTCGGCAGAATGCTGGCCGCCTACGACCCGGAGAAAAAGGAATTTGCCACCTATCCGCTTCCCCCCTCCTGGGGAAAAATGGGGTTTTCAAACATTACCGCGAGTGCGGATGGCGCAATCTGGTTTACCGTGACCCGGTGGGCAGAAGGTGCGGACGAACCCTATTTGTTGGGACGTTTTACGCCTGCGGACGGATACTTCACCAAGTATGCCCTCCCCAACAAATCCATCCCGGAAGAGCTGATTATTGACCCCAGTGGGCTGATATGGTTTTTGGCTTCCAACAAAAACAACCTCTACCGCATAGACCCGAAAACTTTCGCGTTAAAGGGCTACCCCATCCCGACCGCCAACGGCCACCCGAGAAGCCTGGCTGTCGCCCCGAACGGGCATATCTGGTTTGTCGAGGCCACCGCCAACAAGATCGGGGAATTTGTTCCCGACCAGGAGGTGTTTCACGAATACGAAGTGCTCACCTCATTCGCCAACCCGGGAAAGATTTCCATCGGCAAAGATGGCAGGGTCTGGTTCGTGGAAATGACGGCGAACAAAATCGGCGCGTTTACTCCCGGCCAGAACCGGTTTGATGAATTCAACATCCCCACGCCGAACAGCTCCCCGGTCGCGCTCGCGAACGACGACGCAGGAAACATCTGGTTTCTGGAGTACAAGGGCAACAAAGTAGGCGCTTTTAACCCGGAGTCGGCAACCATCCGCGAGTTCGACATTCCCACTTACAACAGCCTGCCCGCAGAAATGGTCGTGGACCGCAAGCGCTCCCTGCTCTGGTTCACCCAGAGCGCCACGGAAGCGAAGCGGCTGGGCATGCTTTCCATGAGCGATGCGCTGGCGACAGCCAGGCAGGATCATGTCCCGCACGGCACACCCGCAACGCAGAGCGATGGCGAAGGCGCGCCAAAATGGACGCTTGCGCTTGCCGCACTTGCGGTTCTTGCGCTGCTCGGGGCGTGGTTTGCCAGGAGATCGCGCAAGATCGCACGCCCGTAATGCCCACCATGATCCTCCGCCCTATCCCGCTCGCGGCCAACCACCTGAAACCGCGCATTACCCGGAGGGTGGCCGCCTTCCTGTGGCTGATCTGCGGCACCCTGCCATGTTTTGCGGCAGACGCCTTCAAGCCTTTTACGATACCCACCGCCCATGCTTTTCCGACGCGGATAGCGGTAGATAAATCTGACGCGATCTGGTTTATCGAATCGAACTACAACAAGCTCGGGAAATTCCATATCGGTAAAAGCGCGTTTTCCGAATATGCCATTCCCACCCCCTCCAGCATGCCCTCGGATGTCGTCGCCAGCCGTTCCGGAAAGGTGTGGCTGACAGAAGCCCACGCCAACCAGCTCGGCGTTTTTGATCCCGCCTCTTCATCGTTCAAGGAATACGACATTCCGACCATAGAAAGCCTGCCTTCCAGAATCGCGGTTGATCCCGCAGGCAATATCTGGTTTACCGAGTTTTATGGCAACAAAATCGGGATGTTCGATCCCGTGCGCGAAACATTCAAGGAATACCCCGTCCCCACGCCATCCAGCCGCCCGGCTGGCATCGTCGCGGACAAAAAGGGATGGATCTGGTTTCTTGAAACCCAGGGCAACAAACTGGGCAGATTGAACCCGAAAGATGGAACCCTGCGCGAGTTCGAGTTGCCGACTCCGCACGAATCACCGCGCGATCTTGCCTTGGATAAATCCGGGGCGCTATGGTTTGGCGGACACATGGGGCGTAACCTGATGACGTTTAACCCCGCCACCTTGAAATTCAAATCCTTTCCCATGCCGGGCGGCAGCGTGATCGAAACGCCGACTGTTGCGGCGGACGGAAAAATATATTTCTCGCTCAAAACCAGCAGCAGGATCGGGGTATTTGACCCGGCCAACCGCAAGTTTCTCGAGATTGATGTGACTGTGGGAAAGAGCCAGCCTAACGGCATCGTCACCGATTCCAGGGGAAACATCTGGTTTGCCGACACCGAAAAAAATATTCTGCTCGGAATGGATGCGCCTGCGGTGCAGAAACTGTGGTTAAAATGAACCCTTACGGCAACATTGAGCCAAGAGCACATCAACCATGAAGAAATTGCTGTGGGCTGCGGGGTTGTTTGGTTTCGCGGTGGTGGCGATAGCGGCGGTGCTGCTGGTGCCCAACCCGCTGGGCGCGCAAGCGCTGGCGGAAGCCAAGTATCAGGGCTATCTTCCCTATACCCAGGATGAAGCGGTAACCATCGCCTATAGCCGCTGTTCGACCTGCCACAGCGCGGACAAAATGCTCCGCTACTGCGCCCGGTGCGGCCCGCCTTTCATTGTCGTTACTCACTCGATGAAAAAATATGTGGAGCTGACAAGCCAGAAGGGTGCAACCACCAGGCCGTTTTCCGATGCGGAGCTGGTTGCCATCACACAGGTCTGGAACGGCCTGGTCGGAAACTGGGAAGCCGGGTGGGGTGCCAAGAATATCAAGAAATTGCTGCAAGGCGATGCCGCACTGATCCGCCTGCTCGACACTCCCCTTGAAGGAAGGCCGATAGAGCTGGCGCTGAAGAACAAGAGCGCACCTGGCGCCCACAAAGAGTAATCCGGAATTCTGCGAGCCGTCGGCCTAGATATGGCGGCTCTCCCATCGGTCGCCGCGCAACCACAAGAAGCGCTTTGTAGTTCTGCCGCAGCCTGCTGATTTTTTAATTTCAGCACATACAGAACGCAAACCTTCAGGTTGGGATCAACGCGCCAGACCGGCCTCCACTTCCTTGCGTTTGGCGCGACCGGCAAGCCGCTCCACCAACGCCAGCGCAAAATCCATCGCCGTACCCGGACCGCGCGAGGTAATCAGGTTGCCATCTTCCACAACGGCGGCAGGTTGCAGGTGAACCTTGGGGAAACCGTCCAGACAAGTCGGGTAGCAAGTAGCCTTGCGCCCGTCCAGCAAACCGGCTGCGGCCAGCACCGAGGGGGCGGCGCAGATGGCGGCGGTTATCTTGCCTTGCTGTGCCATGTGTTTCAGCAAATCGCGGATGCGCGTATCGGCTTTGAGGTTGTCGGTGCCGGGCTGGCCGCCGGGGAGCACAACCATATCGTAATCGTGTCCGAGCGCGGCATCCAGCGTAGTGTCCGGCAACAGCACCATGCCCCGGCTGGCGCGTACCGGATGCGCATCCAGCCCGGCGCTCACGGTATCTATGCCGGCGCGACGCAGGATATCAATGATCGTAGCCGCTTCGATTTCTTCGCAGCCTTGAGCGAGCGGGACAAGAACTTTGGGCATGGCGGCGGCTCCTTACGAGGTTCCCGGTGAAAACGTTCAATCGCGGAAATTCTGGTATTGCAATGGAAAATCGGTGACAGATTTCTTGACGAAGGCGATAGCAGCTTGCAGGTCGTCGCGGTTTTTGCCGGAAACGCGCACGGCGTCGCCCTGAATGCTGGCCTGCACCTTCATCTTGCTGTCCTTGATCTGCTTGACAATCTTTTTTGCCAGCTCAACTTCGACGCCCACCTTCACGGTGCAAGTACGTTTTACTTTGTTGCCGCTGATTTTCTCGATCTTTTCGCCGATTTCCAGCGCGCGTATGTCCACCCCGCGCTTGGCCAGCTTGCCGTTGAGGATGTCCTGCACCTGGCCGAGCTGAAACTCGTTGTCGGCGAATAGGGTGAGCACCAGCTCCGCCTGCTCCACCCGCGCGTCGGAGCCCTTGAAATCGAAGCGTGTGCCGACTTCCTTGTTGGTCTGCTCGACCGCGTTCTTGACTTCGGTCTTCTCCACTTCGGAAACGATGTCGAAAGATGGCATTAAATATCTCCCTGAACGATTAACCACAACACGCCGCGTAGCGGCTTGTTGCGGCGTAGACTTACCTTCAGGTTAGTCGGAGCCAAAACTGCAAACGTAATTGACTTCGCCCGCCCCGGTGTGGATTTCGAAGCTGCTGTTTGCCGCTACGCGGAACGAGGTGCCTGCGGTATAGGTCTTGAATGCTGGCTCCCCGGCGATCTTCACCTCGCATTCGCCGCCGGTGATTTCCATCAGCTCCGGTGTGCCGACGTTGAAGGTGAGCCGACTATCCGGCAGCACCACGCCTACGGTCTTGCGCGATCCGTCCGGAAAAAACACCGAGTGCGACACGCATTTACCGTCGAAGAAGATGTTGGCTTTTTTGCCCACGCTGACGTTATCAATCCTGTCCGACATGCTGTTTTCCTTTTGCTTGTTTATTTGGGTTCGTCGGCTTTTACGCCCTTTTGGTAGGTGGCGTAAACATATACCGGGATGTTGAGGTCGCCAAGCTGCTTTTCGATCAGCGGGCGAATGTCGTTCCAATCCAAGCCGCCCACCCCGCAAGCGAGGCGCGGCAGGGCGATGCTGGAAAAATTTTCTTTTTGGACGAGCGTGCGCAATGCATGCAACGCGTGGTTTGCGTGGCTCACCGTGGCGTTTCCCGGCTTGCTGCCGTGCGCGTAGGCAGCCTCCTGAGTGAAAAGGTTGACGATGTAGCGGCCATCGCTGCTCATCCAAGTCCACAACCCGCCGGATTTTGGGTGCTGGGTCTGGCAGTAATGGCGGAAATCCTTGTACAGGGCCGGCATGCGCTCGCGCAACTGCAAGGCGAGCCCTTGGTGAAAGTCATCGTTCGGCGCGACGCCCTGCACAATGGCTTTCGCACCGCTCAACAGAATGTCGCCGTTCAGTTCGTGGATCATGGTATTCCTCCGTGTCGTCTGCGGTCCGGCTTACCTTTTTTTCTGCAAGTTCGCCGCAATGCGCATGCGCAGCGCGTTAAGCTTGATGAAACCTGCCGCATCCTTCTGGTCGTATGCGCCCTTGTCATCTTCAAACGTGGCGATGGATGAGTCGAACAGCGAATCGGTTTCTGAGTCGCGCCCGACCACGATTACGTTGCCCTTGTACAGCTTCACGCGTACCCAGCCGTTGACGCTCTGCTGGGTGTGGTCAATCAGGGTCTGCAATGCTTTGCGCTCCGGCGACCACCAGTAACCGTTGTAAATCATGCTGGCATAGCGCGGCATCAGGTCATCTTTCAGGTGCGCCACTTCGCGGTCCAGCGTGATGGACTCGATGGCGCGGTGCGCCTTCAGCAGGATGGTGCCGCCGGGAGTCTCGTAGCAGCCGCGCGACTTCATACCGACATAGCGGTTCTCCACCAGATCCAGACGACCGATGCCGTGCTTGCCGCCAAGCTGGTTGAGCCTGGCCAACACTTGCGCGGGTGTCAACTTCTCGCCGTTCAATGCCACGATGTCACCCTTGGTGAATTCAATGTCCAAATATTCGGCCTTGTCCGGAGCGGATTCTGGTGACACTGTCCAGCGCCACATGCTTTCTTCAGCTTCGGCGGCGGGGTCTTCCAGATGGCGGCCCTCGAAGGAGATGTGCAGCAGGTTCGCGTCCATCGAGTAGGGCGAGCCGCCCTGCTTGTGTTTCATGTCCACCGGGATGCCGTGTTTTTCGGCGTAGTCCATCAGCTTTTCGCGCGACAGCAGATCCCATTCGCGCCACGGCGCGATGATTTTGATGTTGGGGTTGAGCGCGTAAGCGCCGAGCTCGAAGCGCACCTGGTCGTTGCCCTTGCCGGTCGCGCCGTGCGAAACGGCATCGGCCCGAGTCAGCGCGGCGATCTCGATCAGGCGCTTGGCAATCAGCGGGCGCGCGATCGAAGTGCCGAGCAGATATTCGCCCTCGTAGATAGTGTTGGCGCGGAACATCGGGAAAACGAAATCGCGCACGAATTCTTCACGCAGGTCGTCAATGAATATCTGGTCGGGCTTGATGCCGAATTTCAGCGCCTTCTGTCGCGCCGGTTCCAGTTCCTCGCCTTGGCCGAGATCGGCGGTAAAGGTCACCACTTCGCACTGATAGGTGTCCTGCAACCATTTCAGGATCACCGAGGTATCCAGCCCGCCGGAATAGGCGAGGACAGCTTTTTTGATGTCGCTCATGCTTCGATATTTCTCCATT
>VIKH01000099.1 GCA_008080515.1 Gallionellaceae bacterium | reverse complement strand
AGCGGCGGCACGCCGCGCCTGGTCAATATCGTCGCGCACAAGGCAATGTTGCTGGCGTTCGGCGAAGGGCGACAGCGGATCGTGGCGCGCCACGTGCGCAGCGCCGCCAGCGATACCCCGGAGACGCGGCGCGATTGGCTGGCGCTGGGCTGGGGTGCCGTCGCGCTGATGCTGTCGCTGGTGGGAGCCGGCTGGGTGGTCTGGGGCCAATGAGCGTCATCAACCAGGTTTTGAGCGACCTGGAAAAGCGCGGGGTTGATGCGCTGGCCGGGGATTCTGTTGTCCGCGTGGTTTCGCATCGGGAAAATCGGCTCAAGCCCGCCTTGCTGGCAGCAGCGCTGCTGCTATTGGCCATTGTGCTTGCCGTGCAGTGGCGCAGCGGCGCACCACCCAAACCTCCCGCCCCGGTCGCAGAAGGAACGCTTTCTTCCGGCAAAAGCGACCCTGCCGCAGCGGCTTCCGTTGCAAGCGCGGCCTCTGTCCAGGCAGCTCAACCACACGCCGAACCCCAGCCGGATACGGTCGCCGCACCGGCCATGCGCATGAGTTTCGAGTTGAGCGCCATCCCGCTTCCTTCCAGTTTGCGCGCCCAACCTCAACCCGTTGCGGCACCCGTCCAGCATTCCGGCGCCAGTGTGTCGGCAGCACCCACAAGCAGCGCTGCCAAGACAGCAAAAAACCCCCAGCAACGCGACATTGCCGCCACTAAAGCTGAAGCCAGGACATCTGCCGCCTCATCGGCGAACGGCGTAGACAAACAGATCAAACAGCTCAGCGTGCAACAGCAGGCCGACAACGAGTTCCGCAAAGCCAGCGGCTTGTTGCAACAGGGCCGCAGCAGCGACGCGCTATCCGGTTACGAGGCGGCGCTGCGGCTCGACCCCGGCCACGACGCCGCGCGCCAAGCTCTCGTCGCGTTACTGCTGGAAAGCAAGCGCGCGCCCGAGGCCGAGCGCGTGTTGCAGGACGGGTTGGCGCACAACCCGGCGCACGGCGGCTTCGCCATGCTGCTGGCGCGCATTCAGGTGGAGCGCGACGCCTTGCAGGCGGCGCTGGACACCTTGCTGAAGGTTCTGCCTCACATCGGACAGCAAGCCGATTACCGGGCTTTTGTGGCCGCGCTGCTGCAACGCCTGAACCGCCACCAGGAGGCGGTCGGGCACTATCGGGTCGCCCTGCAACAGGTGCCCACCTCCGGCGTGTGGTTGATGGGTCTCGGCATCTCGCTGCAAGCGTTGCAGCGCAACCAGGAAGCGCGCGACGCCTACCTGCGCGCCCTCGAATCGCGCACCCTGAACGCGGAGTTACAGGCGTTTGTCGGGCAGCGGCTGAAAGAACTCTGACCCCCGCACAGCAATAGAGGCTGCTGGCAGCACCAAAACAAAGCCCGCCACCGGGGCGGGCTTGCGGAGACGTTGCGGGTCAGGTCAACCGGCGCGGCTTCTGCGGCGCGCGGCGAAACCCAGCAGGCCGAGTCCGGCGAGAAACATCGCATATATTTCAGGCTCGGGCACCGCTGGCATCTTGGAGAAAACCGCTACATCCTGCGCATATCCGTGCCCGGTGGTCAGGGTGCTCTGTACCGTCCAGATGCTGGCGGTATACTGGCTGGCCGAGGCGGTGCCCAGCTCGTTCAGCCATGTGGATGCCAGAGTGTTGATGGCGGAGTTTCCGCTTGCCTTGAAATCCCCCCCGACCAAACTATAGGAACCGGAGCGCTCGTTCACGATCTCCCATATCGCCAACTGGAACGCTGCCTCGTTGGTGCCGCTGCTGGAGGTGAGGTCTACGGCCGCGTGATGGTTGGTGTACAGACGACCGAGGTCGGTGGCAGCCTGCTGGCTGAAAGCCGTGGGCAAGGTTGCCGAAGATCCGGCCAAGGCGATGTTGGCGGGTTTCAACACGTCAAGGGCGTCAACGACAAAGCTGAAACCGTGAAATATGTCCACGCACCACGATTGAAAAGGGCTCGTTCTCAATGGATCAGTGTTCAGGTTATAGGTTCTGAACCCTCCTGCTCCGCCGCTTTCGTGCAGGTTGTTAACCGCAGCCCCGTTGTGCCAGTTGACACCGGTAAAGTCTATGGTGACGCTTCCGCTCCCCGCCCAAAAACTGTTCAGCTGTATGGTGTCTGCCGCTGCCGGCTGGGCGGCAAACAACGCCGTGCTGGCTAGCGCCAGCGCCAATTTTTTGTACCCGACACCTTTGCTCATTTATCGTTACTCCTAAACTAAAGCTGCCAAAGATTGGTGACCGTTTCTTATGGCTCGATTTGAGCATGTTTTAGCGGTGAGCGCTATTGTACTGAAGTACAGGTACACATACCGCTCTTCGCGAGGCTACCGAGCCTCACCTGAAAAAATGGCACCGTTGAACCCGAATTTGCGGCTGGCGCCACCAGCGATAGTCGCTCAAATAAGCAATAGACCGGCTGTGCCATAAGCCCGGTTGCTTGTATTGGGGAACATTCCTACCTCTTGCTGCCGCAGCAAAGGCTATTGGTTTTAAACCAGAATTTCCATCCCGTCGAAGGCGGATGAAATGCGCAACGGTTGACCGCTGCGGGTGATTTCTTCGAGGCGCTGGCTGTCGCGCCACAGGGTTTCGAGCTGTTCGTCTTCGTAGATGGGTTCGTGGTGGAACAGGCACAGGTGTTTGGCACCCGCCATCTGGCACAGCTCGACGCCGACGATGTTGCTGGAATGCCCCCAGTCTTCCTTTACCGAAATCGTGTCGGTGAGGGAGTACATGGCGTCGAACAGCACCAGGTCGGCATCCCGGAAAAATTCCACGAAGGCTCGCGTATGTTCGGTTTGCTCCAGCTTGTGCTCGGAGTCGGTGGAATAGACGATGGATTTGCCGCTTTGCTCGAAACGGTAGCCGTAGGAATCGCCGGAGTGCTGCTGGAGTTTGGGCGTTACACTGAACCCGGCAATCTCGGCGGAAACGCCGGCTTCAAGCTGGACGAACTGGATGTCAGCCGCCATCTGCGACAGTTGCACCGGGAAATGCGGTGCCCGCTGCTGCCGCACGAATCCTTCGGCCAGATTGGGGTGGCAGCCATAGATGCGGATCCGGTTACCTGCAACGTAGGCCGGGGCAAAAAAGGGAAAACCCATGATATGGTCCCAGTGCAGGTGGGAAACGAAAAAGTGGAAGGTGTCCGATTTACCTGGGTTTGCGGCGGCCAGAGCGCGGTTGCCAAATTCCCGCGCGCCGCTGCCCAGATCGCACGCCACATAGTCGCTTCCCCCGCTTTCGATTTCCACGCACGCAGTGTTGCCGCCAAAGCTGTGCGTGACGGAAAAGTCCAGTTCCGCATCCATGAAGCGGATGATTTCTTCCTTGCTGCCCAGGGTTTTCCATCGTGCCGCTTGCAGCGCCGCGATTAGCCGTACGCGGAGCTTGCTGGTATTGGTGGCCACCGGCAGCGAGCCGCGGCAACCCCAGATGCGGACCAGCATGGTCATGGCGCGGTTTGGGCGAGCGCTTCGCCGACCGTATCGAAGCACTTCAGGACAAGCGTGAATTTGCTGATGTCGAAAATTTCGCGCACCACCGGTTGCATGGCGGCCACGGCGATCACTCCCTGCTGCGATTTGATTTGCCTGGAGGTAATCATGAGGATGCGCAGTCCGGCGCTGCTAATATAGCTCAATCGGGAAAGGTCGAGCACGATACGGTATCCGCCCGGTTTGCAATCCGGCAAGTGGGGTTCCAGCGCCGCTTGGAGCGCTGCGGCATTAGAATGATCCACGCGCCCATCCGGCGCGAGGATAAGGGCGTCCCCTTGCTTGCGCGGAAAGAGATCAATTGTCGGCTGGGTAGAGATTTTGGCTCTCCATCAAGGCTGGCGGCAGGAGCATAAAAAATACCGGGGCTGAAGCGCGCAAATTATAGCGTGAACTTGCTGCGCGCATAAAACCGGCCAGATTCGCCGCAAGCTGCGGCAAGGATCGAACCGGCGTTATCTCCGCCTGCCCAGCATGGAACCCAGCACGCCGCGAATGATCTGCCTGCCCACTTCCGAGCCGATGGTGCGCACCGCGCTCTTGACCAGCGCTTCGCCCACACCTTGGCGGCGCGAATTTCCGCTGCCGAAGATGCCGCCCAGCATGCCGCCCAAGCCGCCGCTGTCGGCGGGTTGCGGTGCGGGAGCCGTCGGCGCGGAAGCGCGAGGCGAGGGCGCTTGTTCCGGCGCGGCCTGATTCTGCACGGCGCGCGCCTTGATGATTTCGTAAGCGGATTCGCGGTCTGCAATCTGCTCGTAATGCCCTGCCAGCACCGAGGCGGCGATGATGGCGCTGCGCTCGCTTGCCGCGATCGGCCCGACCTGCGCTTCGGGCGGCACGATAAACGCGCGCTCGACGATGACGGGGCGGCCCTTTTCATCCAGCAGGGAAACCAGCGCCTCGCCCACGCCAAGTTCGGTGATAGCGGCTTCCTCGTCCAGGTGCTGGTTGTCGCGCATGGTTTCGGCGGCGGCGCGCACCGCTTTCTGGTCGCGCGGCGAGAAGGCGCGCAGGGCGTGCTGGATGCGGTTGCCGAGTTGTCCCAGCACCTTGTCCGGCACGTCCGCCGGGTTCTGCGTGACGAAATACACGCCCACGCCCTTGGAGCGGATCAGCCGCACCACCTGTTCGATTTTGTCGAGCAGCGCGGCAGGCGCATCGTTGAACAGCAGGTGCGCCTCATCGAAGAAGAACACCAGTTTGGGTTTGTCGAGGTCGCCCGCCTCCGGCAGGTTTTCGAACAACTCGGCCAGCAGCCACAGCAGCAGGGTGGAATACACTTTTGGCGAACCCATCAGACGGTCGGCGGCGAGGATGTTGATCTGGCCGAAGCCCTGGCGGTCGGTCTGCATCAGGTCTTCGATGTTGAGCATTGGCTCGCCAAAAAACTGCTCCGCGCCCTGCTGTTCCAGTTCGAGCAGGCCGCGCTGGATCGCGCCGATGCTGGCAACCGAAACATTGCCGTATTCGGAGGTGAAATTCCTGGCGTTTTCGCCGACGAATTGCACCATGGCGCGCAGGTCCTTGAAATCCAGCAGCAGCATGCCGCTGTCGTCGGCGATTTTGAAAACCAGCGTTAACACCCCTTGTTGCACCTCGTTGAGGTTGAGCATCCGCCCCAGCAGTTGCGGCCCCATGTCGGATACGGTGGCGCGCACGGGGTGTCCCGCTTCGCCGAACACATCCCAGAAGGTCACCGGGTAGGCGCGGTGCTTGAAATTATCAAGCTGCAATTGCTCCACCCGCGCCGCCACTTTTGTGTTGCCGCCACCGGCCTTGCACAGCCCGGACAGGTCGCCCTTGATGTCGGACAGAAACACCGGCACTCCGATGCGGCTGAACGATTCGGCGAGCGATTGCAGGGTGACGGTCTTGCCGGTTCCGGTCGCGCCGGTGATGAGGCCGTGGCGGTTCGCCATCTGCGGCAGCAGGAAGAGTTCTTGTTCGGCGTTCCTGGCGATGAGCAGCGGTGCGGTCATGGGGATGGGCCTTTCGGTGGGATGCTTTTGGGTTTGGAAGTCCAAAAATGATAACATTGGCGCGCATTTCGATGCGACTTTCAAGTTGCGAAATATAACCAATCAAGGGTGGAACATGGCAGGTCACAGCAAGTGGGCGAACATCCAGCACCGCAAAGGCAAGCAGGATAGCAAGCGCGGAAAGATATTCACGCGCCTGATCAAGGAAATTACCGTGGCGGCGAGGCTGGGCGACAGCGATCCGGCCAGCAACCCGCGCCTGCGCCTGGCGATGGAAAAGGCTTACGCCCAGAACATGCCGAAAGACAACGTGGAGCGCGCCATCAAGCGCGGCAGCGGCGAGCTGGAAGGCGTGGATTACATCGAACTGCGTTACGAGGGTTACGGCATCAACGGTGTGGCGGTGATCGTGGACTGCATGACCGACAACAAGACCCGCACCGTGGCCGATGTGCGCCACGCCTTCACCAAATTCGGCGGCAACCTCGGCACCGATGGCTCGGTGGCATTCCTGTTCAAGCATTGCGGGCAGATGGTAT
>VIKH01000001.1:19939-62771 GCA_008080515.1 Gallionellaceae bacterium | reverse complement strand
CAACGGCGCTTAACAACGCCAGAAGAAAACTGTTCCAGGCCATTTCGACAGCAATCAGGGAGCGGGCGTAAGGACAGAAAAGGGCAAGAGGCTCACAACCCGACCGGTTCATAAACAGGGTTCAGCTAGGCAGACCCAGCGCTCGACGTTCAGACTCATTTCTGTATTGGAAAATACTGTACAACCCGCGCTGTATCGCTTTGCCTCAAGAATATGGTCTTCCGGTTCACATGGATATGGTTTGTACCCGTATAGGCGCTCTGGCCGTTTTTCTTGGCCCAGCGCGCACCTGCCCCCTTCTGCGCGTGTTCTTGCATCAGTCGGCCGGAACGAGTCACGAAGGTGCGCCCACGGTGCCAGAGGGCACCACTCGACGTTGCGCGCGCAGGCTTCGTGGATGCACCAGACAGCTTGTCTGCCAGACTTTGTTCATTCAGCTCTCCCCGGAACGGCCACATCGCCCTCGCATCGGGCACGGATGCCACCAAGCCCAGCCCGAGGAAAACGCTTCGATAGCAGTTTGACAGCGGGTTGGCGTTTGACATAGAATTCGCGCCCCTCGAGATTATTGTTTCAGGAAACGCCATGAAAACATTTTCCGCTAAACCCCAAGAAGTCCAGCACGACTGGTATCTGGTGGATGCCGCAGATAAGGTGCTGGGCCGCTTGGCGAGCCAGATCGCGGCGCGCCTGCGCGGCAAGCACAAAGCGATTTATACCCCGCACGTGGATACCGGCGACTTTATCGTGGTGGTCAACGCCAAGAAACTGCGCGTGAGCGGAAATAAAACCGAAGCCAAGCTCTACCACCGCCACTCCACGTATCCGGGCGGGTTGTACACGACAAACTTTGCCAAGTTGCAGGATCGCCACCCCGACCGCGTGCTGCAAAAAGCGGTGAAAGGGATGTTGCCGAAGGGGCCGCTCGGCTATGCCATGTTGCGCAAACTCAAGGTTTACGGGGGCGCGGATCACCCCCATACGGCGCAACAACCCAAACCCATTGACCTGTTGAAAGCATAAGACATGAGCGCGAACTATAACTATGGCACCGGACGCCGCAAGAGCGCGATAGCGCGGGTGTTCATCAAACCTGGCAAAGGCGATATCGTGGTGAACGACAAGCCGGTGGACGTGTTTTTTTCCCGCGAGACCGGCCGCATGGTGGTGCGCCAGCCGCTGGTTTTGACGGAGACACTGGACAAGTTCGATATCAAGGTGAACGTTTGTGGCGGCGGAGAATCCGGCCAAGCTGGAGCGGTGCGCCACGGCATCACCCGCGCCCTGATTGATTATGACGCAAGCTTGAAACCCGCATTGAGCAAGGCGGGTCTGGTTACCCGCGACGCGCGCGAGGTGGAGCGCAAAAAAGTCGGTCTGCGCAAGGCGCGCCGTCGCAAACAGTTCTCCAAGCGTTAATTTTCAAGTTGCTTGCAAGAACCGCCTCCGGGCGGTTTTTGCTTTTCCGTGTATTATTTGTGCTCACCTGACCAACAAAAAGGAACAGGGCGTGATCAAGGTCGGTATTGTCGGAGGTACGGGGTATACCGGGGTCGAGCTGTTGCGTTTACTGGCGCAGCACCCGAACGCTGAATTGCGCACCATCACTTCGCGCGCCGATGCCGGAATGGCGGTCAACCAGATGTTTCCCAGTTTGCGCGGCCATGTCGGCTTAAGCTTTACCCACCCCGACGCAGCAAGGCTGGATCTGTGCGACCTGGTGTTTTTCGCCACGCCCAACGGTATCGCCATGCAGCAGGCGCGTGCCTTGCTCGATGCGGGTGTGCGGGTTATTGATCTGGCGGCGGACTTCCGCATCAGCGATGTGTCACTATGGGAGAAGTGGTACGGCATGGGCCACGCCTGCCCCGATCTGGTTGCCGAAGCGGTGTACGGCCTGCCGGAAATCAACCGCGAGCAAATTCGCCAGGCGCGGCTGGTGGCCAATCCCGGCTGCTACCCGACAGCGGTGCAGCTCGGTTTTATCCCGCTGCTGGAAGCCGGGCTGGCGGACGAATCCAGCCTGATCGCGGATGCGAAATCCGGCGTGTCAGGTGCCGGTCGCAAGGCCGAGCTGGGCTTCCTGTTTTCCGAAGCATCGGACAATTTCAAGGCCTACGGCGTGGCCGGCCACCGCCACTTGCCGGAAATCAGGCAGGGGCTGACACGGGCGGCGCAGCGCGAAGTCGGCCTGACCTTCGTGCCACACTTGACGCCGATGAACCGCGGCATCCACGCCACCCTGTACGCACGGCTGCGGCAGGACGCCGACTTGCAGGCCCTGTACGAACAGCGTTATGCCAAGGAAGCCTTCGTGGATGTCATGCCCGCCGGGAGCCACCCGGAAACCCGCTCGGTGCGCGGCGCAAACTGCTGCCGCATCGCGGTGCATCGCCCGCAACAAGGCAACACGGTCGTGGTTCTGGCAGTGATAGACAACCTGGTCAAGGGCGCAGCCGGCCAAGCGGTGCAGAATATGAATATCATGTTCGGGCTACCCGAAACGGTGGCGCTTAGCAGCGTGCCGTTGCTTCCCTGATCCGTGCTGCGCCAGATAAAGCGAAAGTTCGGTATTTCTGCGCCCCGGCTTGCGGTGCGGCCCCATGTGCCGTGGTACGTGCGCTGGGCGATCGTGCTGCCCTTTGTGCTGGCGGCTGGCTGGCTGGTGTGGTGGGCCTTCGATTCCGGGCTGGAGCTGGCCGGCTTTCACCGCGGGCAGGCGGAACGGGAACTGACCCAATTGCGCGAACAGGTTGCCGCACTTAAGTCCGAGAATGCCACGCTGATCAGCCAGGCCGCGTCCCATGTACGCCAGGCGCAGATGGAACATGCCGCAAACCTGGAAACCGCAAAACAGTTGCAGGCGCTGAACGAAGAATATATTCGCGCCCAGGAAGATTTATCGTTTTTTCAGAACCTGTCGTTATCCGACACGCGCGATGGTGGATTGGCCGTTTACCGGCTCAAACTGGAGCGCGATACGCTGCCCGGAGAATANNNCTACCGTATGTTGCTGGTTCGCAACGGCCAACTGCGCGCTAAAGAATTCCAGGGTAACCTGCAATTGCTGGTCAACGTGCAGCATAATGGAGAAAAAAAGGTGGTGGTATTCCCGCAAGAGGAGCTGCTATCAAAAAGCGCGCCTGTTGATACGGCGTACCAGATAAAATTCAAGTATTATCAGCGCATCGAACGCAGCTTCCAGTTGCCGCCCGAGATGCAGATCGAGAACGTCCAAGTGAGGGTCTTTGAAGAAGGGGCACGCGAGCCAAAGATCAAGCAGGATTTCGGCCTATCTTGAGAACAAGGGAATGAGCATGTTTGGCAAACGGCACAGCAAACCGCAGAACCGCATTGATTCGCTGGTCGGCGCGGAAACCAGGGTGGATGGTGACTTGAGTTTTTCCGGGGGTTTGCGGGTGGATGGGGTGATCAACGGCAACGTCATCGCCGCACCTGGCAAGCCCAGCACGCTGGTGTTGAGCGAGCACGGTCGCATTAACGGCGAAATCAACGTGACGCATCTGGTGGTAAACGGATCGGTGGAAGGCCCGGTGCATGCGGCGGATTACCTGGAACTGCAAGGCAAGGCCCGAGTCGTAGGGGATGTTTACTATAAAACACTGGAAATCCAGCTGGGCGCGATAGTCGAGGGCAGGCTGATGCACCTTGCGGAAGCGGTGTCTGACAAGGTAGTGGCGTTCAAGCTGGGTGGAACCGAATCAACGGGCAATTAATTTATTTATGGAGACGACGATGAACACTGTAACCGAAACGCAAGACCCGCTGTTGTTTACCGATAACGCGGCCAACAAAGTAAAGCAGCTGATCGAGGAAGAAGGTAACCAGGATTTGAAACTGCGCGTCTTTGTCAGCGGCGGCGGCTGCTCCGGCTTCCAGTATGGATTCACTTTCGACGAAGCGGCCAACGAGGACGACACCGTGCTGAACAAAAACGGCGTACAACTGCTGATCGACCCGATGAGCTTCCAGTATCTGGCAGGGGCCGAGATTGATTACCAGGAAAGCCTGGAAGGGTCGCAGTTCGTGATCCGTAACCCCAACGCCGAGACTACCTGCGGTTGCGGCTCGTCCTTCTCGGTTTGACGGAGGAGAGGTACATGGACCGGACAAGGGGGCGCAAGCCCCCTTAGTTTTTTGTTTTCTCCTACTTAACTGCCGGGTAGGCAATTTGCCCAAGCTATTGAGCCGGCAAGCAAACACTATAAATTCGTCATTCCGGGCTTGACCCGGAGTCCAGCAATAATCAATATCGGCGCGCTTTTCGCGCCACTGGATACCGGCTTTCGCCGGTATGGCGTTGCTACTATTTGCTGGCCGAATCAATAACTTTTTGAAAATCGCCCTAAAGTTTTCCCGCATTCTTCCGATAGACGCATTATGGCGCCGGTTGCGGGCATATAAATCCCTGCAATTTGGCTCCAGTGGCCAGAATTGGCTACCTTCCAACTTAAATAATCATCGGGGGAGAAGTTCATGAAAAAATCAGTCCTATCACTGGCAGGTTTGTTGGCAGCGGCGGCTTTCGCGCCGGAAGCCTCCGCCATTCCGGCATTCGCACGCCAGGTCGGCATGGCCTGCAGCGCCTGCCACGCGCAACACTTTCCGGTTTTGAACGGTTTCGGTCGCGCCTTCAAGGCATCCGGCTACACCATGATGGGCGCCCAGCCGCAGATTGAAGGCGAACACCTGTCCATTCCCAACACGCTGAACGCATCCATGCTGTTCAAGCTTCGCCACGTAAAGGACAATAACAGCATAGCAAATGCTGGTGCCGCTGAAAAAGGACCTATTGCTGGTGCTGGCGATACCGCACGCACGACAACTAGCGATGGCCAGTGGCAATTCGGCGATGAATTCAGCCTGTTTTTTGGTGGTCGCGTGTCGGAAAATGTCGGTTTCATCTTTGAGGGCAACGTGGTGAGCGGTGGCCAGTTGATGGCCGGCTTCAGGATGCCGTTTGTGTTCGACGTGGGCGGAGCCAAGTTGAGCGTCGTCCCGTTCTCTACTGATGCGATGGGGCCGCAATTAGGCTACGAACAATCGAGCAGCGGCGTGTTACGTTCCAACCGATGGGCAGAATCGCGCCGCGAGATTTCCGCCGTTCAGTACAACGCCGACCGTAACTGCACGGCCGGCAATAAGGCTTTCAGTGGCGGCACTACCCCAGCAGCTGACGTTGGCGGAGGTGATTGTGGTGCGGCTACTGGTTTCGCTTTCGCCGCGCAAAACGACTTCGGATATATCGCCTTCACCAAGTGGTCGCCGTCGTTCCTGCCGGGTGGTAACGGGCAAGGTTATGCATCTACGAAGTTTGGCAATAATTATTTCCGTATCGCCGCTACCCCAACCATGGGCGATTGGGCGATGCAGATTGGCGGGGGCAGAATGTCCGGGTCATCTTGGTCGAACGTAGCCGCTACTACTGGCGTTGGCACTGAAGTTGCCTCTGATCAAACTTTCTTCGATTTTCAGGCGCAGGGTGAAGTGGCCGGCAAAGAGTTAGGTATATACGTGCAACATGCTAAAGCTCCTAAAGGTACCGCGACCAAGAAAAACGTCTATAACAGCGAAACCGCAGCTACGTCCGGCGACCGCAAGGCTTGGACCGTTGGTGCCGATTACAGTGTGATCCCGCATGCGTTAAGCCTTGGTTTGGCCTACCGCAAAGCTGAAAATGGCAAGGCTGCCACCGCCAATGGTGACGATGCGACTACGCTGACTGCCGTGTACGATCTGGCGCAGAATATCGCATTGCATTTGAACTATACCCACTATAGCGGCAATGCCCACCTTAACGGTGTTGAGACCAATCAGACGCTGCTCTTGCTGGAAGGTGCGTGGTAAGCCAGCTCGCGCAGCAAAAGCAAACAATACCAGCAGGGGAGGCTTCGGCCTCCCCGGTTTTTTGTGCGCCCGAAATGTGCGGCAGGTAAAATCGCGCACCATGACTACCCCGCATAATTCCCCGCAGACGCGACGCGCGGCGCGCATCGAGCAGATCCAACCCATCGAATACCCCGCCGATTTGCCGGTGGTGTTGCGCCGCAATGATCTGGCGCGTGCTATCGGCGAGCATCAGATCGTCATCGTATGCGGCGAAACGGGGTCGGGCAAAACTACGCAGCTGCCGAAAATCTGCCTGGCGCTTGGTCGCGGGGTGCAAGGCATGATCGGGCATACCCAGCCGAGAAGAGTGGCGGCGCGCTCGGTGGCTGCCCGCATCGCGCACGAGCTGAAAATCGAGCTTGGCGGTATAGTTGGCTACAAGGTGCGCTTCAACGACAAGGTTTCAGACTGCACCTGCGTCAAGCTAATGACCGACGGCATTCTGCTGGCGGAAATCCAGGGTGATCCGCTGCTGAAAAAATACGACACCCTCATCATAGATGAAGCGCACGAGCGCTCGCTCAACATTGATTTTCTGCTGGGCTATTTCAAGCGGCTGTTGCCGCAGCGGCCCGACTTGAAACTGGTTATCGCCTCGGCCACGCTGGATGCGGAGCGGTTCGCCAAACACTTCAACGGTGCGCCGATCATCCAGGTATCGGGCCGCAGCTACCCGGTGGAAATACGCTATCGCCCGCCGCAGCAGGACGAGGAAGGGGAAATGCCAGATTTGCCGCAGGCGATATGCGGCGCGCTGGACGAGCTTTCCATCGGCGGCCTGCGCGGCGATGTGCTGGTGTTCCTGCCGGGCGAACGCGAAATCCGCGATACGGCGGAAGCCTTGCGCAAGCATCACCCGAAGGGTGTGGAAATCCTGCCGCTGTTCTCGCGCCTGTCGGTGGCAGAGCAGGATCGCGTGTTCCGGTCAGCCTCCGGGATGCGCCGCGCCGTGCTGGCGACCAATGTCGCGGAAACTTCACTCACCGTGCCCAATATCGCCTACGTGATAGACAGCGGCCTTGCGCGTATCAACCGCTACAGTATCCGGCAGAAGGTGGAGCAGTTGCGCGTCGAGAAAATTTCGCGCGCCTCCGCCAGCCAGCGCGCCGGTCGCTGTGGCCGCGTGATGAGCGGTGTCTGCGTGCGTTTGTACGATGAAATCGAATTTCTGGAACGAGCGGAATATACCGACGCGGAAATTTTTCGCGTGTCGCTGGCGACGGTAATCTTGCGCATGGCTGCGCTCGATCTCGGCGAAATCGAGCAATTCCCGTTCATCGAGCCGCCCGGCTCGCGCTCGATTGCGGACGGCTACCAGTTGCTGGCGGAGCTGGGAGCGATAGACGAGAAGCGGCAATTGACCCCGCTGGGCCACGAATTGGCCAAACTGCCGCTCGACCCGAAAATCGCCCGCCTGTTGCTGGCCGGGCGGCAATATAACTGCCTGACGGAAATTCTTATCATCGCCGGTGCGCTGTCGCTGCAAGACCCGCGCGACCGCCCAGCCGAGCGGCGCGAGGCGGCGGATGCAGCGCACCAGCGCTTTAACGACGAGCGCTCGGATTTCCTGGCTTACCTCAAATTGTGGGCGTGGTTTCAGGAGGCGGTGAAACACAGAAAATCCAACCGCCTGTGGGCGGAAGGGTGTCGCGAAAAATTCCTGTCGCCATTACGGCTGCGCGAATGGCACGAGCTGCACCAGCAACTGCACGCGCAAGTGGCTGAAATGGGCATGAAACCGAACGAGCAGCCTGCCAGCTACGAGCAGATACACAAAGCCTTGCTGGCCGGCTTGCTCGGCAATATCGGGAGCAGGAGCGCGGAGGACGCACATTATCTCGGCGCACGCGAAATCAGGTTTCTCATCGCATCCAATTCGGTGCTGGCGAAGAAAGGGGCGAAATGGGTGGTGGCGGCCGAGATCGTCGAAACGGCGCGGCTATATGCCCGCTGCACCGCGCGTATCGAACCGGAATGGCTGGAAGAGGTCGGTGCGCACCTCATCAAGCGGCACTATTACGACCCGCACTGGGAAAAAAAGGCGGCGCAGGTGGCGGCGTGGGAGCGCAGCACGCTGTACGGTCTGGTCATCAACCCGAAAAAACGCGTGCATTACGGGCCGATGAACGTGGAGGAATCGCGCGCGATTTTCATCCGCCAGGCGCTGGTGGCGGGAGAGTTCAACACGCAGGCGGCGTTTTTCGCGCACAACCAGAAACTGGTGCGCGACATCGAGGCGCTGGAGCACAAGGCGCGGCGCCCGGACGTACTGGTGGACGACGAGCTGATCTTCGCCTTTTACGACAGCCGCATCCCGGCTCACGTCCACAACGGCGCGGCGTTCGAGGCGTGGCGCAAGGGCGCGGAGCGCGATGCGCCAAAACTGCTTTACCTGCAACGCGACGACCTGATGCGCCACCAGGCGGCGGGCATCACCACCGACCAGTTTCCGCCGCAGCTGCTGATGAACAACGTCAGCTACGCGCTGGCCTACCATTTCGCGCCCGGGCAAAAGGACGATGGCGTGACGCTGACCGTGCCGCAAGCACTTATCAATCAGGTAGCTGCGGCGCGGTGCGAGTACCTGGTTCCCGGCCTGCTGGCGGAAAAAGTGGTGCAAACGCTGAAAACCCTGCCGCAGAAACTGCGCCGCCATCTGGTGCCGGTGCCGGAATTTGCCGCCGGGTTCTGTCGCGAGGTTGCGCCTTCCGATACGCCGTTGCTGCACGCGCTGGCCCGCCATGTCCGCCAGCAGAAACAGCTTGAAGTACCGCTGGACGCGTTTCGTTTCGAGCAGTTGCCCGCGCACCTCGCGATGAATTTTCGCGTGGTGGATGAACACGGCAGGCAGTTGGGTATGTCGCGCAATTTTGCCCAGTTGCGCGGTGAGTGGGCACCAAGAAGAGAGGTGCCGCCGCAAACCTACGCCCCTTCCTCTCCCCCGGAGAGAAAGGGGCTGCTTTCCGCGCCCAGCTCATCTGGCTCCCTCTCCCCCCGGGAGGAAGCCGGGGGGAGAACGGATGCGCCAAACGCGACGCGCCACACCTCCTGGGACTTCGGCGATTTTACCGAAACCTTGCAGGTGCGACGCGCCGGGCAGAATGTCACGGTATTCAATGCGCTGGTGGACGGGCAAGATGCGGTCGCGCTGCAAGCCTTCGACACCCGCGAAGAGGCGCACACCCTACACCGTAAGGGGCTCACGCGCCTGTTCATGCTGGCGCTGAAAGAGCAGGTCAAATTTCTGGAGAAAAACCTGCCGGGCTTGCAGGCAATGGCGATGCAATTCCTCCCCTTCGGCAGCCAACAGGATTTGTTGCGGCAGATTCTGTCCGTGACCTTTGATCGCTGCTGCCTGATGGAGCCCTGGCCCGCCAACGAAAAAGAGTTTGCCGCGCGCTGCAAGGAAGCAAAAGGTCGCCTGGCGTTGGTGGCGCAGGAAATCGCGCGGCTGGCCGCAGCCATCCTAGCCGAATACCAGTTGGTGCAAAAAAACCTGCAAGCCGCCAAAGCGCACGGACAGGCCGTTCAGGACATCCGCACGCAATGCGGCTGGCTGCTGGGAAAAGAATTCATCGCGCAGACCCCCTACCAGCGCTTGCAGCATATCCCGCGCTACCTCAAGGCGATCGTCGTGCGGCTGGAAAAGCTGCGCGCCAATTCCGCGCGCGACCCCCAGCAACTGGCGCAATTGCTTCCCTTGCAGCAGCAGTGGCAGCGCAGGCTGCAAGGGTGGCAGCAGGGCGAGCACGACACCAGGCTGGAAGATTTCGGCTGGCTGTTGCAGGAACTGCGCGTGTCGCTGTTCGCACAGGAGCTGAAGACGCCGGTGATCGTGTCGGTGAAGCGCTTGCAGAAAGTGTGGGAAGGGGTGTGAGGAAACACCATGTATAATTTTGGCAGACGCAAAAATAATGCAGGGTGGATAAAGGCCGCAGGCCGCATCCACCCTACCGGGATTTCAGAAGCTAACGGATGGGAGCTGACATGCTTGACCAGTTGAATAAGCAGGAAACCGCCATGTTGCGCGAAGAGATGGAAATATTGATGGGCGAGCGCGCGGAATTGCTGAAAGTGGTAGGGGCCGCCGCCGCTCTGGTAGCCAATACCGATGGCCGCGACCTTCCGGGCGAAGCGGCCGAAGCGGCGGAACTGCTGTCCAAGCTAGTGAACGATCTGCCCGAAGAAACCTTGCTGGAAGCGCTCGAAAGCGTACAGGCCAAAGTTGACCCGAGCGACCTGGAAATCTCTTGAAAGGCCGGCGCATCGGGGCATGAAGCCTAAACTGGGTTTGATTTTATCCGGCGGTGGCGCGCGCGCCGCTTACCAGATCGGGGTGTTGAGGGCCATTGCCGGAATACTGCCGCGCGACGCACACAACCCCTTTCCCATTATTTGCGGCACCTCGGCTGGCGCGCTGAATGCGGCCACGCTGGCGGTAAACGCGCAGAATTTCCGCAAGGGCGTGCAATATCTCAGCAATATCTGGAAAAACTTTCAGGTAGGGGACGTTTATCGCGCGGATCCGGTTGGGGTATTCGGCAACAGCATCCGCTGGTTTATCGGTGTGATATTGGGCACCGTAGGTATCAACAAGCTAAACCAGGTGTCCCTGCTGGACAACGCGCCGCTGGTTGATTTGCTGAACAAAACCCTGCCGTGCGAAAAAATCCAGGAAAGTATAGACGCCGGGCTGCTGCATGCGCTCAGCATCACGGCTTCGGGTTACGGTACGGGGCATTCCGTGGCGTTCTACCAGGGCGCAAAAGACATACAGCCGTGGCAGCGGGCGCGGCGGCGTAGCGCTCCGGTAAAAATTGATGCCAGCCATTTGCTGGCCTCTTCGGCCATCCCATTTCTGTTTCCGGCGGTGCATATCCACCGCGAATTTTTCGGCGATGGCTCGATGCGCCAGATCGCCCCCATCAGCGCCGCTCTGCATCTGGGGGCCAGCCGCGTGCTGATAATCGGGCTCGGACAGGGTAGTCCGGAGCAGCCCAGGCACGGGCAACTGAATGATTATCCGTCGCTGGCGCATATCGCCGGCCACGCGCTGAACAGCATCTTTCTTGACAGTATGGAAGTGGATCTGGAACGCTTGCGCCGCATCAACCGCACCGTTTCCATGATGCATGAAGGTGCCCGCGAGGCAGTCAATTTGCGTCACATTGACGTACTGCTGATCGAGCCGAGCCAACCCATAGATGCCATCGCGGAGCGATATGCCAGCCGTTTGCCGTGGACTATCCGCCTCCTGCTGCGCAGCATGGGCGCGATGCGGCGCAGCGGGGCCAATCTGGTCAGCTATCTGTTGTTCGAAAAAGAGTTCTGTCGCGCGCTGATCGAACTGGGTTATCAGGATGCAATGAAACGCAAAGAGGAAATACGCGCGTTTCTCGATCCGGAATTCAAGATTGATGCGGCGGCCAGCTTACCGCAATGAACCCAAAAACTGTAATGGGCCCGCGAAAAACGCGAATGGCCCCAAATAAATCCACCGGTTGTCAGATTATGGCGGCTCACTCATCAGGTATCGCGCGGCCACGGGAAATTTTTTTGAATTTGTTCGTGTTTTTTGTGATATTGCAAGTTATTGCCTTTGGGCAATATCCCTGCGAGAACCGCTTCGCGGGCAACTGAATTTTAATGAATACCCCCGTGAGCGCGCCGCAACAGAACGCACCGGGAGTGCTGACTTTCATTCTGCTGCGCCTGCTGGCCGACGGTGAATTTCATTCCGGGGAAGCCATGGCGAAGCAGCTGGGATTGTCGCGCGCCAGCGTACACAACGCATTGCGGGAAGCGGGCGGATACGGCTTGATCCTGCACAGTGTACGGGGTCGCGGCTACCGTTTGGCCAACCCCCCGCAATGGCTGGATGCTGCGCGCATCGGTGAATGTCTGGGCGAAACCGGCAGGCACTTCCGGATCGAAATACTCGATAGCGCGACTTCCAGTAACACCCTGCTGATGGGGCAAGCCGCGCGCGGCGCACCATCCGGCAGCGTGCTGGCGGCGGAATGGCAAAGCGGCGGGCGCGGGCGCATGGGGCGAGCGTGGCGCTCCGGCTTGGGGAACGCGCTGACTTTCTCGTTGCTGTGGCGCTTCGAATGCGGCCTGGCGGCGTTGTCCGGCTTGAGCCTGGCGGTAGGTGTGGCGCTGGTGCGTGCGCTGCACGGGTTAGGCGTGAAGGGTGTTACCCTCAAATGGCCGAATGACGTGCTCGGCGCGCACGGGAAATTGGCGGGCATCCTGGTTGAGGCGCAAGGTGACGTGCTGGGGCCAAGCGCGGTGGTGATCGGCATCGGGCTCAACCTGTCATTCTCCGGTACGCCAACAAGCCGGATCGGGCAGCCCGCAACCAGTTTGGAGGAAATGATAACTGTCGTGCCGGAACGCAATCTTCTGCTTGCGGCAATATTGCGCGAACTGTGCGGCGTACTGGAGGTGTTTTCCAGAAACGGTTTTGCCGCCTTGCGCGCAGAATGGGAAAGCTACCACGGCGCGCGCGGGCAGCAAGTGCGGTTGCTGCTGCCAGACGGTAGCAAGGTGGCGGGTATTGCACGTGGCGTGGCCGCAGACGGCTCGCTCGAACTGGAAATGGCGCAGGAAATACGGAAGTTCAATGTGGGTGAGGTCAGCTTGAGGGCGACTGGGGGCGTGAATGCTGCTGATTGATTCCGGCAACAGCCGTATCAAGTGGGCGCTGGTTGAAGGCGAAAGCTGGTTGCGGCAAGGCGTGGTCGGCCAGGCTGACGCGACGGCCTTGCTGCAGGCGTTTGCGACCTTGCCGCCGCCGAGCAAAATTGTTGCGTCCAACGTTGCGGGTAAAGAAGCGGAGCAGCGCATCCGCTTCGCGTGCGCGCCATGGCCTTGCCCGCTTGAATTCATCGTGGCGGTAGCCGGACAAAGCGGTGTGCGCAACCGCTACAATCAGCCAGCCCGGTTGGGCAGCGACCGCTGGGCGGCGCTGGTCGCGGCGTGGCATCGGGAGCGCGCGGCTTGCCTGGTGGTGAACTGCGGCACCGCGACCACGGTGGATGCCCTATCGGCACAGGGTGAATTCATCGGTGGCCTGATTTTGCCTGGCGTTGACATGATGCGGCGCAGCGTGTCCGAAGGGGCAGCCATCCTCAAGCCGGCTGCCGGGGTATGGCAGGAGTTTCCACGCAATACCGCCGATGCCATCCATAGCGGCGCGATCCAGGCCACGGCAGGTGCCATCCGGCAGCAATATGCTTTGCTCGGTGAAAGCGGCGCACGCTGCCTGCTTTCCGGCGGCGCGGCGGAAGAGGTGCAACCGCATCTCGATCTGCCTCTGGAGCGGGTGGATAATCTGGTGCTGCGCGGATTGCATATAATCGGGCGGGAAACGGGGTTGTGATGAAGATGCTGTTCGGGTTATTACTGCTGGCCTGCGCGGGCTTTCTTGTTTTCATGCGCTGGGGCGATGCATTGATGGGTGATGGCGCACATCTGCGACCCCGCCTGCCGCTCAACGAGGAAAAAATCAAGCTGCTGAAAGCTCCGCAAGCATACATCGCGCTTGCCCCGGCTTCGTCGCTTGCCGCCGTGCCTGCCGCAGCCGCGTCACCGTGTTTGGAATGGGGTGAGTTTTCCGGCGGCGATCTCGCGCGTGCCGCCGCCGCGCTGGACGGATTGAACCTGGGCACCATGGTCACCCAGCGGCAGGTGGAGCGCAACAGCAGTTATTGGGTCTACATCCCGCCCCGGCAAAGCCGCGCAGAGACCGATAAAAAAGTTGCCCAGCTCAAATCTCTCGGCATCGAGGAATACTTCATTGTGCAGGATGCCGGGAAATGGCAGCACGCCATTTCTTTGGGCGTATTTAAAACCGAGGATGCCGCCCAGAAATTTCTGGAGAAAATACGCGATAAGGGAGTGAAATCCGCCACGGTGGGCGAACGCGCCGGCAAGCTCACACTAGCCCTGTTCACGCTGAGCAACCCGGAAGCGGAAATCTCCGCAAAAATGGTGGAGCTGCAAAGCGAATTTCCAGGCAGCGAACTGAAAGCGGTGGCATGCGAGTAGCGCGCTACGCGATTTCTTGCCCGGCGCAGGGTTGCACGCTATCTGGAGTTGATGCGGACCGCCAGGGCGTTGTGTGGGTCGGGTTCAACCCGGCATGCCTGGCCAATAACAAAGTCAGGCAATTTGCTACTTCGCTTTGCTCGTGCAAATTGACACAGTCCGATCTAAAAAGGATTGCGCATATGTGCCGCCAAGAGCGCGACACTACATTAATTTGCTAAACGCGAAGCGGCGGGATTTTTCTCTTAACGGCTTTTCGATAAAAGAGTACGTTATTTGACTAACAGCCAGCACAAGAAGAACTGTGAAAATAGTACCTGCTATTGCTTCCGGTACCGGAAGAGATAGCACCCATTTGCCATCCGCTCTTTGCGTTTCTGGCATGTCGAGAAGCCGCTTGAATATATTTTTAGTAATCCACAAAACGAGAGCGTGGCTCATATACATGGAATACGATATCAGGCCCAGCCAGGTAAGTATTTTGTTATTTAGAATTTGTTTTAAAATTCCGCCGCCGGATAGCATGAGCGACAAAATTAGCCCTGCCGTTAGAAAGAAAATGGCAACGTCAAAATCGTTAGTGGTTTTTATTTGAAGAAAAGCGATTATCGCAAAGGCAAACAGGAGCGGCATGTAGGTTGAAATATTTATCCTCGCTCTATCGATGAAGCCTGCCGACAGGCACCCAATAAAAAAACCGGCAATGCAGCGGAGCAATACTTCAAACCCAAATGTTGTTTTTGTCGCTAGCAGCAATACTGCGACAAGCGCTAACAGACCAAAGACGGCGTTCTTAATTTTACCGAGCAGAAGGATAGTCAACCCGAACAAAAGATAGGTGTAGAACTCAACGCTGATAGACCAGGCTGGAAAGTTAAAAGTTAAAATGTTCCCGGTCGGCCCAATCGCTTGCAGTAAAAACACTTGCTGCATTAACGCAGTAACACTGTTCTCGCCGAACGGCACCGATCTTATATCTGGCGTTCCAAGCTTGGCTACCGCTATATATTTTGATATCTCAATGCCTAAAAATATCAACAAAAATACTATGTGAACCGGATATAGCCGACCAAATCTCAAAAACTGAAACCTAAACAAGTCAGTCTTTGATTTAATTTTTTTTGAATAAACGCTAAACATTACAAATCCGGACAGCACAAAAAACAGATCGACCATCAAATAGCCGTTAGAGATGATACCTATCTCTAGTATCGGATTCCATTTGGGAATATGGACAAAGACTATAAGCAGTGCCGCCAATCCCCGTATGCTCTCCAATTCCTCGATTTTTGGCTGTGTGGGTAATGCTGGTGTTGTCATGTCGTTGTGATCTTTCACCGGTTTTAGTTTTCCGGAGCGCGTTTCATGCTACCAGCTTTCCTTGCTGTTGAGCACTGAACCAGTGGCGGGATGCCGGTAGCCAAAATCGCAATAAACAGACGGGGGCGAAGATGTGATGTAAGTTTGGCTTACCCGCCTGCCAGGCTCGCCAGCCCCAGCAATAACAGCAGAATCATCCAGAACACCAGCGCCCGCCACACCAGCCCCACCGTGCTTTGCATGAAGTCGGCGTCGGCTTCTTCGCCGATTCCCATCTCCGGGCGATCCAGCGGTAAACCGCCTTGCGGGATGTGTTGCCCCAAGCGCACGCCGAGCGCGCCCGCCCCGCTGGCCAGCACGATACCCGCTTCCGGGTCAGGCCAGCTTTGCGCCTGGGTGCGCCAGCAATAGACGGTATCCTCAAAGTCGCCGACAATGGCGAAGGTCGCGGCAGTCAAGCGCAACGGCAACCATTCTAGCCAGCGGTAAGCCTGATGTGCGAACGCGCCGAACGCACAAAGGTCGGCATCATCTTGCCTTCCCCAGCGCGCATTGAGGAAAAACGCCAGCCGGTACAGCACCGCCCCAGACGGCCCCAGCCCCAGCAACATGGTGATCACGAACCAGGCCGTCACGCCAAATACGTGGTGATGCGAGGCGAGCAGCGCTTCTTCAATAGCGACCCGCGCCACTTCGCCGGGACTCAACTCGTGGCTTGGCGCACCGCGCCATCCGGAAAGCAGGGCGCGCGACTTTTCCAGGTCGCCGTCGCGCAGCGCTTGATGAATGTCGGTAAAGTAGTGGCTGAACTGGCGAAACCCCAGGGTAACGTACAACACCAGCACACAAAACGCCCAAGCGAACACCGGGTGGGCGCGGTACAGCAGCCAATACAGCGCGGCTGACGCGGATAGCGGCAGCAGCACCGCGATCAGCCACGCGAGCTGGCCTTGTTTGCGTTCCCCAGCGTTGAAATGGTGCTGAAAAAATTGCGTGTAACCATTCAGCCAGGAATGCGGGAATGCGCGCGAAGCAAGAGGGTGCAATTGCTCGAGCAGCAAGGCGGCAATCAGGGAAAACAGGCTCATGTTTTAGGGGGTCGGTGCGTGCGTCGGGCTCGTGCAAGATACCACGAAACGCGCGTGACAGCGCGTGCAGCGGGCCGTTGGGAACCCGCTGTCCGGCCCGGAAAATCCAGCGCGCGCTTTTTGCCGACCCGCCGGAACTGTCGGAGCGATTTGTCGCGGAGCGGGTTAAAATGCGGGCCGACCGCTACTGCCGGAGAACAACATTATGCTCGCTACCCTGCCCTTGCTTCAGGACTCCGGATTTCCCGCGCCGTATCGGGGTCAACTGGACATTTTGCAGGTGAATCTGGGTTACCGGTGCAACCAGTCCTGCCAGCATTGCCACGTCAACGCCGGCCCCAACCGCACCGAAATCATGGGCGGGGATGTGATCGGGCTGGTTCCGCGCGTGCTGGAAGCGCGCCGCATCGGAACGCTCGACCTGACTGGAGGCACCCCGGAACTGCATCCCGGATTCCGCGAATTGGTGGTCAAGGCTACCGTGCTGGGCGCGCATGTGATTGACCGCTGCAACCTGACTATCCTGTTCGAGCCGGGGCAAGGCGGCCTCGCCGAATTTCTGGCCGACCACCGGGTGGAAATCGTGGCGTCGCTGCCGTGCTACACCTCCGCCAATGTGGACAAACAGCGCGGGGAAGGCGTGTTCGACAAAAGCATCGCGGCGCTCAAACTGCTCAATGCGCTGGGCTACGGGCAGGAAGGCAGCGGCCTTGCCCTGCATCTGGTCTACAAC
This sequence comes from Gallionellaceae bacterium, assembly GCA_008080515.1. Taxonomy (GTDB): domain Bacteria; phylum Pseudomonadota; class Gammaproteobacteria; order Burkholderiales; family Gallionellaceae; genus VIKH01. The sequence goes on along the minus strand of VIKH01000001.1, from coordinate 45,668 downwards.
CCGTCAGGCCCGGCGCTGCCATCCGATCAAGTTGCGCTGCAGGCGGATTACAAGCGAGAATTATTCGAGCGCTTTCGCATCGTGTTCAACCGGCTGTACGTGATGACCAACATGCCGATTCAGCGCTTCGGCAGTGCGTTGGTTTCCGGGGGGCAGTTCAACGATTACCTGCGCCTGCTGAAGGGAAGCTTTTCCGCCGCCAACCTCGGCAACGTGATGTGCCGTAATCTGGTGAGCGCCGATTGGCAGGGCTATCTTTACGACTGCGATTTCAACCAGCAGCTTGGGCTGGCTCTGCCGGGGAAGGGCCGCCCGCACTTGCGCGATCTGCTGCATTCCGGCCTGGAAGGCAATATCGTCCGGGTCGCCGATCACTGCTACGGTTGCACGGCCGGCCAGGGCAGCAGTTGCGGCGGCGCGCTGCACGGCTGAACCGTTCCATTTACCGGTGAGACTTCGTTGGCTTCATCGCTCACCCCTCGCTGTGCCACTTGTTTTGTTCGCTCGTTGCCGCCGTCTTGTTTGCCTTCAAATAAAGCTGGAATGAGATGAGAAAAACGGTGGTTATCTTGCTGGCGGTCGGGGTGGTTGCCCTGTTTTTCGGCACGGGGTTTGATCGCTACCTGACGCTGGAGTCGCTCAAGGAGAGCCAGGGACAGTTTGCGGCCATGCGGGCGCAGTCGCCCTGGCTGACCGCTTTGGCAGCATTCTTGATCTATGTTGGCGTCGTCGCGCTGTCGTTGCCGGGCGCCACGGTCATGTCCCTGGCGATAGGCGCATTGTTCGGCTTCTGGGGCGGCGTGCTGCTGGTGTCTTTTGCGTCCACCATCGGCGCAACGCTCGCTTTCCTGGCTTCGCGCTACCTGCTGCGCGACATGGTGCAGCAACGTTTCGGCGACAGGCTGAAAGGGGTCAATGAAGGTATGGTGCGGGAGGGTGCCTTTTACCTTTTCATGCTGCGCCTCGTGCCGGTATTTCCGTTTTTCCTGATCAACCTGCTGATGGGCTTGACGCCTGTGCGCACCGTTACCTTCTATTGGGTCAGCCAGATCGGTATGTTGCCGGGCACGCTGGTATATGTGAATGCGGGCACGCAACTGGGGCGCGTTGACAGCCTGTCCGGCATCCTTGCGCCGGAGGTGCTGCTGTCATTCGCCTTGCTGGGCGCGTTTCCCCTGGCGGCCAGGCGGGCCGGGCAAGCGCTTCGGCGGCGGCGCGCTTGAGGATATGCGGCTTTCGGTCATTATCCCGGTGCTGAACGAAGCCGGTGAGTTGCCGGGTTTGCTGGAGCATCTCGTACCGCTGTATGCGATCGGCGCAGAAGTGATCGTGGCAGATGGCGGGAGTGAGGATGGCTCGCAGCAGCTTGTTTCAGGTGCGGGCGTGCGGCTGGTTTGTGCCGGGCGCGGGAGGGCGCGGCAAATGAACGCGGGCGCGACAGCTGCCAGCGGCGATGTCCTGCTGTTTTTGCACGCCGACACGCGGCTGCCCCCTTCCGCAGAGCAGGCAATCGAGGCCGCCACCCGGCGTAACGGGCGCCGCCCCGAAAATATGTGGGGGCGTTTTGATGTGCGCATCCAAGGCAGCCATTTCATGTTGCGGGTGATCGCTGCTCTGATGAACTGGCGCTCGCGCCTCACCGGCATCGCCACCGGCGATCAGGCCATGTTTGTGGCGCGCCCCGCTTTCGATGCGGCAGGCGGTTTTCCGGAGCAACCCCTGATGGAGGATATCGAGCTGTCCAAACGATTGCTGGCGTTGTCCAGGCCAGTCTGCTTGTTAGAGCGAGTGACCACTTCCGGGCGGCGCTGGGAAACGCGGGGGGTATGGGAAACGATCTGGCTGATGTGGCGCTTGCGCTGGCTGTATTGGCGCGGGGTGCCCGCCAGCGAGCTTGCCAGGTTATACAGATGACCAGAATCATTATTTTTGCCAAGGCACCCCGGGCAGGGTTTGCCAAGACGCGGCTGATACCGGCTCTCGGGCCGGAAGGTGCGGCGAAGCTCGCGCACCGGATGTTGCAACACGCCTTGTCATGCGCGGCTGAAGCAGCGATCGGCCAGACAGAGTTGCGCATAACGCCGGAAATCACTGCACCCGAGTGGGTTGGCACGGAAATCGGCCCAGGGATAGAAATCACGGATCAGGGGAGCGGCGACCTCGGCGAGCGCCTTGCCCGCGCCGCGCAGCGCCTGATCGGGCAGGGAGAACCCGTGTTGCTGATCGGCACCGATTGCGCCGAAATGAGCGCGGCGCTGTTGCGCGATGCAGCTGCGGCGCTCAAGCAGAAGGATGCCGTCATTTACCCCGCCGCCGATGGCGGATATGTATTGCTGGGGCTTGCAAAATTTCACTCGCATTTGTTCTGCGGCATTTCTTGGGGCTCGGAGAGCGTGGCGCGCGAGACCATAGAGCGCGTTCATCGCTTGGGTTGGTCGCTGGGGGTTGGCCCGCTGTTGCACGATATTGACGGGCCGGGTGACCTGCAGCATGTTCCGGAGGGCTGGCTCTAAATGATCTGGCACCAATAGCCAATACTGTTTTTGACGGGCCAATCGTGTTGCAAAGCACCCGTTTCAGCCACCGCATCGGCACATTCGCGGTCGGCGGCAGGTTGCCGTTCTGGCGGGAGACAGAAATGCCAACAGCGCGAGCCGGTTATTTTTCGGCGCGCACGCTGCGAGAAGGTGCCAGCTTTTCCAATAGCCCGCTAATTGACCTACATCAACAAGATGGAGGGGGCTTATGCTATATTTCGCGGCCATAAAGCGGCTAGGGTTAACCCATAGCCGAGAGTGCAGCTTAACAAGGGGGCAAAAAGCGGGTTGCCTCTGTAAGCATTAACCAAATAAATATAAAGCAAAAAATAATAAATCCAAGTTAGTTGCAGTTCCCAAAACATTTTTTGAATCCATAGAAAGGAAGGCGATTATGAAACTGCTTGCAGTTACTGTTTCCATTGGTGCGGCCATGCTGGTTATGGCGACAGCGCCCAGCTACGCGGCTGGCGGAGATGCAATTTTCAAGAAAAGCTGCGCCAGTTGTCATTACACCGATGGCCCGGCCAAGGAGAAAACGATTGCCGATCAGTTGGCCAAGAAAGGCCCGGAACTGTGGTATGCGGGCAGCAAGTTTCAAAAGGCCTGGCTCGGGGCATGGTTGCAGGACCCCAAGCCGATCCGCCCGCTGAAATACAACTCGCTCACCGACAAGAACAAGGGTGACCACCCGAAGTCGTCAGCCGGTGATGCGGCGGCGCTTACCGATTACTTGATGGGGCTGACGTCACCTGAAGTCAAGGCGGGGGTAATCAAGCCCGCCGCGACCCCGCAAGCCAAGCAAATCTTCAACAAAAAAATGCCTTGCGGCGGATGCCATGCAACCGAAAAGGGTGGCGGGTTAAGCGGGCCGAGCTTGGTTGGTGCCGCAAAAAGGTTGAACCCGGACTGGGTTTACGCCTACTTGGCGAACATCAAACACTTCAAGCCGGTTCGAGACATGCCGGACTTCGGCAGCGTGCTCAATCCGAAGGACTTGGAAGCTGTGGCGGCATATGTAGCCACTTTCGAATAAACCAGACGAAATTAACGGAGATAGAATCATGTCGAGAATTGTAATGACGGCTGCCGTGGCGCTTGGTTTGGCTTTGAGTGCGGGCGGTGCGGCGCAGGCTGCGGATACCAAGCAGGTGTTTGATTTTTATTGCGCCCAGTGCCACGGCGAAAAAGGTGATGGCAAAGGCATCAACGTCACCAAGGATTTTGCCACCGATCCGCGCGATTTCACCAATACAACAGATATGGCAAAGCGCTCCGACGACGACATCCGGGGCGTAATCAAGGACGGCGGGCCCTCCATCAGCAAATCGCCGCTGATGCCGCCCTGGGGCGCAACCCTGACGGCTGCCGAAGTGGATGGCTTGCTGGTCTACATCCGCAAGATGTGCAACTGCAAGGGCAAATAAGTGGATCCCATGAAGCTTTTGAGCAAAAAATATCTTGCCGATGGCGTCATTTTTTCCGGGATGCTGGTAAACGTCGTTTTCGTCTGCCTCATCCTGTATTACTACGTTTTGTAATTCGGCAAGATGTGCCCGGAAAGAGAATCTTCTCTTTCCGGGAAGATTTTTAACCGGCGTCGAGCCGTCGAAAGATGAAGGAAGGGCAGGACATGGCTGCTGATAAATGCGAAACACACGAGTGCGGGGAATCAAAATACCCGTGGTTGGGACCTGCGTTCTTTGTCGCGGTTCTGGTTGCAACAACCGCCTTTTTTGTGTGGTTCTTGAGGGCGTAACGACATGAAAGCTTATCTGTTGCCGTTCGTCGGCGCATTTGTTGTGTTTGGCCTCGTATTTCTTGCCCTGGATTTCACCATGATGAAACTCCAGGGGTTGACGCTGATATATCACCATTAAGGGTTTGCGTTCCCATCAAGGGTATTCCCCTGCTGGTAACGCCCGTGCGCGCATAAACAGGAGTCAATCTTGCTAACACAGAATATAAGAAATTTTTGCGGGGCATTTGTGCTGGCTATGGCGGCCATGTTCATGCTGTCCGCTTTTGCACCTGAAGCGAATGCATCCGAGCCGACCGCCGCCACATCGGCTGCTGCCGCCCCTGCTACGGCGACCGCTCCGGCAGCCGCTGCCGCCGCTCCGGCAAATCCCGCAGCACCTGCCGCCAAAGCGGTGGTTTTTCCCCCTGCGCCCAAACTTACGGCATCCGACTACCCCACGATTCCTGGCGTGAATTCCAGGGTGGCAATCTGGCTGGTGGCCCAGTTGCATCTGTGGTTCGGCGCCTTCGTGGTAGCGGTTCCCATGTTTGTGTTCATCATCGAAGTGATCGGTATGGCGACACGCGATGAGCGCTACGACAACATGGCCTACGAGTTTATCAAGGTCAGCATCACCGCTTATTCGTTGACCGCCATTCTGGGCGGCCTGCTGGCTTTCTGCATGATTCTGTTCTACCCCGATTTGTTCAAATACATGGCCTTGATTTTCAAGGGAAGCATGTGGGCGTACGCGCTGCTGTTCTTCGCTGAAAGCGCAGTCCTGTATATGTACTATTACGGCTGGCACTGGCTGCAGGGCGGAAACAGGAAGTGGGTACACCTCACCTTGGGGCTGTTGCTCAATGCGGTCGGTCTCCAGCTCATGTTCCTGGCTAACGCCTGGACCACCTTCATGATGAGCCCCGCAGCGGTGGACGCAGCGGGCGTATTCAACGGCGACACCTGGGCGGCGATCCACAACTTCCTGTGGAACCCGATCAACATCCACCGCGTAGTCGCCAACGTGGCATATGGCGGCTCGGTCGTGGGCGCGTATGCCGCGTTCAAGTTCCTCAGCGCGCAGAAGAAGGAAGAGCGCGCCCACTACGACTGGATGGGCTACAACGCCAACTTTATCGCCATTGCCGCGCTGCTGCCGCTGCCTTTCGCCGGTTATTACCTCACCGCCGAAATGTATGCCTACAGCCAGCAAATGGGCATCACCCTGATGGGCGGCGTGTTCGCATGGATTTTCATCATCCAGGCGGTGCTGATCGGCGCGCTGTTCCTGTCGGCCAACTATTACCTGTGGTGCGGCATGGGGCGCAGCGAAGGCGCTTACCGCTACAACCCCAGAATCAAATATATCGCCTTCGTGCTGGTGATCGCGTTCCTGGTGTGGTTCACGCCGCATACGCTGGTGCTTACCAACTCCGAGCTCAAGGATCTGGGCGGGCCATATCACAAGTACCTCGGTGTATTGGGTATCATGCCGGCGAAAAATACGGCGGTGAACTATTTGCTGGTGTTTACCTTCTTGAGCTTCATGTTCTACCGACGCGCCAATAAAATCGCTACCGTATCGTGGGCATCAGCAGGTAACGCGGCGCAGATCGCGCTGTTTACCGCTGGTCTCATCAACATCACGATCCTGGGGGTCTACCACGGCTATTTCACCAACACCGTGTACAAGGTGGCAGCCTCCGTCCCCCAAGTGTTGACTACGCTGGTCATCATCATCATCAGCGTGGTGATAGATGCGTTCATGTACAAGGGGGCGAAAGATGTAGCGCCGTTGCACTGGGGGCGTATGCCTCCCCGTTCCCAGTACGCGCTGTTCCTGCTGGCGGTGTCCTTTACCTGGCTGATGGGCCTGATGGGTTACGTGCGCTCCGGCATCCGCCAGCACTGGCACATTTCCAACATCTTCCGCGACGGTTCGCCTGACGCCTTTACGCCTGGGCTGGGTTATGTGGCCAGCGTCGTTTCGGTTGGGACGATCATGTTCATGGCGATGGTGATTTTCGTATTCTGGTTGAGTACGATCAGCGGGCGGCACGTCGTTGCCAAGGGTTACTGGAAGGAGCAGCAGGCATGACCAATTTTCTCAAGGTTGTCGCCTTTAGCCTGCTGGTGATCAGCGGGTTCTGGGGATTTTCCAACTTCGGCATCCCACAGATCAAACCGGCTGACCCACCCGTCGAAGAAAAGGTGGATCTCGGTGCCATGACCATGGAGCAGTTTATCGCGCTGGGCAAGAAAAACTACGACGGCAAGGGCACCTGCACCTTGTGCCACAACTCGCTGGGCCGCGCGCCGATGCTGGACAAAATCGGTACCGTTTCGGCAGAGCGCCTGAAGGATGCGCGTTACAAGGGCACCGCCAAAACGGTCGAGGAATACCTGATGGAGTCGCTGGTTAAGCCGTCGGCTTTCGTGGTATCCGGATTCGGCAAAGCGGGCACCAACGATACCGAAAGCCCGATGCCGGATGTGACCGGCGGCGGTATCGGGTTCAACGAGGTCGAGACCAAAGCGGTCATCGCCTATCTGCAGGATTCGAGCGGCAGCGAAGTGACGGTGGAAATTCCCAAGATGGCGCCTCCGACCGAAGGTGCCGCCAAGGCCGAGGAAGCTCCGCTGACCACACCTGACGCAGTCGTGACCAAGTATGGCTGCGGTGGTTGCCATAAGATTGCCGGCCAAACCGGAGAGATGGGGCCAGACCTTACCAAGATCGGCGCAACGCGCAACAAGGAATATTTGCGGCAAGCGATGCTGGATCCGGATGCGGTGGTCGCCAAGGGGTTTAACGCCGGGATGATGCCCAAGAACTATGGCGAGCAAATGAAAGCCAAGGAGTTGGAGATGCTGCTGAACTACATGGCGGGGTTGAAAAAATGAGCGCGACACCGAAAAGAGTCATTCCCCGCCTGTTGCAAATGGTGCTGGTGATAGCCGGGGCATATTTCAGCTTCATCCTGCTGTTTGACGTGTTGCTGGGCCAGCTTATTCCCAAGAGCCTGCTCACCATGTACATGGTGTTCGTGGTGGCGGGCGTGGTGATGGTGTTTACCTTCACCGAGGAGGGTGCGCAGGAACTGGCGGGACCGATCAAGGCTCTGGTGGAAGACCCGTCCAGGAAGATGGTGCGCAACGTGGTGTTCGTGATCGTGCCATTGCTGGCCGGCTATTACACATACTCCAGCATGTTGCCCAGCTTCGAGGCGCCGGTGGAGCTGCGCACCATCCATCCCGCGCCACCCAACAAGTTCAAGGCTTACGGCAAAAGCTACAACCTGGCCACGCTGGAGAACCCTTACCGCAAGTTCGAGAAGGAAGACCCGGCCAAGTTCAAGGCGCTGGTGAAAGAGGGCGGCGATGTTTACATCAAGAACTGCCAGTATTGCCACGGCGACAAGCTGGACGGCAAGGGGCCTTATGCCTCGGGATTGAACCCCACCCCGCTCAACTTCCAGGACGTGGGCACCATCGCGCAGTTGCAGGAATCCTTCCTGTTCTGGCGCATCGCCACCGGCGGCCCGGGCCTGCCCGCCGAGGCGGCGCCGTGGATTTCGTCCATGCCGGTCTGGCAGGAATTTCTGACGGAAGATGAAATTTGGAAAGTGATCCTGTTCCTGTACAACTATACCGGCAGACAACCGAGGTCGTGGTCACATGAATAATCGGCGTTTAGGAAAAACAATGGCTAACAAATTCGCGTTGCTGGCGCTTTGCTCCGCGCTATTTGCGGTCGGACCGGCGATGGCAAAACCCGGAACGGCGGAAAAGGGCAAGGTAATTTATGACATGCGTTGCACCTGGTGCCACGGCGATGAGGGCGATGGCAAAGGTGCGGCCAAGGATCATCTCAATCCGCCGCCGCGCGACTTCACTTCGGGCAACTACAAAATCCGCACTTCGGATTTTGAAGACCTGACACCCAACGACGACGACATCTTCCGCATGATACGCGATGGCATGCCGGGAACGGCGATGCCGGGCTGGAGCGACATCCTTACAGAGCAAGACATGTGGGACTTGGTCGCCTATGTCAAAAAATTCGCCAGCTACGAAAAGCCGCCCGCCAAGCAGGTGGATTTTGGTACACAGATCTCAAGTTCCGCCGAGAGTATCGAGAAAGGCAAAAAGCTGTTCGAGGAAGGGGATCGTTGCGTGGAATGCCACGGCAAGAGCGGCAAGGGCAGTGCCTCCAAGCGGCTTAAAGGCGAGGCCGGCGAACGCACCTGGCCGCGCAACTTGACCAAACCCTGGACCTACCGTGGCAGCGCAGAGCCGAAAGATATTTTTTCGCGCATTTCCACCGGCATTGCCGGCACCGAGATGCCGTCCTTCGCCGACCCCAAGAGCAAAAAGAAGCTCTCCATAGAAGAACGCTGGCACGTCGCCAACTATGTGGCATCCCTGGCCCAGACTGGCCAGAAAGTCAGCGCCGACAACACCGTCGTCAAAGTAAGCAAGGTTGAGGGGGAATTGCCTTCCGCTACCGACGATGCACGCTGGGAGAAATCCGAGGCCACCACGTTCTACATGGTTCCACAGATTATCGGCAAAGAGCGCTACTTCCTGCCCTCCAGCGACACCATCACGGTGCGTGCCATGTATAACGACAAGGCGGTGGCGATGCTGCTGGAGTGGGATGACCGCACTAAAAGCACCCCGGGGGACGACAGCGCAGGAAAGCTCGCCGATACCCCGATCGAGCAAGACGGTGTCGCGGTGCAGTTGCCTGTCACCATCCCTTCCGAAATGCAGAAACCTTACTTTGGCATGGGCGATGCGGCGCACCCGGTGAATGTCTGGCACTGGAAAAGCGGCGGCAAGGATGCGCCAGAAACCGTCGGCATACTTAACAGCAAAGGCTTCAAGGATATCGAGAAGCGCGAAGCGGCAAGCGCCGGACTCACGGCCAAGTCGAGCTATAGCGATGGAACCTGGAAGGTGCTGATGGTGCGCCCGCTCACTACGGCCAGCACCGACAAGGACATGCAGTTTGTTGAGGGCAAGTTCATCCCGGTCGCGTTTGCCGCTTGGGATGGCAGCAACAACAGCGAAAAAGGCTCCAAGCACACCATGACGACCTGGTACTGGCTGTTGCTGAAACCGGCAACCGGCTCCAAGCCGCTGGTGACCGCGCTGGTGATCGCGGCGCTGTTTGCGGGCGGATTGCTGTGGTGGGCTCGTAGCGCGGGCAACAAGGCCGCCTGATGGTCACGCAGGGTGACAGCGTAGACGAGCTGCCGCCTACCCGACGGGGCGTAAAAACCAAGATATTCGGTTTCATTATCATGGCGCTGGGTGTCATGGACAGCCTGTTGACTTTGCGCGGTGGCGTGCCTGCCTACGAGTTTCTTCTGTTGATCGTGCTGGGTGCGGTGATATTCGCTATCGGTGCAGTTCGTGGCGCGCAAAAAATCGTCATACCTCAAACGACCATCAAATAACTCCGGCATCCCGCCGGGGTTTTACGGGCTAATGATCTGGCAGGGTGAAGTATTAATCCCCCGTTCGGCCATCATGTGACCCCGCCAAACCAGCTCATGGAAATACTTGCAGTTCTGGCGCAACTCGCCCAATATGGCGGCATTAAATGATAACGACACGTTCGACATTTGGGCGTAACTGCAATTCCTGTGACCAATACGAATGGCCTTGACAAGCAGGATGACCGCTGGGCTCAACTGGATCCCACAGGTGAGGTTTATCTCGATGATCCGGTAGCGGTTGAAAGCACCATCCGGTCTATCCTGAACTCGATCTACGGCAGCGAATACCACGGTTCTTTGCTTTCCGATGCGATTCGAGATCTGGTGAGCGCATATCGCGGCGATTACCCCGGGCTGCTCAGCAGCGATACGCTTTACCATGACTTGCGCCACGCTCTCGAAGCCGGTTTGACCACGGCGCGCCTGCTGGACGGGCACTCCAAATCCTTGGCTTCTGATAGCCCCGAACAGATTGATGGAGATCGCGCTTCGCTGGCGGTGCTTCTGGCCTTGTTCCACGATATCGGGCTGTTGAGGCGTGAATCGGAGGGGCATCTGTTTGGGGCTGCGCTGACGCCAGTTCACGAGGAACGCGGTGTCGAGTTCATGGGCGACTATCTGCTGCGGACAAAACTGGCCCATCTTGCAGAAAAATCCAGGCTGATAATGGCAACCAAGCTCATATTTACCATGCCAAGCTCATGGAGCATCCCTGATAAAAAACTTGCCGGCATGGTAGCAACGGCCGATTTATTGAGCCAGTTCTCGGATCGCTGCTATCTGGAAAAATGCCGGGATTTTCTGTTTGTGGAGTTCAGCGCCTTCGGCTTGGCCGGCAAGACTGGCAGCCCCTACCCAGACAAAGAAACGTTGTTGGCCATGACGCCCGGTTTTGTTTCAAAAATTCTCCACCAGCGACTGGAGGAAGAGTTTTTTGGTGAATATCACCTGCTTGAACTGCACACTGGTGGCAAGAATCCTTGGGAAGAGGCCATCCGGCGCAACCAATCCTTTCTGGAAAACATCCTGTCCACCCACGATTTTGCGCGCCTGAAACGCCAGCCGAAAATCTTCAACTGACTTGCCGCCAAACTGGCTGAAATATCCGCTTTTTCCGGCGCACCTTGGCCTTAAATTTGCCGACACCGTTGACCCCGGTCAACTTGGATGCTAAAGACCGCGCAGTTTCCAGTGTTGAAAAGCAACGCAACCCCCCCATATTCAAACCGGTGCGGCAACGGTGTTAAACTGTGCGCCGCGATTTCTGTGTCGTGCTTTTAGGAGAAGCTGTTAATGAAACGGATATTCCTTTTCATACTGACCAACCTGGCTGTGCTGGTTGTCATCAATATTTCCCTGCGCCTGCTCGGCGTGGATCGGGTGCTGGATCAGGGTGGCGCCATCAACTTCAACGCACTGCTGGTCATGTCGGTGGTGATGGGGTTTGCCGGTTCGCTGGTTTCATTGTTCATGTCCAAATGGTCGGCGAAACGCATGGTGGGCGCCCATGCCATCAGCGACCCGATTGACCCGACCGAGCGCTGGCTGGTGGAAACCGTGCGCAGGCAGGCAAGCGCGGCGGGTATCGGTATGCCGGAAGTGGCGATTTATGATGCCCCTGACGTGAACGCTTTTGCCACCGGCTGGAACCGGAATGCCGCGCTGGTGGCGGTAAGTACCGGGCTGCTGCGCAATATGAGCCGCGACGAAGCGGAAGCCGTGCTGGCCCACGAAGTCAGCCACGTCGCCAACGGCGACATGGTGACGCTGGCGCTGATCCAGGGCGTGGTGAACACCTTCGTGATCTTTTTTGCCAAACTGTTCGGCATCCTCGTGGATCGCGTGCTGCTCAAGAACGACGGGCGCAACGGGCGCGGCATCGGCGCCTTCGTCGCAGAAATGGTGGCGCAGGTGGTGCTGGGCGTGCTGGCCAGCGTCATTGTTATGTGGTTCTCGCGCCAACGCGAATTTCGGGCAGATGCGGGCGGTGCCAGCCTGGCCGGGCGCAATAAAATGATCGCTGCACTGGAGCGGCTGAAGGTTAACCACGAACAAGCCACCCTTCCGGAAAAAATCGCCGCTTTTGGCATTTCGGGCGGCGGCGGCTTTTCCAAACTGTTCATGACCCACCCGCCGCTGGACGAACGCATCGAGGCGTTACGCTCCGGAAAATAGCTTGATGCAGCAGCAAAAAAGGCTTGCAGCGGCGCAAGCCTTTTTTGTCGGAATCATCCGGAAATCACGCCGGTGTTATACTCTACCCACCCTGAATCATATTAACCGCACACGAGGAATACCATGAAAAATTTCCTGAAAATTTTGGCTGTCACCCTGACCTGTCTTTCGCTGTTTGCGGCAAATGCCGAGGCCAAGCGCTTTGGTGGCGGTGGCAGCATCGGCAAGCAGCGCGACATGAGCTCGCAGCAAATCCAGAAAGCACCCGCTCCTGCCGCACCAAACGCGGTGCCGTCGCAGACTGCACCCAACCCTGCTTCCGCCACTCCGCAGGGCAACAAGTGGCTCGGCCCTTTAGCGGGTCTGGCGATCGGCGCCGGGCTGGGCGCGCTGTTTGCGGGTAGCGGCTTGGGTGGAGCGATGGGCGGTATCCTGATGGCGCTGCTGGCGGTAGGGTTGGTCATGTTCCTGATAGCCAGATTCCGCAAGCCGCAGGCACAGCCCGCCGTGCAATATGCCGGTAGCGGTGCTCCTTACCTCCCGCAGCCAGCACCCGCACAGCAGCCGCTCGGAGGCGGCGCAGCCGCTGACGTGGCACCGGCAGCAAGCGGGAATATCCCCGCCGATTTTCCGGTAGAGGCATTTTTGCGTAGTGCCAAAACCACGTTCATCCGCTTGCAGGCGGCGAATGACCGCAAAGATCTGGATGACATCCGCGAATACACCACGCCGGAAATGTTCGCCGAAATCTCCATGCAAATGGGCGAGCGCGACAGCGCACCGCAGAAAACCGACGTGGTGGCGATCAACGCCGCGTTGCTGGAAGTGGTCGCGGATAACGGTCACTCTGTCGCCAGCGTGCGCATGAGCGGCCAGTTGCGTGAAAACAACCGCACCCCGGAAAATTTCGACGAAGTGTGGCATGTGCAGAAAAATCTGCGCGACGAAAAATCGGTGTGGCTGCTATCTGGCATCCAGCAGATCGCGTAGTTATGTTCGTGCAATGGGCCTCGGAGCGTTTCATTTGCTTCATCCGCGTTGATTCGTGTCCGCGCGTGGCTGCTGTTTTATAAGCTCAACGGCTTGACTCGCTCCCGCTCCAAGTGATGCGACTGCTACGCCTGCTGAAAATAATCTTTGTGGTGCTGCGCTTCGGGCTGGACGAGTTCCTGCTCGCGCACGCGCGCACCCGCTGGCTGCTGGCCCCGCTCAATTTCCTGTTATTTTTCCGCAACACGTCCGCACCGCGCGCGGAAAGATTGCGCCTCGCGCTGGAGAATCTGGGCCCGATATTCGTCAAGTTCGGGCAACTGCTCTCGACGCGGCGCGACCTGATGCCCGCCGACCTCGCCGACGAACTCGCCAAACTGCAAGACCAGGTGCCGCCGTTTCCCTCCGCGCAGGCGGTCGCGTTGCTGGAAACGGTCTATAAAAAGAAACTGCCCGAGGTGTTCCGCAGCTTCGACGAAACGCCGATAGCCAGCGCTTCGGTGGCGCAGGTGCATTTCGCCGTGCTGCCTGACGGGCGCGAGGCGGCGGTAAAAATCCTGCGCCCCGGTATCACCGGCGTCATCGCCCACGATGTCGCGCTGCTCGATATTTGCGCCGGCCTGGTCGAAAACTGGTGGGAGGACGGCAAGCGGCTTAAGCCGCGCCTGGTGGTGGAAGAGTTCAAGAAATATTTGCACGACGAGCTGGACCTGATGCGCGAAGCCGCCTGCGCCAGCCAGCTCAAGCGCAATTTTGCCGATTCCGGCTTGCTGGTCGTACCGGAAGTGTACTGGGACTGGTGTACCTCCGAAGTGATGGTGATGGAGCGCATGAACGGCATCCCCGTGAGCCGCGTGGATACGCTGCGCGCGCTGGGCATAGACATCCCGAAGCTGGCTGCCAATGGTGTGGAGATTTTTTATACGCAGGTGTTCCGCGATGGATTTTTCCATGCCGACATGCACCCCGGCAACGTGCAAGTGGCAACGGACGGGCGCTACATCGCGCTGGATTTCGGCATCATGGGGACGCTCACCGATAACGACAAACACTACCTCGCGCAGAACTTTATCGCTTTTTTCCAGCGCGACTACAAGCGGGTGGCGGAAGCGCACATCGAATGCGGCTGGGCGCCCGCCAACACCCGGGTGGACGAGCTGGAAGCGGCCATCCGCGCGGTATGCGAGCCGATCTTCGACAAGCCGCTGCGCGAAGTTTCCTTCGGGCGCGTGCTGCTGCGCCTGTTCCAGACCTCGCGGCGGTTCGGCATCGAAGTCCAGCCGCAGCTCGTGCTGCTGCAAAAAACGCTGCTCAATATAGAAGGCTTGGGGCTGCAACTCGACCCCGAGCTGGATTTGTGGAAAACCGCCAAACCCTGGCTGGAACGCTGGATGAGCGAGCAGGTGGGTTGGCGCGGCTTCCTCAAAGCGATGCGCCGCGAAGCGCCGAACTACGCCACCCTGCTGCCCCAGCTTCCGAGGCTATTACACCAGCGCTTGAGTGAACCATCCGGCGCGCAGGCCGAAGCAGTCCTGCGCGAACTGGTGGCGCAGCAGCGGCGCAGGAATCTATGGTTGATGCTGATCGCGCTGTCGTCGCTGTCGGCGTGCGGGCTGCTGTTGATGCCGCTGGTTTGGCAATAAATAAGCTGCGTTTCAGGAATCGCGGTCGCGTGCTGATGGCGGCTTCAGATGACCTTGGTTAGCCAGTTCGTTGGTCGTTGGATAAGGCGGGGATACGCCGTCACGCGTATCCCCTACGAAAAAGCTTCTGCTAGAACTTCAAGGTTGCACCGAGGTAAAGCGAACGCCCCGCGCCCGGAACCGGAATGCCCCAGGGCATGTCGGCTGGGCTGATCATCATAGTTGTCCCCTGCCCGGCATAGGCACCGCCGAGCGGCAGGGAATAGAGCCTGTCGAACAGGTTTTCGACACCGAAATCAACGCGCACCTGCTTCCAGGAATGGCTCGCTCGCAGATTGACGAGACCGTAGCCCGGCGTCCTGATTTCGTTACGCATATCGGAGAGCTTGTCTTTGGTCATCGCGGCCACCAGCTCGATGGCGTTATCCCAGCCCCCGAGCTTCTGCGTCAACGTGAGCTTGGCGTTGAGCGGCATGATGTTGTAGAGGTCATCACCCGTGTCGTTATTCTTGCCATTGGTGTAGGTAAGCAGGCCCTTGAGACCGAGTTCACCCACGCCAGTCTTGGCCAGTGGTATGTGGCCGGAGAGATCGAGGCCATAGAGCCGTGCCGACTGGTTCGTGTAACGCAAAACCACGAACTGGTTTGTTAGCAATGGGGTTCGCACAGCATTGGTCGTGCCGTTCCATTGTACGGCATCGATGTAATCGGTAACTTGTGTGTAATAGGGCGTGGCCTTGAACTCCCAATTCCGATCAGCAGCATGCCAGTCGAAGGTTGCCGAAAGTGTGTGCGCTTTTTCCGGTTTCAGGTTGGTATCGCCGATATAACCGTTGCCATCGCCGACGAAGTTGTTCATGATCGACATCATGTTCGCGGTGGACCAGGTGTAGCGTTCATAGAGGTTCGGCGAACGCACCTTGCGGGCAAAGCCGAATTCGATATCCTTCGTGTCGTCCGGCGTATAACGCGCCAGGGCGCTCATGTCCCAGTTGTTGTCGGCCTTGTCGCGGTTCAGGTTGTTGAAGGCGGACGCATCGCGTTTCTGGTTCATCATGTCCATGCCGACGACGCTGGTCGGGAATGTGGCCAGGTTATAGCCGTGAACCATTCCGGCGTTGGTGTTCACCCGTTCGTAGCGCAGGCCGAGCAGCGTCATCCATCGCGTGTTCAGGTTCTTTTCCCATTCGCCGAACAGTGCCGTGCGGTCGCGCTTGCCGCTGTTGATGTTCCAGAAAGGATTGGGTCCCATTCCCGCGCTGCCGACCACGGTCGGCCACCAGTCGTCGAGGCGATAATTCTGGAATTCTCCGCCGACACGCAGGAGATCCTGCTCGTTCAGGATGATGCTGGTCTTGACGGTGGCACCCGTCGTCTCGCCTTGTGTGTTCATCGGCATGCCCTGGGTGGTATTGCCAGCGGTATACAGGAATTTCTTGTCGGGACCGAATTCCATGAAGTGATCGACCTTCTCATGATATGCCCGTGCTTCCAGCGCACCCCAATCGAGCTGGCCGAGATAGCGCAGATTGAAGCGGTGCTGGGTATTGCCCAGCATGTCCATGCGCTGGTTGGGGTAGAGCTCGTAAGGGATGTCCTGGAAGCCTAGTTTGGCTTCGACGATGTGATTGCCGCCTTTCATCGCGAAACCCAGGGTGTGATTTCTGGTCTTGTAGGCTGTAGAACCGACTTCATCGAGCGGCAGGGTATGCCCGGCAACGCCGGTATCCGTTCTCGTCTTGAAATCCCCCCCCGCCTTGTAGTTGTCGGATTCCGCAGTTACGCCGTTGTAAGTCAGGTTGATGGACTCGGTGGCATAGGTGGCGGACAGGTTGCCGCCTTTCGCATTGCCGTTGCTGCGGTAGGAGGCACCGATTTCACCGTTGGTAAGGCTGCCTTTCCCGGGAGAGGCGAACACCGGTAAAGGCATGTCGACTACGATGGAACCGCCGATACTGTCGCCGCCCACACTCACCGGCGTGATACCGGCATATACCTTGACGCTGCCGACGTTGGATGGATCTATGTAGGAAAGAGGCGAATTCATATGGTTCGGGCAGGATGCAATCAAGTCCATACCATCCACTTTGACGCGCACGCGATCATCCGCCATACCGTGAATGGCCGGCAGGCTGGAAACACCGCCAGCGCCATAAAGGCTGACCCCCGGTTGATCATCAAGCAGCTTTGCTGTATCGCTGGTGGCGGCACGCAGATGGGTGATGTTGCCTCCACCAAGCGCCGAATCGCTCAAGGCGGGCAGAGGCTGAATTCTTGCACCAGTTACCTCGACTTCTGGCAAAGTATCCCCGCCTGCTTCGGCAGCGAATGCTCCCGGCGTAAAAACCAACGCGAGGCAAACGGTAATACGCTTGAGCTTGAGCTGCATTTTAATTCCTCTCCTGAAGTTATTTTTTGCTGGAAAATAAAAAAGTGCCAAGCTGCGTAAGCGGATCAGCAGCGTCCAGGGGAGGAGGCTTCTTGGGGGATCCGTGCCGCCTGCTTGGCCAGGCGGTATGGTAAGGCTTCCATGCCTGAACAGGGATGCGGCATATTGTCGCAGAGCGATGCGAGTGCGGGAGCAAGCGTCCGCATTCTGTTTGGGGGCAAACACCAATACAACGCTTCCTTAACTTGATAGCCGGGGCCAAGTGCTTTAAGGTTGCGGTATGGTGTCCACATCTCCCACAGGCAACATCGCCGACCTCAAAGCGGGCGAACTCCTTCTTCCGGTTTATGTCAGCCTGCGTCCGGAAGGCGTTTACATCAACATCCCCCGCGTTCCGCCGGAAACCGGGCTGAAGCCGTTTATCGAGCGTTTGTTCGGCAACGAAACGCGCTTCATGGGGCTGGACTACTCCTGTTTCATGCATCTGCTTTATGGTTCAGGCGAAGCGTCGCCCGCCAACCCGAACACTCCGGAAGTACGTATTGCGGACGGCATTGTGCGTTTTCCGCCCGAGCGTCGCGCGTTGTACAAGGGGGTAAAAATTATCGGTGGCGGGGAGCGGGCCGAATACCTGTTCGAGCCGGTAGCCATCGAGGTCGCCAGCGAAGAGCCGGTGTACGGCGAGCCGGGAGAAGACGGGAGCCGCGCTATCGTCGGCTATACGCGCACGACCCATTTGCAGCCCACCCGCCTGAACTTCGACGAATTTATCGCTGACATGTGGCTCAAAGGGGTGCGCTTCGGTATTGATGCCGCTGCGGTGCGCCAAACCATCGAAAGCGGCGCGACTACCCGTCTGGATATCGCAGTTCAACGCGACCCGACGAGCGGCATGGACGCTGAAATCCGCGAGGAATCCGACGCGCTGCACCGGGATAATTCGCCCAAAATCCTGTTGAACGGCAAGGCCGATTTGCGCCGTTTCAAAAACCGATTTCCTCAAGTCGCAAAAGACATGCCGCTGTTGCGGAAAATTCCGCGCGTGCTGGGTAAGCAAGGTTTTCGGGTAACCGGGGAAATCATCGAGCCGCCACTGCCGGCGGATCTGGACCTGAACGCGCTGGCCGGCCCTGGCACCCGCATCGAACGCAAAGGGAGCGGCGAAGTCATCGTGGCGGGCATGGAAGGTTTTCTCGT
Source organism: Gallionellaceae bacterium (assembly GCA_008080515.1). Taxonomy (GTDB): domain Bacteria; phylum Pseudomonadota; class Gammaproteobacteria; order Burkholderiales; family Gallionellaceae; genus VIKH01. The sequence continues at coordinate 27,489 of VIKH01000001.1, read as the reverse complement.
CTTCGACACCCGCTCGAACCATATTGAGGTCACCGAAAAGGTCGAAAACCGGGGCGGGATCAGCGTAAAAACTACCGGCGACATTTTTCTTGTCGTGGATGAGTTCGTGGAGCATGGCGAGGTGCAGGAAGGCAGAGTGGTCGAGGGCAAGCATCTGACGTTCCTGTCTCCCGTGTTCGGCACCGTGCAATCCGACCACGGCGATATTTTGCTCAAAAGCAATCTTTCCGGCGGGCGCGCCCAGAGCTGTGGCGGCAACATTTCCATCATGGGCCACGCCTATAACGCCAGCATGGAAGCGCGGGACGGCAAAATCACCGTGCCGACCGCCGAAAACTGCACGATTATCGGCAAATCCGTCGCTATCGAGCATGCGGTGAACTGCGAAATCGTTGCGGAGGAGCTGCATCTTGGAGCAGCGGAAGGTTGCGCCATCGCCGGAAAAACCGTGCGCGTCGCTTCCTCAGGTTCGCGCAAGGGCAAGGAAACTTTCATCACCATGCTGGTGCCCGATTTTTCAGAATTTGACCAGCACATCGCCAGAATCAGGAATGATATGGCGGCAACCGAAAAAATTGCTCAAGCCAAAGAAGAAGAAATCCGGAGGGCCACCGCCGAGCCCGAGTTCGCCAAATACCTTTCTGTTGTCGCCACCCTCCAGTCCGGCGCGATCAAGCTGACCGCGACGCAACAGGGGAACTGGCAGCAGATGGTCGCGCGCTTCTCGCGCCCGCTGAAAGAGCTGGCGGCGCTGGAGGCAGAAAAGAGCAAGCTGGCGGAAAAGAGGTTGGCGATGGAGCAGGAAATCGCGCAGATTTCCCGGCAGCGCGAAGACAGCGCGAACGGCGTACTGTGCGAAATCGGGAAAATCCTCGGTGACACCGGTGTAAGGAAGCTGCATTCCAATCTCGGCGCTTCCATTTTTTACGACTTGCCCGGCCACGAACTCAAGGTCAGGTTGCGCCATTTCGGCAATCCGGGCGACCGCATATTTTCGGATGCCGAAGGCAGCCTGAACTGGGTATGCAAAGCGCCGCCGCCGCCCATCGCCTGACCGCTGCCGCAATGCCTTCTTCCGCTCTCATCGCCCAAACCGGCCACAGCCACCTGCGCCGCCTGGTGCTGCTGCGCGCCATCGCCGTCGCGGGCCAATGCGCCATGTTGGCGGTGGCGTATCGTCAGGAGATACAGCTGGCTTGGCTGCCCATGCTCGCCGTTCCTTCGGCGCTGGCGGTGCTCAACCTGCTCACCTGGTGGCGGCTGCGCGCCGACCGGCCGGTTTCCAATTTCGAGCTGTTCGCGCAGCTGTGCGCCGACGTGCTGGCGCTTTCGGTGCTGCTTTACTACGGGGGTGGCTCTACCAACCCGTTCATTTCGCTGTTTTTGCTGCCGCTGGTGATTGCAGCCGCCACGCTGCCGCACGGCTATACCTGGGCCATGACGGGCATCACCACCGGCTGCTACACGCTGCTGATGAAATTCTATGTGCCGCTGCCGACCGGCGGCGAGCACGACGGGGCGCACCACACCATGCCGCCGGATGATGCTTTCAACATGCACGTGATCGGCATGTGGCTGGGCTTCGTCATCAGCGCGGTGGTGGTGGCGTACTTTGTGGTCAAGATGGCGCATGCGGTGCGCAACCGCGATGAAACCTTGGCCAAGGTGCGGGAAGAAACCTTGCGCAACGAGCGCATCGTGGCGCTCGGCACACTGGCAGCGGGTGCCGCGCACGAAATGGGCACACCCCTTTCCACGCTTTCGGTCATCATCGGCGAGCTGAAGCGCGACAACGCCGTATTGCCGGAATGGCGCGATAGCCTGACCACCCTGGACGAGCAGGTGCGCGCGTGCAAGCGCATCCTCGACAAGCTGCTGGCCAACGCGCAGGATGCCGATGCGCAAGCCATCCAGCCGCTGGATCAGTTGCTGGCCGCCACCCTGGACGAGTGGCAGTTGCTGCGCCCCACCGTGCATTGCCGCTATCGCTCGTCCGGCGCGCAACCTGCGCCGCAGTTCCGCGCCGATCCGGCGTTGCGTGCCGCGCTGCTGAACCTGCTCAACAACGCCGCCGACGCATCCCCGGACGAAATTGATGTCCATGCGCATTGGGATGACAGGAATTTCACGCTGGAAATCCACGACCACGGGCAGGGGCTGACGGCGGAAGCTGCCGCCCGCGCCGGCTCCGCATTTTTTACCACCAAACAGGAGGGCCGCGGGCTCGGCCTGTTTCTCGCCAACGCCACAGTGGAGCGCATGGGCGGCAAGGTGCGTCTGTTCAACCGCGAGGGCGGGGGGGCAACCACGGAAGTGATCCTGCCGCTGAACGAACACAAAAAGGAAACCGCATGAACACCGCGCCCAACGAACAACTTTCCCTGCTGCTGGTGGACGACGATGCCACTTTTTGCGACGTGTTGCGCCGCGCCTTGGAGAAACGCAACTTTTCGGTGACAGTGGCGCACAGTGTGGAGCAGGCGCTGCCGCTGGTTCAGCCCAACCCGCCGGAATACGCGGTGGTGGATTTGAAAATGGGCGGCGCCTCCGGGCTGGCGCTGGTCCAGCTTCTGCACGAGATGGATCCGGCCACGCGCATCGTGGTGCTGACCGGCTACGCCAGCATCGCCACGGCAGTCGAAGCCATCAAGCTGGGCGCGACACAATACCTTTCCAAACCGGCCAACGCCGATGAAATCGTCGCCGCGTTCGGCCATCTGGCTGACCCCGACCTGTCGCTCAACGCGCAACCCGCTTCGGTGGAACGCCTGGAATGGGAGCATATCAACCGGATATTGCAGGAAAACGGGGGCAACATTTCCGCCACGGCGCGCGCGCTCAACATGCACCGCCGCACCCTGCAACGCAAGCTGGCAAAGCGCCCGTCAGGCGGGTAGAGCGCACCCTCCCATAACCGCTATTCGCCGCAACTCGGCACGGATAAACCCGAACCTTATCCTTGGGAAAACCCCGCATCTTAAAATTTGCACTTTAAATGCATTATTATTAAAATCCCGCCCTCGCATCGCAACCAGCCAAGGTTTGATGCGGCTACCAGCCATTCGGCTAAACCCGGCAAAAAACGCCGGGCAAGTCGCTGGTTATCGCTACACGATTTACGTTAATTTTAATCAGGAGCCAACCATGTCCCAATGCCACACCCACCTGCAACCCGACGCCCTCTATCCTTTCGATGCGCGCGGCATCGCCAAACGTTTTCGCCACGCTGCCATTTTCGGGGCGCTGGATGCGCTGAACAGCGGCGAAACCATGCGCTTCGTCAACGACCACGACCCGCTGCCCCTGCTGGCGCAATTGCAACAGCGCTACGGCGAGAAGGTCGCGATCAAGTATGTGGTGCGCGAACCCGGCCAGATCGTGATTGATTTCGCGCGCCAATAATCACCCATGACGCATCCCGCATTTTTCGGCTCGGTCCGCGCCGTCACCCTGTACGACCCTCTGGCCGAATTGCTGGGAGCCAGCGAAGGTGGCCTGCTGGAATACGGCTTCACCGATGCCGTCAAGCTGGCGGGGCATTCCTGCCCCACGGTGGCCGGTGCCTACCTGATGACGCTCAAGGCGCTGACCGCGCTGTACGGCAAGGACATTCCCGTCCGGGGCAACATCCGGGTGTCGTTTCGCGACGACCAGAGCAGCGGGGTGACCGGCGTCATCGCCAACGTGGTCAGCCAGATTACCGGAGCAGCCGGAGAGGGCGGCTTCAAGGGGCTGGCTGGGAAATACAAGCGCAACGGGCTGCTATCGTTCAACGCCGATATCGGGGGCATGATCCGCTACGAGCGCACCGATCGGGCCGGAGCGGTGGAAACCGACTTTCACCCGGAGCGGGTGCTGTCCGACCGGAACATGTCCGCGTTGCTGCAAGGGCTGCTCAGCCAGACCGACCAGCCGGGGGATCGGGCTGCTTTTGCATCAATGTGGCAGGAACGGGTGCGCCGCATCCTGATAGATTACTGCGACGACCCCGCGCTGGTAACGCTCAAGCAACGATAACCCACAAAACTGAAGGCTATTATGCAAACCATCACCCAATATATGTCAGCGGAGCACCAACATTGCGACAGCCTGTTTGCCGACGCGGAAACTGCGGCGGCGAGCGACGATCTGGCTGCCGCGCAGGCCAGCTTTGCCGCCTTCCACCTGGAAATGGAGCAACACCTGTCCAAGGAAGAGACGATCCTGTTTCCCGCTTTCGAGCAGGCGACCGGCAGCCGGGGTGGGCCGACCAGCGTGATGCGCATGGAACACGGGCAGATGCGCGAGCTGTTCGCGGAAATGAAGGCCGCGCTCGACGCGGGCGACACCGCCACCTACGCCGGTTTGTCGGAAACCCTGCTGATCCTGATGCAGCAGCACAACATGAAGGAAGAGCAGATGCTCTACCCGATGGCGGACCGCGCCCTGCGCGAACCGGGCGGCATCATCGGGCAAATGTCGGAAAAAAAATAACGGGCCAGCCATGACGGAAGACATCGTGCGCGAACTTGACGCGCGCTTTCTCGAACCGCCGGAGCCGATGATGCGCGCACTTGCGGCTCTGGGTGCGCTGGGGCCGGGAGAGAAACTGCGTTTGCTGCTGCACCGCGAGCCGTTCCCGCTCTATGCCACGCTCGGCGAGCGCGGTTACACCTACCGCACCGCGCAACTGCCCGACGGCTGCTACGAAATCCTGATCTGGCGATGAGCCTCACCAGCCTGTCGCTGGAACAAGCGCCGCCGATTTCGGTGCCGTTCCGTTTTTTCTTCAGCGCCCCGCTGTTCCTGCTGCTGGCGGCCATCGCTCTGCTGGCTGCCGGCCCCGAGGCGCTGGAATCGCGCTGGACGCCCGCGCTGCTCGGCATCACCCACCTGCTCACTCTGGGCACCATGGGCATGGTGATGGTTGGCGCCATGCTGCAACTGCTGCCGGTGCTGGCCGGCACGCCCGTACCCAACCCGCGCGGCATGGCATGGGCCATCCATCTGCCGCTGCTGGCCGGTTCCGCCCTGTTGAGCGGCGGGCTCTATTTCAGCGTCCCGGTGCTGATTACCTCGGCCATCCCGCCGCTCATCTTCGCTTTCGCGGTGTTCCTCGCCCTATCCATTTACAGCCTCGCGGTGCGCGCGCAGGCGCACAACGCCAGCACGCGCGCCATGCTGATGGCGCAGGTGGCGCTGGTATTCACGGTCGCGCTGGGCCTGCTGCTGGCCGCAGCCATAACCGGCCTGTTGGGTTTGCCCATGCTGCAACTCGCCGCGCTGCACGTGGGGTGGGGGTTGCTCGGGTGGGTAGCGCTGCTGGTGATCGGGGTGGCCTACCAGGTAGTGCCGATGTTCCAGCTTACGCCGCCCTACCCGAAAGCCGTCGCGCGCTGGCTGGGCGGCACTGGCCGCATCCGCCGCCGCCTTCTCCGTCATCACCTTGCGCTTGCAGCACAAGCGGCGCAGGAAAGTGCCAGACATCACCCTGTCGTTCTGGCGCGTCGGCCTCATCAGCCTGCTCGCCGCATCCGTTTTGTGGCTGGTCGGGCAAGCCAGCAGCGCGCTGGCCGACAGCACGTTCTTTGCGCTGGCGCTGGGGGTATTGTTTCTCGTCGGGTTTGCACTGTCGGTGATACAAGGGATGCTGTACAAAATCGTGTCGTTCTTGGTCTGGTTCCACCTGCAAGGCAAACTGCCGCCCGGGAAAGCGCCCAACATGAAAGACATCGTTTCCGATGCTGCCGCACGACGGCACTTGCGCACCCACATCGCCAGCCTGCCGCTCTGCCTTGCCGCCGCGCTATGGCACTCGTGGATCTACGTGGCCGGTTGCGCGTTGCTGGTGGGCGGGGCGCTGTTGCTCGCCAACCTCATCCGCGCGTGGAACGTGTATCTGCGCGCTCTGGCGAAAGCCACACCCGCCCCCGCATGATGGCGGCGGGCACGCGGCGTTGGCTTCCGCGCTTGCCCTTACGCCGCGCCCGCATCCTGTTCCAGCAAGCCGCTGATTTCCTCCAGCGGCGGCAGCTCCTGCAAGGAGCGCAGGTTGAGGTCGTCCAGCATCTGCTTGGTGGTGGCATACAGCGCCGGTTTGCCCGGCGCATCGCGCGTGCCGACCATATCTATCCAGCCGCGCGCCTCCAGCGTTTTCAATATCTGCGAAGACACCGCCACGCCACGGATTTCCTCGATGTCGCCGCGCGTCACCGGCTGGCGGTAGGCGATGATGGCCAGCGTTTCCATCACCGCGCGCGAATAGCGCGGGGGCTTCTGCGGGTTGAGGCGATCCAGGTAGGGCTGCATTTCCGGGCGGGCGCGGAAGCGCCAGCCGTTCGCCACGCGGTTAAGCTCCACGCCGCTGGCGGAATACTCCTGCGCCAGTTGTTCGAGCAGCTCCTCGACGAGCCTGCCCTCCGGCGGCGCATCCCCCAGTTTTTTCAGCTCGGCCAGCGACAGCGGCTCCTGGGTGGTCAGCAAAGCGGCTTCCAGCACACGCAATATTTTCTCCCTCTCCCCTTGGGAGAGGGTTGGGGTGAAGGAATTCATTGGAACTGTGATCTCCCCACAGCTGGCTCCCTCTCCCCCAGCCCCTCCCCCGGAGGGGCTGGGGAGGTTAGTCTGCTGCGGTGATGCCGCGGCTTGCTCGGACATAGATATTCCCCAACGTTTCGGTTTGCGTAATTTCGATCAAGGATTCCTTGGCCAGCTCCAGAATGGCGATGAACGTCACCACCAGTTGCGCGATGCCGTCGCCCATGTCGAACAGATTCCCGAACGGCTCGAATTCGCCGTGGCGCAAGCGGCGCAGCACCTGCGTCATCCGCTCGCGCACCGACAGCTCCTCGCGCCGCACCTTGTGGTGCGCGTTCAGTTTTGCGCGCGCCAGCAGCGCCAGCCAGGCCTGGCGCAAATCTTCCACGGCCACATCCGGCAACCGCTGTTCCACGGTGCGCTCGATCAACACCTGCACCAGCTCGAAATCGCGCCCGGCCTGCGGCAGCTCGTTCAGCTTCTGCGCGGCGCGTTTCATCTGCTCGTATTCGATCAGGCGGCGCATCAGTTCGGCGCGCGGATCCTCTGCGTTCTCTTCCTCGCCGGTTCTGGGCGGGCGCGGCAGTAGCATCCGCGACTTGATCTCGATCAGCACCGCCGCCATCAACAGGTATTCGGCGGCCAGCTCCATGCGCTTGTTCTGCATCATCTCGATGTAACTCATGTACTGCTGCGTGAGCTGTGCCATCGGGATGTCGAGCACGTCCAGATTGTGTTTGCGGATCAGGTACAACAGCAGGTCGAGCGGCCCCTGGAAAGCTTCCAGCACCACTTCCAGCGCATCGGGCGGGATATACAAATCCTGCGGCAGCTCCAGCAGCGGTTCGCCGTGGATGCGCGCGACAGCATAAATAGTGGATTGAGCGTCGCTCACCGTTCAAATTCCGCGCGAGGAAGGCCAGATTGGCGAATGATAGAAAGCAAGGTGCCGATGCGTATCTCGGCATGATCGGGAACCGGAACGGTAATCGTGGTGGTATCGAGTTTCTTCTGCATCACAATATGGCTGGGGC
>VIKH01000001.1:0-19909 GCA_008080515.1 Gallionellaceae bacterium | reverse complement strand
ATATGGCTGCCGCGCTGTCTCACTTCTACAAAACCATGCAGCGCGAGAATGCCGCACACCGCCTTGCCGGAAAGTACGGCAAGTTTAGGCAACCGCGATCTCCAGGCGCGTTACATAAACTTCATTGTGTAACCGCCCATGAATCTCTTCCGGTGCGGCGCATTCCAGAAATAATTCGATCGCCTCGCGCAGGTTGCTGCGTGCTTGATCAACGGTATCGCCCTGGCTGGCAACATCCAGTTCAGGGCAAAGCGCAACATACCCATTTCCCTCGCGCTCGATGACCGCTGTAAATTGGTAATTCATGTTTAGCCTCCGTAACACCTGTTCAAGTATAGCTCAGCCCCATCGCTTCGCACGTAGGAGCCGAACAAGATCACCTTGCTCGGGTTGGCCGCCTTGACCAGGCGCTCCACGGCCTGCTGGATTTGTTCAGGGGAAATCACTTTGCACCACGACGACACCGCGTATCGCAGGGTAAATGGGCGCGCAGTTTAGCCGAACGCGCAAGCGAAGCACAATCCCGCGATTTTCGGTCATGCCGAGACACCTCTGTCTCCACCAAAGCCTGTTCGGAGAAAAAAACTTCGGCCATTGCCGTCGCTCGGTAGCGGCTTGTTTTTAACTGCCCGGATTCGTCTGGCCGTTTTTGAGGATGCAACGTCTCGGAATATTCACTCCACAAATGCCGCAATTCATCGGTCGTCATCACCGCACCGATTTTCTCAATGTCAATAATGGGAAAGCCATTCAACTGCTTCTTGACTTCGTCTAGCCTTTGAATCGCAGTCTTAAGTTCCCTGTGCAGGCGCCAGGATGGGATGGAGAATTGCCCAAAGAAAAATCCAGTGGCAATCAGCAGGAAGAGTCCGACAACCCATGGAAGATATTGCAAATCGGATAAATCGAAATTCACGTTGACCCCTCCTTCAACACGACACAGCCCGCCCCGATTTCCGGATGGAACGGTTTGGTGTGGTCACTTCGTTGTCCGCTTATTTACAGGGCTTGCAACCCAGCCTTTCACAGATTTCTGCGTGGATGCGCTCGAACGCTTCGGGTTTAAGATTTCCCAAGTTAAGGATGACAGTACCTTGATTCAGCGAAAACAGCCTCGTGGCGCGCACCCAGCTTGCTTTCGGCAACCGGCCTTGCGCTATGTCATCGTCTTGCAACGGAATAGCATCGCTATGACCTGGTTGAGAGGTAACTGCTGCAGCAAGGAAATCGCCAAAGACATCCGGGGCAGTAAGCAGTAATACCGGGCGGCGTTTTTGGTGGGTCAGGTCGGAGAATGGGAAAGGAATCTGGACGATGTCAGAGGGTTTTAACATCGTTCCAGACCTCGTCATCCTGATTGTCCCAGACGTGTTTCATCACGATTTCTTGCGCGCGGGTCAGGTCGGTTATCCCGGCGCGATCAGTCGCCTTGCTGCTCAGGAATTCAATAAAGTGCAGCGCTTCCAGCGCCAAAGGCTCGGGTAGTGGTTTGGCAACTTCGTAAATTTGTTCGGCAATTGACATTGATGCTCCCCTTAACTTGATCTGCCCTCTGTTTCCCCTATCCAGCGATAGCATACTGGCTTTCGTTGAAATAGAGGGCGGTTTTAGTGTATCCAAGTCATGGTGCAAACCCTACCCGGCTCCTGCGGTCTGGTCAATATGCAAAGTGGCGGGTGCGCCATCTCTCGGAGTTTGTTGGACGCCTCCCGCTCGATCACCATCAAATCCAAGTCAGAATCTTCGGTCGCATCGCCGCGCGCGTAGGAGCCGAACAGGATCACCTTGCTCGGATTGGCCGCCGCGACCAGCCGCTCCACGGCCTGCTGTATTTGTTCACCTGAAATTATTTCCGTTTTCCAAATCGAGATTCTCTGTCATCCCGCCTTTGCCGGAGGCTTGCATGATGCTTTCCACAAGGCCAGCCGCGCGCAGTTTAACCCAACACTTCTTATGATTCGGCACAAATAGAGTAGCAACGTCATGCCCGCAAAGGCGGGCATCCAGTGGCGCGCAAAGCGCGCCGATGTTTGTTATCGCTGGGTTCCGGGTCAAGCCCGGAATGGCGCAACTGATACTGTTTACGTGCCGGATCAATAAATTTGAGCAGGTTAGCCGTAGCTCAGCCCCATCGCCTCGCGCACGTCGCGCATGGTCTCGGAAGCCAGTCTGCGCGCCTTTTCGCAGCCGTCGGCGATGATGCTGCGCACCAGCGTCGGGTCGTCCAGGTATTGCTGGGCGCGTTCGCGCATCGGTCTTTGCTCTTCCAGCACGGCGGTGATCACCGGCTGCTTGCATTCGAGGCAGCCGATGCCCGCGCTGCGGCAACCTTTTTGTACCCACTGCCTGGTGTCATCGCCGGAATACACCAGATGCAGCGACCACACCGGGCATTTGTCGGGGTCGCCGGGGTCGGAGCGGCGCACGCGCGCCGGGTCGGTGGGCATGGTGCGAATTTTCCTGGTTACGTCGGCTTCCTCCTCGCGCAGGGTGATGGTGTTGTCGTAGGATTTGGACATTTTCTGCCCGTCCAGGCCGGGCATTTTGGAAGCGGCGGTGAGCATGGCTTCCGGCTCGGACAGGATCATTTTGCCGCCGCCTTCGAGGTAGCCGAACAGGCGCTCGCGGTCGCCGTAGTTCAGGCTCTGCTGTTCGTCGAGCAGCGATTTGGCGGCTTCCAGTGCTTCCCCGTCGCCCTGTTCCTGGAAGCGGGTGCGCAGTTGCGCGTACAGCCGGGCTTTTTTGCTGCCCAATTTTTTGACGGCGGCTTCCGCTTTTTCCTCGAAGCCCGCTTCACGCCCGTAAATGTGGTTGAAGCGGCGCGCGATTTCGCGGGTGAATTCGATGTGCGGCACCTGGTCTTCGCCCACCGGCACCTGGGTGGCGCGGTAGATCAGGATGTCGGCGCTTTGCAGCAGCGGGTAGCCGAGGAAGCCGTAGGTGCTCAAATCTTTTTCAGATAGTTTTTCCTGCTGATCCTTGTAGGTCGGCACGCGCTCCAGCCAGCCCAGCGGGGTAATCATGGAAAGCAGCAGGTGCAGCTCGGCGTGTTCCGGCACTCTGGACTGGATGAACAGCGTGGCCTGGGAGGGATCCACTCCCGCCGCCAGCCAATCCACCACCATGTCCCAGACGTGCTGCTCGATGGACTGCGGGGTATCGTAATGCGTGGTCAGCGCATGCCAGTCGGCGACGAAGAACAGGCACTCGAATTCCTGCTGCATTTGCACCCAGTTTTTCAGCACGCCGTGGTAATGCCCCAGATGCAAACTTCCGGTGGGGCGCATTCCGGATAACACGCGATCAGCAAACATGATTTCTACCTTACATTCCTATCAATAAGCGGATTACACCATACACCAGATTGATCATCGGCCTGAGCAGCCAGCCCAGCACCGGCGTCATCGCCAGAAAAATCAGGATGAACAGGCCGTAAGGCTCAACCCGCGACAACTGGTAAGCCTGGCGGTGCGGCAGCAGGCTGACCGCGATGCGCCCGCCGTCCAGCGGCGGCAGCGGGAGCAGGTTCAGCGCCATCAGAACGACGTTGATCTGCACGCCGACTTTGGCCATCTCTGCCAGCGGTTTGTAAAAGTAGCTCTCCGGGAAGGCCACGGCCATTTTCAGGATGAACACCCAGCACACCACCATGAACAGGTTGGCTGCGGGACCGGCCAGCGCCACCCACAGCATGTCTTTTTTCGGGTTGCGCAGCGCGGAAAAATTGACCGGCACCGGCTTGGCCCAGCCGAACAGGATGCCGCCCAGCCACAGCGTCAGCATCGGCAGCAGAATGGTGCCCACCGGGTCTATGTGGCGTATCGGGTTGAGGCTGATGCGGCCCTGCTGGTAAGCCGTCATGTCGCCGTAATACCGCGCCGCATAGCCGTGCGCCGCCTCGTGCAGGGTGATGGCGAACAGGATGGGAATCGCCGAAATGGCGATGGTCTGGATCAGGTGGTCGAGCTGCATGTCATCACGCTTCAAATGGGGCGGTATCGCCCCTGCCGCGCCGCACCACGACGGGAGCGGCGCCGGTCAGATCCACCACGGTGGTCGGCTCCAGCCCCGTCGGGCCACCGTCCAGTATCAGGTCAACGCCGCCCCCGATGCGGTCGCGGATTTCTTCCGCATCGTTCAGCGGCTGGCTTTCGTCCGGCAGAATCAGGGTGGAGCTCAACAGCGGCTCGCCCAGTTCTTGCAGCAAGGCGAGCGCCACCGAATGATCCGGAATGCGCAACCCGACGGAATTGCGCTTGGGGTGCTGCAAGCGTTTCGGCACTTCCCGGGTGGCCTCGAGGATGAAGGTGTAGCTGCCCGGCGTGTTGTTTTTCAGCAGGCGGAACTGCGCGTTGTCCACCCGCGCATAGCGGGCCAGCTCGGAAAGATCGCGGCACATCAGCGTCATGTAGTGGTTGTCGTCCAGGCCGCGTAACCGGCGGATGCGCTCCACGGCGGCGCGGTCGCCGAGATGGCAGCCGAGCGCGTAACAGGAGTCGGTGGGGTAAGCGATCACCGCGCCGTCGCGCAGCATGGCCGCAGCCTGGCGGATCAGGCGCGGCTGCGGGTTGTCGGGGTGGATGGCAAAAAATTGAGTCATAAAGGTCGCGGCTGCGGGTTGTCGGGGTGGATGGCAAAAAATTGAGTCATAAAGGTTCCGCTACCGCCGCCGTTTCCCACGCCTCCCACACCGGGCGGCAGCCAAGCGGAAAATCGGGCAGGCGGCCAAGATCGCGGAAGCTTTCGCCGGGGCCGTGAAAATCCGAACCGCAGGAAGTGAGCAAGCCGAATTCCTGCGCGTAACGGGCGAATTCCGCATATTGCTCCGGGGTGTGCGCGCCGCTCACCACCTCGATTCCCTGTCCGCCCAGCGCGGCAAATTCGCGCAGCAGCTCGCGCAGGTTATTTTGGTAGCGGAACCTTTATGACTCAATTTTTTGCCATCCACCCCGACAACCCGCAGCCGCGTATCCAGCCGACCGCATCTTGCAGCGCCGCCCACTGGTGCGGCACGTAACCCGGCTTGCCTTTGACCAGATATTTATCGAACACGCTGCGCACATCTTTGGCGTAGCCGGCTTCCACCAGAAAACGGGCGAAATGCGTGCGCCCGATGATGTCCCGGTTGGCGGCGTACCGGTAAGCGCCTTCCAGCGCCCCGCCGATGCCGCATTTGGCCAGCGATTCCGCCATCTTTTGCGCGCGCGCGCCGCGACTGTTGCGGATGGTGCGCAGCCCTTCGGCCAGCAGCGCGCAGGCGGGATCAATGCGCAGGCCGACAATATGCACGGTATGGTTGCGCCAGCTCACCGAAATTTCCACTCCGTTGATCAGTTCCAGGCCGTGCAGTCTGGCAGCGGCAGCGGCCTCCGCCAGGCCGGCGACATCGTCGTGGTCGGTCAAGGCCAGATGTTTGACCCCGCGCCCGGCAGCCCGCGCCACCAGGTCGGCAGGCGCCAGCAAGCCATCGGAAACGGTGGAGTGGCAATGCAGATCGTAGTCCAGCATGGTTGTTCAGGCAGCGGTTTCGCTGCCGCCCTTTTTCATGGCCCTGCCTTCATCGGCGCGTTTGCGGCGCACCTCTTTCGGGTCGGCGCGCAGCGGGCGGTAAATCTCGATGCGGTCCCTGTCGCGCAGCACCGCGTCGGCCTGGGTCAGCTTTCCGAAAATGCCGAATTTGTTCCTGGCGAGATCAATATCCGGGCAGGTTTGCAGGACGCCGGAAAGCCGGATCGCCTCCGCCACGGTGGTATTGGGCGGCACTTGCAGCTTCAGCAGCACCTGCTCATGCGGCAGCGCATACACCACTTCGATGCTGTTCCTGTCGCTCATCTGACGGCATAAACCTTTTCGGCACGGTGAATAAACGCTTCCACGAGGTTGTTGGCGATGTAATGGAAAATCGGGCCGAACACTTTTTCCAGCAGCTTGTGAGAAAACTCGTAGTGCAACTGAAGTTCTATTTTACAGGCAGATTCGGAAAGCGGGATGAAACGCCAGCCGCCATCAAGGTGCTTGAACGGCCCGTCTTTCAGTGTAATGTCAATGTAATGAGGCGGTTGGCGCAGGTTCTCGGTGGTAAAGCTCTGTTTGACGTGGTGATAATCAATGTAGACCGTCGCGTGTACGGTATTGCCGTCCACCGAGGTGACGCTGGAGCCGCCGCACCACGGCAGGAACTGCGGGTAGTTCTCCACGCCATCCACCAAGGCGAACATCTGTTCCGCGCTATACGGAACCAGTACCGACTTTTCAACCAGAGCCATAAAGGAGCGCCAAACCAAAGCTGTTAGAATATACGAGATATGAGCATCATCCAAAATAAAAAAGCTTTCCACGATTACTTTGTCGAGGATCGCTACGAGGCGGGGCTCGTGCTGGAAGGCTGGGAAGTCAAGGCGATCCGCGCCGGTCGCGCCAACCTCAAGGAAGCTTACGTCACGGTGAAAGATGGCGCGCTATACCTGTTCGGCTCCCACATCAGCCCGCTCGCCACCACTTCCACCCACATCCTTCCCGACCCGCTGCGCACGCGCAAACTGCTGCTGCACGCGGCGGAAATCAGCAAGCTGATCGGCAAGGTGCAGCGCGCCGGATACACGCTGATGCCGCTCGACATGCATTACAAGGAGGGGCGCATCAAGCTGGAAATCGGCTTGGCGAAAGGCAAAAAAGCGCATGACAAGCGCGCCACCGAAAAGGAGCAGGAAGCCAAGCGCGAAGCCGCCCAAGCGCTCAAGAAGGAGCGGCGCTGAAAGGAAGGGTCGCGCTTGCGGCGCAGGCTAACATGAGCGGTCGGATGTTGAATAAGCCAAGCGGGATGCCGCTTAAGATCAAACAGCCCGTATGATTTCCGTACCGCCCATATAGGGTTGCAGCACCTCGGGGACTCGTATGCTCCCATCGGCGAGCTGGTTGTTTTCCAGCACCGCTACCAGCGTGCGGCCAACAGCAAGGCCGGAGCCGTTCAGCGTATGCACCAGTTCCGGCTTGCCCTGCGCATTGCGGAAACGTGCCTGCATCCTGCGCGCCTGGAACGCCTCGAAGTTGGAGCAGGAGGAAATCTCGCGGTAAGTGTTCTGCGCGGGCAGCCATACCTCGATGTCGTAAGTCAGTGCGGCGGAAAACCCCATGTCGCCGGTGCAAAGCTTCACCACGCGATACGGCAGGCCAAGTTGTTGCAAAATTGCCTCGGCGTGGCCGAGCAACTCTTCCAGCCCCTCGTAGGATTTTTCCGGGTGGGCGATCTGCACCAGCTCCACCTTGTCGAACTGGTGCTGGCGGATCATGCCGCGCGTGTCGCGCCCATAAGAGCCAGCCTCGCTGCGGAAGCATGGCGTGTGCGCCACGTATTTCAGAGGAAGCTTTTCCAGCGGCACGATGGAGTCGCGCACCATGTTGGTGACCGGCACTTCGGCGGTGGGGATCAGGTAAAAGTTTTCCTGCCCGCCGTCTCCCGTTTGGCGCGGCACCTTGAAAAGATCATCCTCAAACTTCGGCAACTGCCCGGTGCCGTACATCGAATCGGCGTTCACCAGGTACGGCACATAAGTCTCGGTATAGCCATGCTTCCCGGTGTGCGTGTCCAGCATGAACTGCGCCAGTGCGCGGTGCAGCCGCGCCAGCGGGCCTTTCAATAAAGAAAAACGCGCCCCGGAAATCTTTGTGGCAGTGTCGAAATCCAGCCCGCCCAAGCCTTCGCCGAGACTGACGTGATCTTGCACTTCAAAATTGAATTCCGGCGGCGCGCCCCATTTGCGCACTTCTAAATTGTCGTCAGCGGATTTACCTGTGGGCACGCTGGTGTGCGGCGTATTCGGGATGACGGAAAGAAATGCGTTCAACTCGAGCTGCACCTGCTCCAGCTTCGTTTCTAATTGTTTTAGTTCATCTCCGAGATGTGCAACTTCGGCCATGATCGCCGACACGTCTTCGCCTTTAGTCTTGGCCGCACCGATCTGTTTGGAAGTGGTATTGCGCTTCGCCTGGAGTTCCTGCGTGCGCGTCTGAATGGTCTTGCGCTCGCCTTCCAGATGCTCGAAGCGCGCGGTATCCAAGACGAAACCGCGCGTAGCCAAGCGTGCCGCAACGCCGGGCAAATCATGGCGTAATGCTTGTATGTCTAACATGAAAACCTCAAATTCAAAATCTGTTTAGCCACAGAGAACACAGAGGTCACAGAGAAATTCGTTTAACACCACTGATCATCTGCTTCTCTCCAAAATTCAGTAATAAGCCACGTTTTAGTTCGGTGGCCTTCAGATAAGAAAGCAACTGTGCTGTAGCTACTTCAGGCAAAGCTCGCAAGGACTTTATTTCGACGACGACTTCATTTGCGACCAGCAAGTCGAGACGTTGACCTTGAATCGCGTGGCCTTTGTACTACACATCAACCGCCAATTGCCGCTGGAAAGATAATCCCATCAAACCCAGCTCAATACACAGCGCTTCTTCATAGATAGATTCCAACAGCCCCTGCCCAAGTGTTTTGTGAACCTCTATCGCCGCAGCAATAATCTTCTCTGTCAGTTGATCTGCCACGATTTTCTCTGTGTTCTCTGTGATCTCTGTGGCTATTTTTTGTCTTTCGTCTTTTTATCCAGCTCGTGCAAATGCGCCAGCTTCTCCGCGATTTTCGCTTCCAGCCCGCGCTCCGTCGGCTGATAGAAATTTACCTCCGGCATGTTCTCGGGTAAGTAATTTTCTCCCGCCGCATAGCCTTCCGCTTCGTCATGCGCATAGCGGTAGCCCTTGCCGTAATCCAGTTCTTTCATCAGTTTGGTCGGCGCGTTGCGCAGGTGCAGCGGCACCGGTCGCGACACGTCCCGGGACACGAAGGCGCGGGCGGCATTATACGCGACGTAGCCCGCGTTCGATTTTGCCGCCACGGCGAAGTAAATTACCGCCTGCGCCAGCGCCAGCTCGCCCTCCGGCGATCCCAAGCGTTCGTAGGTTTGCGCCGCATCCAGAGCAATTTGTACGGCGCGCGGGTCGGCCAGCCCGATGTCCTCCCACGCCATGCGCACGATGCGCCGCGCCAGATAGCGCGGATCAGCGCCGCCGTCCAGCATGCGCACCAGCCAGTACAGCGCAGCGTCGGGATCGGAGCCGCGCACCGATTTGTGCAGCGCGGAAATCTGGTCGTAGAACGCTTCGCCGCCCTTGTCGAAACGGCGCAGATTTTGCGCCAGCGTATTGTCAAGAAATGCGGGCGTGATATGCGTCACTCCGGCAGTCTGCGACGCGGTGTTTAACTGCTCCAGCACGTTAAGCAAGCGGCGCGCATCGCCGTCGGCGTAGCCGATAAGGCGCTCCTTTGCCTCGTCAGTAAAACTCAATACTTCCGTTCGCCCTGAGCCTGCGAAAGGGTCGCCGCAAAGCGGCGGGGCACCCACCGGTGTACCCCTTGCGGGTGCTGTCGAAGGGCGGGCTTCGACAAGCTCAGCCCGAACGGGGGGTAGAGTTTGCACTGCCCGCTCGAACAACTGCCCCAATTCAGCTTCAGAGAGGGATTGCAGCACATACACCTGCGCCCGCGACAGCAGCGCGCTGTTTACCTCGAACGAGGGGTTTTCGGTGGTCGCGCCGATGAAGGTGACCAGACCCTGCTCGACAAAAGGCAGGAAGGCGTCCTGTTGCGATTTGTTGAAGCGGTGCACTTCGTCCACGAACAGGATGGTGTGGCGCCCGCCTTGTTGCAAGGTCAGCTCGGCTTGTGCGATGGCGTCGCGGATGTCCTTCACCCCGGACAGCACCGCCGACAGCGGCACGAACTCGGCATCGAAGGCCGATGCCATCAGCCGCGCCAGCGTGGTTTTGCCCACGCCGGGCGGCCCCCACAGAATCATGGAGTGCAGCTTGCCGGACTCGAACGCCAGCCGCAGCGGCCTACCCGGCCCCAGCAAATGGGATTGCCCGACAACCTCGTCAATATGCTTTGGCCGCAACCGCTCGGCCAGCGGTGCGGCGGGAGCGTTATGTGCGAATAAGTCCGACATGGCTGCGTTGAGTTTTATTTAAGCGGTTGGTTCGAGCCGTCCAGCCTGGCGTCGGTGCTGCGGCATGGGTGGCATTCACCCTTCCCCTACAGAAAGGGCATCAACGGTTGCGGCCACTCCGGGCACGGACGATTCCAGCCCCTTAACCTCCTGCAACGACTTTCCCGCAATCCCCTGCAAGTCGCCATACATCCCCACCGTCGCCCCCATCATTCGCTCAATCTGTTCCTCGTGCTTGGCCCATTGCTTCATGATCGTCTTGCCAGCCCAAGTTCGTCCGAGTATTTGTTTGTTCATAAAGCTACCACGCCGCTTTCCAGTCAAGCAAAAAGTACCTGAATTATATGTGGTTCTTCAGGTTTGCCGTTTTAAAATGAAGTAAAGCGGCACCCCTCACTCATGCCCAGTACGGAACACATTCGACAATCCAATGCTTTTTCATCGCATGTCACTCGTTGCATCCAGTCCAAGCGCAGGCAACTCCAGCCCCTCAATCTCCTGCAACGATTTCCCCGCAATCCCCTGCAAGTCGCCATACATGCCCACCGTTGCCCCCATCACCCGCTCGATCTGCTCCTCGCGTTTTGCCCACTGCTTCATGATCGCCTTGCGCTCCCTGTCCAAATCTTCCTGCATGGTGGAAAATGCTTCGACGATGGCTTCCACGCGCTGGCGGAAACGCGGGCCGGTGAGGTACTGGTAAACCATTTCGGTTTTGGTCTGCTGGCCTTCGGATGACTGCCGGGCAAGGGCAATCTCCAGCAGGGATTGGCGCAAAATCATCGCCACCGGTAAGGCTGCGCGCGGGTGCGTTACCCAGATGCCTTCCACCTGCTCGAAGGTTTCCACGCCCTTGGGCAAGGCCTGGCTCACGATCACGGCGATTTCCGCTTTAGCAGCCCGCTGGTCATCGCGCAGTTTTGCCAGCCACCCATCGCTCCAGTTTTTGGTGCGCTTGAATTCCCACAAAATTGTGCCGCCAGGCTGGCCACCTGCGCCGACAATACGATGCAGCACATCTCCGCCGAATTCGCCCTTGGGCACTGGCTCGATGGTATCGAAAGGAAATTTGCTGCGCAGCAGGTTTTCGATTTCCAGTTCCTGCACTTCGCCTTGCAGTTGTTGCGAGCCCTGCTCAGCCCTGCGCTTGAGGTCTTCAATCTGTTTCTGCATCGCGGCAATGGTCTGCTCTTTCTCCATTACCTTGAGCTTCTGTTCGTCTTCAGCTTCTTTTTTGGCATGAGTGCGGACTTCGGTCAACCCTTCCTGAACACGTTTTTCCACCGTGAGTTCCAGTTCGCGCTTTTCCTCATCGAGCGCGCGTTGTTTTCTAATCAGTTCGGCTTGAGCTTTTTGCGCATCGGCCAGTTTGGCATCATGTGCTTTGAACATTTCTTGCAGATCGGCCAGTTCACGCGCCTTGCTTTCAAGTTCAGCAGCGCTGGCAAGCTTGGCCTTTTTGGATTCTTCGGCAACGACGCGGGCACGCTCGGCTTTCAGTTGTGCCGCAACCTGATCGGCCACTTGATCGTCGAGTTTGCGCTTGTTTTCGGCAAGCAGCTTTTCCTTTTCGCGCATCGCCTGTTCGCGCCTGGCGATGTCGCTATCCTTTTGCGCCAGTTGCTGCTCGTACTGCTTGCGCGTGGCCGCAATCAACGGTGCGGCCAGCGATTCGGTAAGCTTGATCTCAGTCTTGCAGCTCGGGCAAACAATGGTGGGTTCGGTCATCGCGGTATCCTTTTGCGCCGCCAGTAGCCAGGCGTTATTTTGAGAAGCGTCTGGATTATAATCCAGGCACCGCCCGCCACCGCGCAGTTCTGCCCGGAATACCGCTCATGCCCGATACCTCTCCAGCTCCGCAGAAGAAAGAATTTCGCCAATCGGCAGCCTGGCTGCTGGTGGTGCTGGTCGGAGCGGTGTTTCTAGTGGAAACGCTGGTGATGATCCTCCTGCCCGTGCTTCCGCCCATGTCCAGGACGGAGCTCATCTTGATGGACGCGACCCTGCTATCCGTCCTGATTTTTCCGATATTTTATTTTCTGGTGTTTCGTCCTCTGGTGCGCAACATTACCGAGCGCAAGCACGCGGAGGAGGCGCTGCGCGAAACCAGCGATTTCAACGAGCTGCTGATCGAGTCCCTGCCTTTCGGCATGGATATCGTGGACGCGCAAGGCCATATCCTCTACATGAGCCGCGCGATGGAAAGTGCTGTGGGTAAGCGGGCGCTGGGCGAAAGATGCTGGAATCTTTACAAGGATGACCGGCAGCAGTGCGCAGATTGTGTATTGAGCCAGCCGCTCCGGCTCGGCGTAACCCAATCCATGGAAAGCGCGGATGTGCTGGGGGGAAGAGTATTCGAGATCACCCACACCGGGATGATCTACCAGGGCAAACCGGCGGTTCTGGAAGTCTTTTACGACATCACCGAGCGCAAGCACGCGGAAGAAATGCTGGAGGAAAAAGTGGAGGAGCGGACGCGGCAGCTCAGGGAGAACCAGGCCGAAAAAGATCGCGTCGTGGGCCAACTCATCCAGGCGGAGAAAATGGCGGCCATCGGCACGATGGTCAGCGGCATCGGCCACGAAATCAACAATCCGCTTTATGTCATCCTGGGCAAGGCCGAAGCGATACGGGATGAAAGCGATGTTTTGGCGTGCAACGAGCACGCTCGGGATATTATCAAGAACAGCAAACACATTGCTGCCATCGTCAAAAACCTCTCGGGATACATCCGCCCCGCCGACCGGCACGAGCTGGAAAATACCGATGTGCGGGAGGTGCTGACGGAGGCCATTGCCATGGCAAAACATTCGCTGCTGGATGACCGCATCGAAATTCGCCAGAACTTCGCGCCCGTGCCGGAAATTGCCGCCAAATCCGAAGAGGTTCAGCAGGTGTTTTTCAATGTCATCCGCAACGGGATCCAGGCCATGTCGGGGCGGGGCGTGCTGGAGATAAGCACCGCCAGCGAGAGCGGCCAGGCCTGCATCCGCATCAAGGATACGGGGGCCGGGATCTTGCCCGAACACCTCGGGAAAATCTTTGATCCCTTTTTTACCACCAAGGGGCCGGACGAAGGCGAGGGTCTCGGCATGTACATTGTGCAGAAGATAGTTAATAAGTACAATGGAACCATCGTGCTGGAAAGCCAGGAAAACAAAGGGACGACAGTAACCATCCGCTTCCCCGGCACCGAAAACATCAAGGAGGAATAACAATGCAACATAAGATATTAGTGGTGGACGATGAAGCGGATGTCCGCAGCACCATCAAGCTCCAGCTCAAGGGCACCGGCCTCGAAGTGGTGGAGGCGGAGGACGGCAAGCGAGGCATCGAGGTGCTCGATGCCGAAAACGCCATCACCGTGGATGCGATCCTGTGCGACGTGCGCATGCCCAACATCAACGGCGTCGAGGCTGTCTCCTACTTCCGGCGCGAATACCCGTCCATTCCCGTCATCGTGCTGACCGGCTACCCCGACGTCAAGCTCGCGGTCGAATTCATGAAGGAAGGCGTGGTGGAATATCTCGTCAAGCCGGTGGAAAAAGAGAAGCTGGTCGAGGCGGTCATGATATTGAAAATACTGGATTCCGGCCTTCGCCGGAATGACAAAATCCGAATTTTTAGAAGTATCCTGAAAATGTTTGAATTTGCGGGTTCCGTGCAGTGGATGCCCGCAACTTCTTCCCCAGCCTTCCCCGCTCCGTTCTTCGTCCAGCAGCTTTCCCGCATTCGCCCGGTTTTCGTCCGGCAATTCATCGAAGAGGATGTCGGGATGAGATTTCGGCCTGCGCGCGAAACGTTCCAGCGTTTCGGTGTTTTCTAACCAAACTTCCCGTGTGAGGAATCGTTGTGGTTGAAAAGAAAATCCAGGCTCAAGAAAACAAGTCGCCGCAAAATAAAACCGGGGCTGCAGGCGAGTCCGACGCTCCGGTGGACGCAAAACTCCGTGCGCCTTCCGCCGGTTTCCCCATCGTCGGCATGGGCGCTTCCGCCGGTGGGCTGGAGGCCTTCGAGCAGTTTCTCCGCAGCGTGCCTTGCGGCAGCGGCATGGCCTTCGTGCTGGTGCAGCATCTCGACCCCAACCACGCCAGCACCCTCGCCGAAATTCTGCAACGCGCCACCGCCATGCCGGTGGTCGAGGCGCAGGACCGGATGGTCGTGGCTCCAGACCGCGTGTACGTCATCCCGCCCAACCGCGACATGACCATTTCTCGTGGCGTGCTGCACCTCTCCGTGCCGGAGCAGCCGCGCGGCCAGCGCATGCCGATTGACGCCTTCCTGCGTTCGCTGGCCGACGATAGCGGAGAAGACGCGATCGGCATCATCCTGTCCGGCACCGGCACCGACGGCACGCTCGGGCTGCGCGCCATCCTCGGTGCGGGCGGCGTCTCGCTGGTGCAGGAACCGGCCATGGCGAAATATGACGGCATGCCGGTCAGCGCCATCGGGGCCGGCTACGCCACCCATGTTCTGTCGGTGGAGAAAATGCCCGAAGTGTTGCTGGCCGCCCGCCGGAATACGCCCGCACCGACTGCGGCGGACGGCGTGAAGCGCGTCCTGACGCTGTTGCGCTCCGCCACCGGTCACGATTTTTCGTTATACAAAAAAAGCACCATCGTCCGCCGCATCGAGCGGCGCATGGCGCAGCACAACATCGAGAGCACGGAAGCCTACGCGCGCTACCTCAAGGAATATCCCGCCGAGGCGAAGTCGCTGTTCAGGGAACTGCTGATCAACGTCACCAGCTTCTTCCGCGACCCGGAGGCTTTCGATATATTGAAGCGGGAGATTCTGCCGGCGCTGTTCGAGGGCAAGCCGGAGGACTACATTTTCCGCGCCTGGGTGGCCGGTTGCGCCACCGGCGAGGAAGCTTATTCCCTCGCCATGCTGCTGCGCGAGTTCATGGACGAGACCCGCCAGGAATGGAAGGTGCAGATCTACGCCACCGATCTGGACGAGCATGCCATCGCCGCCGCGCGCGCCGGCATTTATCCGCCCAATATCGCCCAGGATGTGGCGCCCGAGCGGCTGCGCCGCTTTTTCGTCAAGGAAGAGGCCTGCTACCGCGTAAAAAAGGATATCCGCGAGATGGTGGTGTTTGCCGCGCAGAACGTCATCAAGGACCCGCCCTTCACCCGGCTCGACCTGCTCGGCTGCCGCAACCTGATGATCTATCTGGAGCCGGAGCTGCAAAACCGCCTGATCCACGCTTTTTACTACGCCCTCAAGCCGGGTGGCGTGCTGTTCCTTTCGCCCTCGGAGACGGTCGGCAACCATACCGCCCTGTTTGCGCCGCTCAACCGCAAGTGGAAGTTTTACCGCACTACCCGCTCCGCCGTCTCCACCCGCACCACCATGCCTGGCGGGCTGCCATGGACCAGAAGCACCGACGCGCAAGAGCCGGAGGCAACGGCAAGAAAATTCAAGGAAACCGGCCTTGCCGAACTGTCCAGGCGGGCGTTGCTCCAGTTCTATGCGCCCGCTTCGGTGGTGACCGACCTGAAGGGCAACATTCTTTTCGTGCATGGCGATACCGGCAAGTATTTGCGCCCGGCGCCCGGCCAGGCGACGCTCAACGTGGTGAACATGGCGCGCGAGGGGCTGCAACTGGAATTGCGCGCCGCCTTGATCGGCGCTGGCCAGGGCGAGCCGTTCCTGAGCCGGGAGATCCAGGTCAAGAACGACGGCGGTTCCGGGGCCGTGATTCTCGGCCTGCGCCCGTTGTCCGGCCCGGAGGCCAGCGAGAAATTGCTGCTGGTGAGCTTTCAGGATGCGGCGCCCGCGGCGCCAGAAAGTCCGGCGCCCAAAAAACTGGCGCCCGGCAAGCCGGGGAGGGGCAAGCCGGAGCGCGCCGAAGAGCTGGAGCGCGAGCTGGCCTACACCAGGGAAAACCTGCAAGCCGCCATCGAGGAACAGCAGGCGTCCAACGAGGAGTTGAAGTCCACCAACGAAGATCTGCAATCCGCCAACGAGGAACTCCAGTCCACCAACGAGGAGCTGGAAACCTCCAAGGAGGAACTGCAATCCCTTAACGAGGAGCTGCTCACCGTCAACGCCGAACTGCACGCCAAGATCGAACAACTGGCCAATATGCAGAACGACATGAAGAACCTGCTCGACAATATCAGCGCCGGTATCATTTTCCTCGACGAATACCTGAACATCAAACGCTTCACCCGCGAGGCGGCGCGGGTTTATCGGCTGGCCGCATCGGATGTGGGCCGCCCCTTGGGCGACATCAAATCGGAAGCCGAAGATGCGGGGCTGCTCGCCGACGCGCAGGCCGTGCTGGTTTCGCTGGTGCCGCGCGAGCGCGAGATGCGCACTGCCGACGGCATCTGGCTCCTCGCGCGCATCCGGCCTTACTACACGCTGGACAACGCGATCGAGGGCGTGGTGCTGACCTTCGTGGACATCACGGAGATGAAGGAGACCGGCGAGGAGCGCCACCTGCAAAGCGCCGCTTTGAACGCTGCGGCCAACGCGATCATTATCACCGACCGCTCCGGCGTCATCCAGTTTGTCAACCCGGCTTTCACCGCCATCAGCGGCTATTCCGCCGGGGAGGCCATCGGCCGGAACCCGAGCATCCTCAAATCCGGCATACAGGATCAGACCTACTACAAACGGCTGTGGGACACGATACTCGCCGGGCAAGTATGGCAGAGCGAGGTCGCCAACCGGCGCAAGGATGGCAGCCGTTTCTACGCCGCGCAGGTCATCACCCCGGTGCGGGACGAACGCGGCGAGATCGCCCATTTCGTCGCCATCGAGATGGACATCACCGGGCGCAAGCGCGCGGAGGAGGCGCTGCGGGAAGCGCACGAGCTGGCGGACAGCATCGTTGATATGGTGCGCGAACCGCTGGTCGTGCTGGATGAAAAACTGCGCATCCTCTCTGCCAGCCGCCCGTTCTACCGCGACTTTCAGACCGCGCGGGAAGATACCGTAGGCCGCTCGTTCTACGAGCTGGGCAACCGCCGGTGGGACACGCCGGAATTGCACGAGCTGCTGGAAGCCATCCTGCCGCAACAGCAGGTTCTCGAAGGCTTCGCGATGGAATGCGATTTCCCCGGTGCCGGGCGCCGCAAGATGCTGCTCAACGCCCGGCGTATCGCGGACAGCGCAGGCGCTACCCGGATGATCCTGCTGGCGATGGAAGAGGTGCCATGAGCAGGAAGCCAAACCAGCCGGATGCGCTGCGTGCCGGGGCTGAGGCGCGCCTCGCCCGCGCACCGCTCGCCGAAACATGCTCCCGCCCTGCCGAAGAGCTACTGCACGAGCTGCAGGTACACCAGATCGAACTGGAAATGCAGAACGAAACCTTGCGGCAGGCGCAGATCGAGCTGGAAGAATCCCGCGACCGCTACCGTGACCTGTATGACTTCGCCCCCGTCGGCTACCTTACCCTCACCCGCGCGGGTTTGATCGAAGAGAGCAATTTTACCGGCGCCGCGCTGTTGGGGGTGGAGCGCGGCAAGCTGCTCCAGCGCCGCTTCGCGCATTTCGTCGCGCCGGAAAGCGGCGACCGCTGGCACCAGATTTTCATGCGCGCGGTGCTGGGGGGCGAGCGGCAGGATTGCGAGCTGGTGCTCCAGCGCGGCGGCGAGGAAGCTTTCCATGCCCAACTGGATCTCCTGCCTCTGGAAAAAGCGGGTGCGGGCATGACCGTGCGCATCGCGCTGACCAACACCACCGCGCGCAAGCGGGCGGAGGCGCAGCTCAGGAGCAGCGAAGAGCGTTATCGCCAGATCGTCCAGACCTCGATGGACGGCTTCATCATCGCCGACCGCGCGGGGCGGCTCCTCGACGCCAACGCGGCTTATTGCCGGATGATCGGCTATACGCGTGACGAGCTGCTGAATATGCAGATCACGGACGTGGAAGCGAAGGAAACCCCGGAAGAGACGGCGCGGCATATCCGGGAAGTCATGGCGCAGGGTGCCGCCCGTTTCGAGACGCGCCACCGCCGCAAGGATGGCCAGGTGCTGGAGATCGAGGTCAGCAACGTCTTCCGGCAGGATGCGGACGGGGGGTGTATCTTCGCTTTCTTGCGCGACATCAGCGCGCGCAAACGCGCCGAGGAAGAGTTGCGCATCGCCGCCATCGCCTTTGAATCCAACGAAGGCGTTACTGTGACCGACGCCAGCGGCGTTATCGTGCGGGTCAACCGCGCTTTCACCCGCCTCACCGGTTACAGCGCGGAAGAGGTGGTGGGCCGGACACCCGCATTGCTGCAATCCGGGCGCCACGACCAGGATTTTTACCGGCAGATGTGGGCCGCCCTGAAGCAGAGAGGGTTCTGGCAGGGCGAGATGTGGAACCGGCGCAAGAACGGCAAGATCTACGCCGAGTGGCTGACCATCTCCGCCGTTTTCGGGCCGGATGAGCGCGTTACCCATTACGTCGGCACCTTTTCCGACATCACCCAGAACAGCGAGGCGGAAGCCGAGATCCACCGTTTGGCCTACTATGACCCGCTCACTCTGCTGCCCAACCGCCGCATGCTCCAGGAACGGCTCGGGCAGGTGCTGGCAGCAGCAGCCCGCAGCGGGCAGAAAGGCGCGGTGCTGTTCCTGGATCTGGACAACTTCAAGACGCTCAACGATACCCGCGGCCACGACATCGGGGACATGCTGCTCACCGAAGTCGCGCAACGCATCAGGGCCAGCGTGCGCGAGATGGACACGGTGGCGCGTCTGGGCGGCGACGAGTTCGTGGTGATTCTGGAAAGCCTGGCTGCGGATACCGGGGAAGCGACCGTACAAGCCGGGGCGGTGGGCGAGAAGCTGCGCGAAATCCTTGCCCGGCCCTACGATCTCGATGGCCGCGAGTTCTACTGCACGGCCAGCATCGGGATCAGCCTGTTTGGCGAGCACGGCGAAACCGTCGAGGAACTGCTGAAACACGCCGACCTCGCCATGTACCATTCCAAAACAGAAGGGCGCAACGCCCTGCATTTCTTCGATCCCGCCATGCAGGCCGCGCTGGATCGGCGCAGCGCGCTGGAGGGAGACTTGCGCCAGGCGCTCGCGCGCGGCGAGCTGCAGCTCTACTACCAGCCGCAGGTGGACGGCGCGCGCCGCCTGATCGGCGCCGAGGCGCTGCTGCGCTGGGCGCACCCCGAACGCGGCCTGGTTGCGCCGGACGAATTCATCGCGCTCGCCGAGGAAACCGGGCTGATCCTGCCCATCGGCTGCTGGGTTCTACAGACCGCCTGCGCGCAGATCAAAACGTGGGAAAAGGATCCGCGCACCCGCCACCTGCAACTGGCGGTGAATGTCAGCGCGCGCCAGTTCCGTCAGCCGGATTTCGTGGCGCGGGTGCGGCAGGCGCTTGCCGAAACTGGTGCCGACCCCGCGCGACTCAAGATCGAACTGACCGAGACTCTGGTGCTGGACGATGTCGCCGACACCATCCGGAAAATGACCGCGCTGCGAGCGGACGGCGTCGGTTTTTCCATGGACGATTTCGGCACCGGCTATTCGTCGCTCACCTACCTCAAGCAACTGCCGCTGGACCAACTGAAAATTGACCGGTCTTTTGTCCGCAATCTCACCGCCGACCCCAACGATGCGGCCATCGTGCAAGCCATCATCACCATGGGAAAAACGTTCGGGCTGAATGTCGTCGCCGAGGGCGTGGAAACCGATGCGCAACACGCGCTTCTCGGGCTGCACGGATGCCACGCATTCCAGGGCTACCTGTTCGGCAAGCCCGTCACCTTGCCGGAATTTGAAGAGCTGATTTTGCAGTGCGCCTGATGATTCGGCAGCGCTCCTGTGCTATAGGGCACCTAAGGAAACGCAGATTTATTCGTCATCCCCGCGTAGGCGGGGATCCAGTGCCTTTATCCTTAAAACCGCAATTCAAGCCACAGAGAACACAGAGCACACAGAGAAACTGCG
>VIKH01000098.1 GCA_008080515.1 Gallionellaceae bacterium | reverse complement strand
AAACAGCCGATGTCGCTGGTCATGGTGGATGTGGATCACTTCAAGGCTTACAACGACACCTACGGGCACCAGGCAGGCGACGAATGCCTGAAAACCGTGGCCGCACAAGTCGCGCGCGCGGCCCCGCGCGCCAGCGACTTGGCGGCGCGCTACGGCGGCGAAGAATTCGTGCTGGTGCTCGGCGACACCACGATAGATGGTGCGGGCTGGGTGGCCAACAACATCCGCCAGCATGTCAGCGACCTCAGGATTCCGCACACCGCCTCCCCCGCGCGGCATGTCACCATCAGTTGCGGCGTCGCCACCCTGTTTCCCTACGACGGGCTACAGCTTGAGGCCTTGCTGAAAGCGGCCGACAACGCGATGTACCAAGCCAAGATGCAAGGCCGCAACGCCGTGGTCTGCGCGGGGCAATAAGAAGGGCGCAACCTCGCAGAACGTAGCCCGGCTCCGCGCCGAACCGTAAAGCGAGGGCATTGCGCCGATCAACTGATTTCTTCCCCGCTCTGATCGTAGCGGTGCTTTTTGCAGAGCATCGCCATGGTGCCGGACAGAAGCAGGCCAAACGCCAGGATGATTGCGTAGATGCCGAGTTCCAGCTTTTCCATCAGCGCGTAGAGCGAGAGCATGGCAAAGATGCTGAGGTTCTCGTTGAAGTTCTGCACGGCGATGGAGCTGCCCGCACCCATCAGCAGGTGGCCGCGATGTTGCAGCAAGGCGTTCATCGGCACCACGAAGTAGCCGCCCATCACGCCGATGGCGATCAATAGAAGGATGGCGAGCAGCGGGCTGGTGACCGGGATCATCGCCAGCACGGCAAAACCCATGGCGACACCCACCGGCAGCACTTTCACGGAATGCTCCAGCTTGACGTATCTGGCTGCCAGCACCGAACCGATGGCGATACCGACCGCAACCCAGGCGGTCAGCTTGGCGGCCTGCCCCATGTCGTAATGCAGTGCCGCCGCCGCCCACGCCAGCACCAGCAGGCGCAGGGTGGCGCCCGCCCCCCAGAACAGCGTGGTGACGCCGAGCGACACCTGCCCGAGCGGGTCCTTCCACAGCAGCTTGAAGCAATGGGCGAACTCCCTCACCAGAAACACGGGGTTTTTGCTCAACGGTTTGTGGTCTATCGGCACCAGCGGGATGTACCAGTTGAACAGTGCCGCGATGACATAAATAACCACGATGACCGCAATGGCCAGTTCCGGCGCAGAGTCTATGCCGGTATTCACCAGCGGCACATCCCACCAGCCCAGCAGGTTGCCGGCGATGCCCGGGCTGATGAGTACGCCGCCGACCACCGCCCCCATGATGATGGCCGCGACGGTCAACCCTTCCATCCAGCTATTGGCCAGCACCAGCTTATCGGAGTGCAGATATTCGGTAAGGATGCCGTACTTGGCGGGCGAATAGGCCGCCGCGCCGAAGCCCGCCACGCCGTAGGCGAGGAGCGGGTTGACCCCGGCCAGCATGGCGAGGCAACCGCACAGCTTGATGGTGTTGCTGATCAGCATCACGCGGCCTTTGGGCAACGAATCGGCAAAAGCGCCCACGAACGGGGCCAGCACGATGTAGGACGCCACGAAAGCGCTTTGCAGGACGGGCGTCTGCCACGCGGGGGCATGCAGCTCTTTCAGCAGGGCGATGGCGGCAAACAGCAGGGCGTTGTCCGCGAGCGCGGAAAAGAACTGTGCCGCGAGAATAATATAGAAACCCGGGTTCACGTTCTCTCGGCGGAAGCTAATGTGCGCGGCACGTTAATGACGGATTCATTGTCTGGCCGTAGCCAAAAGAACCGCACCGCAAGAATGATGCAGAAACCGGCGTTCGTTGCGGAAATGATTGGCCACAGATGAACCCGGGAATACGCGGATGGAAGATCGTGCGATTTGGTGGTTGCGGTTTATCTGGCTAGCGCCGGGCGCGGGATCAACTGCCTGCTGGTAATCCGTGTACATCCGTGTCAATCCGTGGCTCGATGCCGTTGGTGTAAGGTCTTTCGGGAGAGCGTGTTTTATAACATGAAAAGACGAGGCCTGCTATTATTAACGGCAACCTCACAAAGCCCGCAAAACCTGCATTCATGCCCCGTCCGATACAAGCGCGCATAGATCTTTCCGCGCTGGAGCACAACCTGCAAGCCGCGAGGCGAGCGAGCGGCGCGCGCATCATGGCGGTCATCAAGGCCGCCGCTTACGGGCACGGCCTGCTGCCCGCCGCCGAAGCGCTGGGTGCCGCAGACGGCTTCGCTTTGCTGGATTTGCGCGACGCGATCAAATTGCGCGATGCCGGGTTCCGCCAGACCATCCTGCTGCTGGAAGGTTTCTTCACCCCGGACGATTTGCCGCCGTCGGTCGCACACGATTTCGCCTGCGTGATCCACAACGCGCAACAGTTGGCCATGCTGGACAGTTGCCCGCGCCGGAGTGCCTTGCAGGTCTGGCTCAAGATCAATACCGGCATGAACCGGCTGGGTTTCGCACCGCGCGACGTTCCCGCCGCGATGGAAAAACTGAAGCGCCACACCGCCGTGCGCGACATCACGCTGATGACGCATTTTTCCCATGCCGACGAAGCGGCGGGCGTGGCCGCGCAACTGGAAGTGTTCGACGCTCTGGCCGCTCCCTACCGCACCGCGCGCTCGCTTGCCAACTCCGCCGCCCTGCTGCGCTACCCCGCCACCCACGCCGACTGGGTGCGGCCCGGCATCATGCTGTACGGCGCTTCACCGTTCGGCCCAGGCGGGCAGCCGTTTGGCCTGAAACCGGCGATGACGCTGCAAAGCCGCATCATCTCGGTACGCGAAATCGCGGCGGGCGAATGTATCGGCTACAGCGGGACGTTTTGCGCGCCCGCCCCCATGCGCGCGGGCGTGGTCGCCTGCGGCTATGCCGATGGTTACCCGCGCCACGCACCGACCGGCACGCCGGTGCTGGTGGAGGGGCAGCGCAGCAAAACTCTCGGGCGCGTTTCGATGGATATGTTGAGCGTGGATTTGAGCGCGCTGCCCGATGCGTGCGTCGGCAGCAGCGTGACGCTGTGGGGCGAAGGGTTGCCGGTGGAAGAAGTGGCGCAAGCGGCGGGCACCATCAGCTACGAGCTGCTGTGCGCCGTGAGCGGGCGCGTGCCGCTGGTGTATTGAGGGAAACCCGGAAATGAAACCGAACACGAGTGAACATAAGCTCACGCTGCCGGAGGTACTGGGCATGCTGGTTGCGGACGGCATGATCGCCCAGGCGGAGGCCGATGCGCTGCTTTCCGCTAAACGCACCTCCCGCCACGATACGCACCCGCTGACGGTGCTGGCAGGGCAGAACCTGAAATCGCTCAAGCCGCCACACTCGCCCCTGCATCTCGAAGCCCTGGCAGAGTGGCTGGCGGGGCGTGTCGGGCTGGAATATGTCCACATTGACCCGCTGAAAATTGATTTCGCCGCCGTCACCGACACCATGTCCAGCGATTATGCGGCGCGCTTCGGCATCCTGCCGCTCCAACTGACGGCGAGCGAGGTGGTGGTGGCGACCGCCGAACCTTTCCTGCGCGAATGGGAAAAGGTGCTCCGACCCATTTTGCGCAAGGATATCCGCCGCGTGGTCGCCACTCCGCTGGATATCAGCCGCTACCTGATCGAGTTCTACAACCTGGCGCGTTCGGTGAAAAACGCGGCGCAGGACGACCGCCAGGGCGCGGTCGGGCGCTCTTCGTTCGAGCAACTGGTGGAGCTGGGCAAGACCAACCGCCAGTTCGATGCCAACGACCAGCACATTGTGCATATCGTGGACTGGCTCTGGCAATACGCTTTCGAGCAGCGCGCCTCCGACATCCACATCGAGCCGCGGCGCGAACTCGGCATCGTCCGCTTCCGGATTGACGGCGTGCTGCACCAGGTGTACCAGATCCCGATGTCGGTGACCAACGCCATGACCAGCCGCATCAAGGTTCTCGGGCGCATGGACGTGGTCGAGAAACGGCGCCCGCAGGACGGGCGCATCAAAACGCGCACCGCCGACGGCCAGGAAATCGAGCTGCGCCTGTCCACCCTGCCGACGGCATTCGGCGAGAAACTGGTGATGCGGATTTTTGATCCGAACGTGCTGGTGCGCGACTTTTCCGAGCTCGGCTTCAGCGACGAAGACCTCGCGCGCTGGGGGCAGATGACCGCGCAGCCCAACGGCATCATCCTGGTCACCGGCCCGACCGGATCGGGCAAGACCACCACGCTGTATTCGACGCTCAAATCACTGGCTACGCCCGAGGTGAACGTCTGCACCATCGAGGACCCGATCGAGATGGTCGAGCCGTCTTTCAACCAGATGCAGGTGCAGCACACCATCGAGCTCGGTTTTGCCGACGGGGTGCGCGCGCTGATGCGCCAGGATCCTGACATCATCATGGTCGGCGAGATCCGCGATTTCGAGACTGCCGACATGGCCATCCAGGCGGCGCTGACCGGCCACCTAGTGCTTTCCACGCTGCACACCAACGACGCGCCGTCCGCCATCACCCGCCTGCTCGATCTCGGCGTCGCGCCCTATCTGGTCAATGCCACGCTGCTCGGGGTCATGGGACAGCGCCTGGTGCGCACGTTGTGCCCGCACTGCAAACAGCCGCAGCCGCTCCAAGCCGACGAGGCGGAGCAGTGGGACGCGCTGGTGGCGCCGTGGAAATCCACGCGCCCCGCCCGGTTGCAGCATCCGGCCGGATGCCTCGAATGCAGGATGACCGGCTACCAGGGGCGCATCGGCATTTACGAAATCCTGCTGATGTCGCCCGGCCTGCGCAAACTTGTCACCCCCGCTTCCGACATCGCGCTCCTCCGCGAGCAGGCCTGCCGAGAAGGCATGAAACCGCTGCGTATTTCCGGTGCGATGAAGGTTGCCTCGGGTGTGACCACGCTCGAAGAGGTGCTCAAGGTGGCACCGCCAGCGAATCAGATGTAGCTGTGCCGCTTTAGCCGAAAAGGAGGTATTCGCACCACATCCGCACTGTCTGGCTGACTGCGCGAGGCCGGCGAGAATAAGGCAGTGGTAGAATGCGCGCCTTCAATTTTTCCGAATACCACATAACCGTAGCGAGCAATTGATGGGCAAGGCGCACGGCGCGCAGGAACCGGAATGTATTTATATACATGAGGATTTCGAGCACCGCGCAACGTAGCACATCAATTGCGCAGTAGGTTTGGTGGTATTCGTAAGGCACACCATGCTATCTACCGCAAACATCACCATACAGTTCGGCGCGAAACCGCTGTTCGAAAACGTCTCGGTCAAATTCGGCGACGGCAACCGCTACGGCCTGATCGGCGCCAACGGCTGCGGCAAATCTACTTTCATGAAGATCCTCGGTGGCGACCTGGAGCAATCTTCGGGCGAGGTGATGCTGGACAAGACCGAGCGTATCGGCAAGCTGCGCCAGGACCAGTTCGCATTTGAGGACAAGCGTGTGCTGGACGTGGTGATGATGGGTCACGTCGAGATGTGGGAAGCGATGTCGGAGCGCGATGCGATCTACGCCAACCCCGACGCATCAGAGGAAGACTACATGCGCGCCGCCGATCTGGAGGCGACCTTCGCCGAATATGACGGCTATACCGCCGAGGCGCGCGCGGGCGAGCTGCTGCTGGGCGTGGGCATCCCCATAGAACAGCACAACGGGCCGATGAGCGCCATCGCGCCCGGATTCAAGCTGCGCGTGTTGCTGGCGCAAGCACTGTTCTCGAACCCCGACATCCTGCTGCTGGACGAACCCACCAACAACCTTGACATCAACACCATCCGCTGGCTGGAAGACATCCTCAACGCGCGCAACAGCACCATGGTCATCATCTCGCACGACCGCCACTTCCTGAACAGCGTATGTACGCACATGGCCGATCTGGACTACGGCAGGATCACCGTATATCCGGGCAACTACAACGATTACATGCTGGCTTCCACCCAGGCGCGCACGCAGCAATCAGCTGACAATGCCAAGGCCAAGGAAAAGATTGCGGAGCTGAAGGCCTTCGTGGCGCGCTTCTCCGCGAACGCCTCCAAAGCAAAACAAGCCACTTCGCGCGCGCGCCAGATAGACA
>VIKH01000097.1:15075-21221 GCA_008080515.1 Gallionellaceae bacterium | reverse complement strand
CAAGGAGGCATGGCTCAATCTGACTTGGGCGCAGATGCTCGGCGAGGTGGCGCGCTGGCAGGCGGCGCTGCTGCGCGAAAATCTGGCGGTGGGCGACCGCGTGGCGGTGATGCTGCGCAACTGCCCGCAATGGGTGATGTTCGAGCAGGCGGCAATGTCGCTCGGTCTGGTGGTGGTTCCGCTGTATGTGGTGGACAGGCCGGACAATATCGCCTACATCGTGAACGACGCACAGGCTAGGGTGTTGCTGCTCGAGGGGGATGAGCAGTGGCAGCCGTTGCTCGCGGTGGCCGGGCAAATGAGTTGCGTGCAGCGTTTCGTCAGCATGGAGAAGGTGGTGGGGGAGGGCGATCCGCGCCTGCAATGCGCCGAGGAGTGGTTGCCCACGCAGGCCGCGATGCAGCCCGAACGCGAGCGCAAACGCGACGAGCTGGCCACCATCATGTACACCTCCGGCACCACCGGCAAGCCCAAGGGCGTGATGCTGTCGCATTACAACATCGTCTATAACGCATATGCCGGACTGATAACTTTCCCCGTCAGTACGGATGACTGCATGTTGTCCTTTTTGCCGCTGTCCCATGCCTTCGAGCGCACGGCGGGCTATTACATGCCGATGATGGCCGGGTTTGCGGTGGCCTACGCGCGCTCCATCCCCCTGCTGGCGGACGATCTCAAAGTTATTCGCCCCACCATCCTGGTTGCCGTGCCGCGCATTTACGAGCGCATCTACAACGCCATTCACGCCAAGCTGGAAGAGGCTCCGCCGTTGCGGCACAAGCTGTTTACCCTGGCGGTGGATGTGGGCTGGGACCGCTTCGAGCAGCAGCAGGGCAGGGGGGGGTGGACGCCCAAGCTGCTGCTGTGGCCGTTGCTCAAACACCTGGTTGCCGACAAGGTGATGGATC
Source organism: Gallionellaceae bacterium (assembly GCA_008080515.1). Lineage (GTDB taxonomy): Bacteria > Pseudomonadota > Gammaproteobacteria > Burkholderiales > Gallionellaceae > VIKH01. The sequence continues at coordinate 20,313 of VIKH01000097.1, read as the reverse complement.
GTCTGGGCGGGCGGCTGCGCCTTTCCATCAGCGGCGGCGCGGCGTTGCCGCCCAAGGTATCGCGCCTGTTCATCGCGCTGGGGTTGCCGCTGGTGCAGGGCTACGGCATGACTGAAACCAGCCCGGTGGTGAGCGTCAACCATGTCGAAAACAACCGCCCCCACACCGTGGGGCCGCCGCTGGAGGGCATCCAGGTGCGCATCGGCGAACAGAGCGCGCTGCTGGTGAAAGGGCCGAGCAACATGCTGGGCTACTGGAACAACCCCGAAGCGACGGCGGCGATCATGGATAAGGATGGCTGGATCAATACCGGCGATACCGCGAGCATCGGCCCGCAAGGCCATATCACCCTCACCGGGCGGCTGAAGGAAATCATCGTCATGTCCAACGGCGAGAAAGTGCCGCCCGCCGACATGGAAGCGGCCATCGGGCGCGACCACCTGTTCGATCAGGTGATGGTGCACGGCGAGGGGCACCCCGCGCTGGTGGTGCTGGCAGTGGTCAACCCCGAACAATGGCAGGTGCTGGCGCAGCAGGTCGGAGTGCGCGCCGACATGCCGGAATCCTTGCGCGATACCCGTATCGAGCATGCGGTGCTGGAGCGCGTCGCCGGGCAGATCAGGGAGTTTCCCGGTTTTGCCAAGGTGCGCCGGGTGCTGCTGTTGTCCGAGCCGTGGAGTATCGAGAACGGCCTGCTGACGCCCACGCTCAAGATCAAACGCGCGCAAGTGGTGGCGCGTTTTGCAAAAGAGATCGAACGGCTTTATCAGGGGCGGTGAAAAAACAGTTTTTCGTAGGGTGGATTAAGCGCGTAGCGCGAATCCACCGAAACAGGTGGTGGATACACGCCTTTGGCGTTTTTATCCACCCTACTGAAGCGTGTGGGCGCGAACGAATTCGCGCTCACAAAAACGGTAGCCGTTTTCTTGTCCGAGCCGGGAGGTGGATGTGATGAACAACCAAGGAACCTCTAATACGCTGCCGCAACGCGAACCCACCCTGCGCGTGGTGGCGATGCCTTCGGATGCCAACTACGCCGGTGACATCTTCGGCGGCTGGCTGATGGGGCAGGTGGACATCGCGGGCAGCATCCCCGCCTTGCACCGCGCCAGGGGGCGCGTGGCGACGGTGGCGGTCAATTCATTCGTGTTCAAGCAACCGGTGCTGGTGGGCGATCTGGTGAGCCTTTATACGCATATCGTGAAAGTCGGCAACACCTCCATCACGGTGGAAGTGGAAGTGTATGTGCAGCGCGACCCGGCCAAGCCCATTTGCGCCAAGGTGACCGAGGCCACGCTGACGTATGTTGCGGTGGGCGATGACCGCAAGCCGCGCCTTGTGCCACCGGACGATTGAAGGCATGATTGACCGGCAAGGCGATGTATCCGTTTCATAACCACAACAAGGAGGAAATGTCATGCAACTGAAACGAACCGTAATCGCCGGCTGTGTTATGGCGGCGCTGGCCGCAATATCCGGAAACGCAGCCGCATCCGGCTTCGCGCTGATCGAACAAAGTGCCAGTGGCTTGGGCAATGCCTATGCCGGTGGCGCGGCCAGCGCCGAGGATGCCAGCACCATCTTCTTCAACCCGGCGGGGATGTCTCTAATAAAAGGGCGCCAGCTTGTGTTGGCAGGACATGCGATCAAGCCTTCAGCGAAATTAACCAATCAGGGATCAACAACGGCAAGCCCTCCAGCTGGCGCTCCGGTAGCGCTTGGCGGAGGAGATGGCGGGGATGCCGGGGATTTGGCTTTAGTCCCGAATCTTTATTACTTGATGGACGTTAACCAGCAAGTCAAGTTCGGTTTTGCGGTCAATGTGCCATTTGGACTCAAGACGGAATACGATAACGGCTGGGTCGGGCGCTATCAGGCATTGAAGTCGGAGATCCAAACCATCAATCTCAACCCGAGCGTGTCCTACAAGGTAAATGAAACGGTTTCATTGGGCGCGGGGGTCAGCTACCAGTACATCAAAGGCGAGCTTACCAAGGCGATAGACTTTGGCAGTATATGTACATTTGCAGGTGCCCCTGCTGGGGTATGCCCAAATACGCCCCAGTTGAATGATGGAGTGTTCAAGCTTACCGGGAATGACTGGAGTTGGGGTTATAACTTGGGGGCTTTATTTCAGGTCGGTCAGGATACCAGAGTCGGTGTGGCATATCGGTCGAGGGTTGATCACGAGTTAAGTGGCGATGCAACCTACACCAACGTTCCTGTGGCGCTTGCTGCCTCGCCCTCCTTGACCAATACCGGGGTTACTCTGAATATCACTATGCCCGAGACACTATCGGTAAGCGCCGCAAGCCAACTCGGGCAGAAGTGGACGGTGATGGGCGATGTTACGCGAACCGGCTGGAGCAAGTTACAAGAGTTGCGTGTGCGTTTTGCCAACGGCGCTGCCGACAATGTGACTCCGGAAAACTGGAAAGACACTTACCGCTTCTCTGTCGGGGCGACCTACCAATATAACGATGTGTGGAAATCACGGATTGGTGTCGCATTCGATCAGACACCGGTTCCTGACCAATACCGCACTCCTCGCGTTCCAGATAATGACCGCACTTGGCTGTCGTTTGGGGCAAGTTGTAAAGCTTCTCAAGGTGGAGTGATTGATTTCGGCTATGCGCATTTATTCGTCAAGGATGCTCCGATTAATAAAACGGAGGGAATAGCGTCCTCGTTACCGGCCGGCCTCACCGAAACCTTGCGGGGGAATTACAACAACAGCGTGGACATCTTGAGCGTGCAGTACACGCACAGCTTCTAAGTTGGCATATATGAAAGGGAAGGCGGCAGCCTTCCCTATTTCGTTGCCGGGGCAGGGAACATGAACGAAAATTTACATATCCGGAAAGCGGCGGTGCTGGGCGCGGGGGTGATGGGCGCGCAGATTGCCGCGCACCTGGTCAATGCCAATGTCGAAACGCTGCTGTTCGAGTTGCCTGCGTGTGATGTTGGGGCTTCAGCCCCTTACATCCACGGCGTACCCCCTGCGGGTGCCGCGAAGGAGCCGGAAAATGCCGTTCGCCCTGAGCCTGTCGAAGGGCGTGGGGTCTCGTCCGTTCATGGTTCGACAGGCTCACCACGAACGGACTTGAACGGCAACGTGAACAAGGCGCTCGACAATCTCAAAAGACTCGACCCCGCGCCGCTCGCCAGCCCCGCCAAACTCGTTTGCATCCAGCCTGCCAACTACGAACAGCATCTGGAAAAACTGCGGGAGTGCGATCTGGTGATCGAGGCCATCGCCGAGCGCATGGACTGGAAATCCGATCTGTACAAGAAGGTTGCGCCCTTCCTGGGCGAGCGCAGCATCTTTGCCAGCAACACCTCCGGCCTGTCCATCAACCAGCTCGCCGAGGCCTTTCCCGAGAACCTGCGCCACCGCTTCTGCGGCATCCATTTTTTCAACCCGCCGCGCTACATGCACCTGGTCGAGCTGATCCCCTGCACCGGCACCGAAGCGGCGCTGCTCGATCATCTTGAAGCATTTCTTGTCTCCACGTTGGGCAAGGGCGTGGTGCGCGCCAAGGACACGCCCAACTTCATCGCCAACCGCATCGGCGTATTTTCCATGCTGGCCACCAAGCATCACGCGCAGGCGTTCAACCTCGGCTTCGATACCGTGGATGCGCTCACCGGGCGCTATCTCGGCCGTCCCAAGAGCGCCACCTTCCGAACGCTGGATGTGGTTGGGCTGGACGTGTTCGCGCACGTGGTCAACACCATGCGCGAGAACCTCACCGAAGACCCGTGGCACAAGCATTTCGAGCTGCCGGGCTGGTTCGCCTACCTGGTTGATCAGGGCGCGCTGGGTCAAAAGACCAGGAAGGGTATTTACCAGAAGATCGGCAAAGATATTCACGTCCTCGACCTGCACACCAAAGAATATCGTCTCTCCGACGCCAAGGTGGACGAGGGTGTGAAAGACATCCTGCGCGAGCGCGACTGGGCGAAGAAGCTCGCCGGGCTGCGCGACAACCCGCACCCGCAGGCACAATTTCTGTGGGCAACCTTCCGCGACGTGTTCCATTATTGCGCGCTGCAACTGGAGCACATTGCGGGCAATGCGCGCGACCTCGATCTCGCGGTGCGCTGGGGCTTCGGCTGGGACAGTGGCCCGTTCGAGATCTGGCAGGCGGCTGGCTGGCAACAGATGGCGAGCTGGATCAGCGCGGATGTCACGGCGGGCAAGGCTATGGCCAGCGCGCCGTTGCCCGCATGGGCTGCTGATCCAAACCGCACCGGCGTCCACACCCCACAAGGTTCCTATTCCCCTCTCCCATCGGGGGATGGGCTAGGAGTGGGGGAAAAAAACCAAATCCCCCCCAGCCCCCCTTCGTCGAAGGGGGGAGCAGAAGAAGCCACTGGCACGTTCACCCCTTTGTCGAGGGGGGGGGCAGATGGGGCTACCGCATACACCCCCCCTTTGCAAAAGGGGGGAACAGATGGAGCCACCACATACACCCCCCCTTTGCAAAAGGGGGGCAGGGGGGATTTCGCGCACTACCAACCCCGCTCCACGCTCCCCGTCTACCGCCGCCAGCTTTTTCCCGACCGCTTGCTCGGGGAGACAGCGCAATATGGCGAAACCGTTTTCGAGACCGCCGACGTGCGGCTATGGCACACCGGCGACGACATCGCCATCCTCAGCTTCAAGACCAAGATGCACGCCATCAGCAACGAAGTGCTGGATGGCATATTGCGCGCGATTTCTGAAGCGGAAGCGCACTTTTGCGCGCTCATCATCTGGCAGACCGAGGCGCCGTTTTCCGCCGGGGCGCACCTGCTGCAACTGATGCAGGGCGTGCAGGAAAGCAGCGAAGCGCCGCCCGCCGGGCTGTTCGATAAATTGAAGGGCGCGGTCTCGCGCGCCAAATATACCGTCGCGGGCGGCGGGGGGCTGGGCGAAGTGCTCAATGCCGCAACCGGCAACGTGCCGCGCGTCGAAGAGGTGGTCGCCAAATTCCAGCAGGTGTCGCAGCGCCTGCGCTACGCGCAGGTGCCCACCATCGCGGCGGTGTACGGTCTGGCGCTCGGTGGCGGCTGCGAGTTTTCCCTCCACTGCACGCGCATCGTGGCTGCGCTGGAAAGCTATATCGGCCTGGTGGAAGTCGGTGTCGGTGTCTTGCCCGCAGGGGGCGGCTGCAAGGAAATGGCGCTGCGCGCCGCCAACGAAGCGCAGCGTTTCGCCAACGATAACCGCGTGGATGTGTTCCCGTTTCTGCG
>VIKH01000097.1:9729-15055 GCA_008080515.1 Gallionellaceae bacterium | reverse complement strand
CTGCGCCGCTACTTCCAGAACATCGCCATGGGCGAAGTCGCCAAAAGCGCCGAACTCGCCAGAGAGATGGGCTACCTCAAGCCAGCGGACCGCATCGTGCTCAACCAGCACGAGCTGCTGCACGTCGCAAAAGAAGAAGCACGCGCGCTGGCCGCCGCCGCCTATCGCCCTCCATTGCAGCCGCGCCGGATCCCCGTGGCCGGGCGCACCGGTATCGCCACCTTCAAGGCCGCAATGCTCAACATGTTTGAAGGCGGCTTCATCTCCGAACACGACTACAACATCGGCTGCCGCATCGCTGAAACCTTATGCGGCGGCGACGTGGACGCGGGCAGCCTGGTGGACGAGCAATGGCTGCTCGATCTCGAGCGGCATCACTTCATGCAACTGCTGGCAACGGACAAAACCCGGGCGCGGGTGGAATATATGCTGAAAAACGGAAAACCGTTGCGGAATTAGGCGCGCTTGCCGCTATAGTGATGAATGTCGCCGTTTGACGTGAAACTCGCGCAGTGAAACCGGCATCGCTGCAAGCTGCTTGAATGTTGGTAGGTCGTGGCAGATTCGAACTGCCGACCAACGGATTAAAAGTCCGCTGCTCTACCGGCTGAGCTAACGACCCGCACCCAAGAAAATCGGGAAGCGCGCATTATACGGATTGGCCGGATACTGTCAACGCGGCATCGTTTGGGGTGCCGCGATAGCGGGTGGGATCGGCCACTCCGGCGGCTTCAAAGCCTGCGCGGCGCAGACGGCAAGAATCGCATACCCCGCACGCGCCGCCGTCTGCGCCGGCCTGGTAACAGGATACCGTCAGGCCGTAGTCCACTCCCAGCGATGCGCCCAGTTTGATGATGCCCGCCTTGGATAAGTGCAGCAAGGGCGCGCGGAGCGTCATGCGGCGGCCTTCGACCGCCGCTTTGGTGGCGAGATTGGCCATGCGCTCGAAAGCTTCGATGTATTCCGGGCGGCAATCCGGGTAGCCGGAATAATCCACCGCGTTGACGCCGATGAAGATGTCCTGCGCCCGCAATACTTCCGCCCAAGCCAATGCGAGCGACAGCATGATGGTGTTGCGCGCCGGCACATAAGTTGGGGGAATGCCTGTGGCGGGTTGCTCGGGGACGGCAATGCTGGCATCGGTCAGCGCCGAGCCGCCGAACCCGGCCAGATCCAGCCGGATGGTGCGGTGTTCGGCTGCACCCAATGTTTGCGCCACGCGCCGCGCCGCAGTCAGCTCGGCATAGTGCCGCTGGCCGTAATCCACGCTCAGCGCATGGCAGGCGAAATTTTGTTGCCGCGCCAGTGCCAGCACGGTGGCGGAATCCAGTCCGCCGGACAATAAGATTACCGCTTTTTGCATTTTGTTAAACTTCCTCCGGTTGTCGCCGATAATGGCACAGACGCTCGCCCGAAGCCAGCCGAGCAATCCGGATTAAGGTAAACTGGCTGCAACAAAAAGAAAATCACAAGAAATCGCCCGCTTTGATTCCCGCCGCCATTCATGAGATGAAAGACGCCGCTTCTTCCATCGTTGAGCGCTCTGCCCCCACCGGAAAGGGTGGAAGGCTGGTCGGCCTTACCGTGCCCATCGCGGTAATGTTGGTTCTCTCTCTTGCTGCAACCTGGCAACTGTACCAAAACGCGCAGCACGCCGCTGGGCAGACCTTGCAAGCCCAGTTTGATTTCCGCGTGCGCAACGTCAGCGACGCCATAGAAAAGCGCATGAAAACCTACGAGCAGGTGCTGCGCGGAGTGGACGGGCTGTTCGCCCACGCCGAACTTGTCAAACGCGACGAGTTTCACGATTACATCGCCCGGTTGCGCCTGGACGAGAGCTATCCCGGTTTTCAGGGAATACGGTTTTCCCCCGTCGTGCCGCTGGCGGAAAAAGAGCGCCATATCGCCGCCATGCGGAAGGAAAGCAAAGAGCGGCAACTCGCCGGGATGCGGCAGGAAAGCACTGGCGAATACACCATCCACCCCGAGGGCAAGCGAGACCTTTACGCCCCCGTCATCTACGTCGAGCCGCACGACGCGCGCAACCGGATTGTCTTCGGTTACGACACCTATTCCGACCTCGAGCACCCGCAGCCGGGCGATTCCGGTGCCGGGATGCGCCGCGCCGCCATGGAGCGCGCGCGCGACACTGGCCAGGCGGCGCTTTCCGGCAAAATCAGGCTGCTGTTTGAGGCCGACCAAGGTGCGCAGGCCAGCTTTCTGATGTTTCTGCCGGTGTACCGGCACAATGCGCCGCACGGCACCCTCGCCGAGCGTCGGGCTAACATCATCGGCTGGGTCAGCGCGGTATTTCTCGCGGACGACCTGATGAGCGGCATACTTGGCACCGGCAACAAGGATGTGGACATTGACATCTACGACGGCGAAGAGACACGGGAAAGCCTGTTGATGCACGATTCCGACAACTCGAGGTTCGCCGCAGCTTACCGGCAGAACGCGCGCTTCCATTCCGTGCAACGTATCGAAATTGGCGGGCGTCCCTGGGCGCTGGCGATCCGCTCGCTTCCCGCTTTCGATGAGTTGCTGGACAAGGAAAAACCGCAGCTCATCGCTGTCGGCGGCATCGGCGCGAGCCTGATGCTCGCCTTGCTCACCTGGCTGCTGGTGTACGAACGGGATCGCATCATGAGGTCGGCGGCGGCGCTGGAACGCGAGAGCTACAAAAACCGGACGTTGTTGCGCACGGCGGGTGACGGCATCTGCGTCTTCGATCTCGGCGGCAACGTGGTGCAGGTCAACCAGGCGTTCTGCGACATGATCGGCTATGCGGAAGGGGAATTGCTTTCCATGAATGCGGCCGAGTGGTGCGCGCAGTGGACGAAAGAGGAATTGCTGGAAAAGATCGCCGCGCTGGGTAGCAGCAATCCGCCGTTCGAAGCCCGCCACCGCCACCGCGACGGCGGCATCATTGATGTCGAGATCAGCGCCTCCAAGGTGGATATTGACGGCAGGCAGCTGGTGTATTCCTCGGCGCGCGACATCACCGGGCGCAAGCGGGCCGAGCAGGCGGTCCAGGATAGCGAGGCAAGGCTGCATACCCTGGTCGAAACCGCCATGGATGCCGTGGTGATCATAGATTCTGACGGAACCATCACCGGCTGGAACAACCAGGTTCCGCGAAGCGCACCTGCGCGGGTTGCAGCGCTTTCTGGAGTCCGGCGAAGGGCCGATGCTGAATTCGCGGATCGAAATTTCTGCGGTGAACCGCGACGGCCGCGAGTTTCCGATCGAGCTGTCCATCACCCCGATCAGCAGGGAGGGCGAATACGAGTTCAGCGCTTTCATCCGCGACATCACCAAGAAAAAACAGTTCGAAGATCTGATCTGGAAACAGGCCAACTACGACACCTTGACCGGGCTGCCCAACCGCCGCATGTTCCACGACCGCCTGGCGCAGGAAATCAAGAAAGCTCATCGCGCCGGCCTGATGATGGCGCTGCTGTTCATTGATCTGGATCGCTTCAAGGAAATCAACGACACGCTGGGGCACAGGATCGGCGATCTCCTGCTGGTGGAAGCCGCGCAGCGCATCGGCCACTGCCTGCGCGAAACCGACACGGTGGCGCGCCTGGGCGGGGACGAATTCACCGTTATTCTTTCGGAGCTGGACGAAGCCAGCAACGTGGAGCGCATCGCCGAAAACATCTTGAAGAAACTGGCCGACCCGTTCCGGCTGGAAAACGAGGTGATTTATTTGTCGGCCAGCATGGGCATCACGCTGTACCCCAACGACGCCACCGAAATCGAGGAGCTGCTCAAGGACGCCGACCAGGCGATGTATGCCGCCAAGAGCATGGGAAGAAACCGGTTGAGCTATTTTACCCCCGAGCTCCAGCATGCCGCCCTCGCCAGGCTCAAGCTGATCAACGATCTGCGCGGCGCGCTGGACGCCGGCCAGTTCATGGTTTACTTTCAGCCGATCGCGGACATCGCCTCGGGCCGCATCAGCAAGGCCGAAGCGCTGATCCGCTGGCAGCATCCGGAGCGCGGCATGGTCAGCCCGATGGACTTTATCCCGCTGGCGGAGGAGTCCGGTCTCATTTTCGAGATCGGCGATTGGGTGTTCCGCGAGTCGGTCCGCTGGGTCAAGCGCTGGAGAGAACTCCTCCACCCGGATTTCCAGGTCAGCGTAAACAAATCTCCGGTGCAGTTTTACAAGGAGGAAGACGAGCACTCGGCCTGGATCAGGTACCTGCACCATCTCGGTTTGCCGGGAGATTGCCTGGTCATCGAAATTACCGAGGGGCTGTTGCTGGATTCGGCCAAGTCCGTCACCGATGCGCTGCTCACCTTCCGCGATGCCGGTATCCAGATCGCCATAGACGATTTCGGCACCGGTTATTCGTCGCTGTCTTACCTCAAGAAATTCAATATTGATTACTTGAAGATAGACAAGTCCTTCACCAGCCATATCGCGCCCGGATCGAGCGACCTGGTGCTGTCCGAAGCCATCATCGTGATGGCGCACCAGCTCGGTTTCAAAGTGATTGCGGAAGGGGTGGAAACCGAACAGCAGCGCAGCTTGCTGGCTGCCGCAGGCTGCGATTACGCGCAGGGCTACCTGTACACGAAACCCTTGCCGCCGGAGAAGTTCGAGCTGTTGCTGCTGGCGTATTCCGGGGTGCTTCCGGCCGGGGCCAGGGACAGCAAGATGATGTGGGATAACAAATTCATGACCGGCGTCGGGTTCATGGACGAAGGGCACAACGAGCTATTCGCACTGATCGAGGATTGTATCGGAGCGATCGGCAATCACGCGCCGAAAGAACAGCAGATCGAGCACTTGGATAAAATCGCATCCTATCTGCCTCGGCACTTCGGCGACGAGGAAAAAGTGATGGGCCCGGCGGATGCCGACCGCTTTGACGAGCACATCTTGCAGCACCGGCACATAACCGAGAAAATCGGCTCGATGATTTTGCAGTTCAAGAACGACGGTGATGCGATCAGCGCGCAAGACATCCTGCATGTCCTGTTCGACTGGTTCGTGCTCCACAATGCCGGGGAGGACAGGAAGCTCGCCGACTACATCCGCAGCACTGGCGCGCAGGGCGGTGCAAGCCAGACTTAACGGTATTGGCAGGGTGGATTCGCGCCACACGCTGCGTGGTTGTCGAGGCTGTGCCAATTCTGTCCAGCCTTTGGCTGGAAACGGATTGCCTGACTTTGTTATCAGCCCACTTGTTCCATTTGTAGGTGCGAATGAATTCGCACCTACAGAACCGCCAACTGAAGAAGTTAGGATAAACCCAGATAATCCATTAGCCGAAATCGGGCAAGAAAGGCCGCTCGTGGTGAGCCTGTC
>VIKH01000097.1:4886-9663 GCA_008080515.1 Gallionellaceae bacterium | reverse complement strand
TCCTTGAGGCGGAAACCGAGCAGCCACAGTGTGGAAAAGTATACCGCCAGCCCCGCCGCTACCAGCCCGGTCAGCCGCGCAATGCGCAGCCAGCCGCCTCCCGCGAGCCAGTCTTGCTCGCTACCCATGCCGAACCACAGCACGGTGCCGAGCGCGAGCAAGGCCAGGGAGAGCTTGAAGAGGAACGCACCCCAGCCCGCTGTCGGGAGGTAGATTCCGCGCTTGCGCAACTGGTAATACAGGATGGCAGAGTTGAGGCAGGCGGCAAGGCCGATGGAGAGCGCGAGCCCGGCATGGCCCAGACCCATGCCGAAAGCGAACAACGCATTCATCGCCTGGGTGGCGAGCAGCGTGATGACCGCAATCTTTACCGGCGTCCTGATGTCCTGCCGCGCGTAGAAACCGGGGGCAAGTATTTTTACCAGAATGATGCCGATCAGGCCGACGCTGTAACCGGCCAGTGCCTGCCGCGTCATCAGCACGTCGCGCGCGGAAAACTCGCCATGCTGGAAGAAGGTTGCCAGCAGCGGCACGGCGATCATGCCGAGCGCCAGCGCGGCAGGCAACGCGAGCAGGAAAGCCAGGCGCAAGCCCCAGTCCAGTAGCCCGGAATACTCGTCCGGTTTGCTGTCAACATAGTGTTTGGAAAGCGAGGGCAGCAGGATGGTGCCGAGCGCGGCGCCCAGCAGGCCGGAAGGAAATTCCATCAGGCGGTCGGCATAGTAAAGCCAGGATACGCTGCCCGCAGCGAGGAAGGAGGCGAAAACGGTGTTGATGACCAGGCTGATCTGCGCGATGGATACACCGAAAACCGCCGGGCCCATTTGCCTGACGATGCGCCACACACCCGCATCTTTCAGGTTCAGCCGCCATCTCGGCAACATGCCGATCTTCTTCAGGAACGGAATCTGAAACGCGAGCTGCACGATACCCGCAACGAACACCGCCCAGCCCAGCGCCATCACCGGCGGGTCGCAATAGGGTGCCAGCCACAGCGCGGCCGCGATGAAGCAGATGTTGAGCAGCACCGGCGCAAAGGCCGGCACCCAGAATTTGTTGTAGGTATTTAATATCCCGGCAGCCACCGCGACCAGCGAGATAAAGAAGATATAGGGCGAAGTGATGCGCAGCAGTTGCACGGTGAGCGCGAATTTGTCCGGTTCACGCACAAAACCGGGCGCGCTGAGATAGACCAGTAGCGGTGCGGCGATGACGCCGACCAGCGTCACCACAAACAGGATGATCGCCAGCAGGGTGGTCACGTGGTCGGCCAGCAATTTGGTTTCTTCCTGGCTGCGGCGGTTTTTGTACTCGCCGAAAATCGGCACGAAGGCCTGCGAGAACGCGCCTTCCGCGAACAGTCGCCGCAGCAGGTTGGGCAGCTTGAAGGCAACAAAGAAAGCGTCGGTCGCCATGCCGGCGCCGAACATGCGCGCGATCAGTACGTCGCGGACAAAGGCCAGGATGCGTGAAACCAGCGTCAGGCCGCTGACGGTGGCAAGTGCTTTAAGCAGGTTCATGCGCGCCGGAATGGTGCGCGGTTAGGTGTTGTTGGGTTCAGGATTGCGCCGTTCCCCGCTGAAAACCGTAATCGGCCCGGTGTTCTCGGCGTCCCGGCTGCCTCGCCCGGAGCGCACCACGAGGCGGTTTTCGGCAATGAACTGCTTGATTCGAGCAAACGCATCGGCGTTGTCCCGCTTCAACGAAACCTGCACCACGAGGGAAACGGTTCCACCGGAAATTATGGGGCGGATATAATCCGGATAGACCTTGCCTCTTGCGGCTGCCGTTCCGGACAAGCCGCCGCACAGCCTCTCCGCCCAATCTGGGGGCTGGAAAATCTCTCCTTCCACGGTTCTTCCATGAATCACAAATTCAGCGATATCGGATAACATCTCATCCCCCGGTTTGTTCCCCGCGCGGCCAGCATCATACCATTGCTGCGGTTGACTGGCGTCATTGACAGGCCATGGCGCGGCCATTAGATTCCCAATCTCATCAACTTACCCCATCAAGGAGAAAACCATGTCCGTACTCGTCGGCAAACCCGCCCCCGATTTCACCGCAACAACGGTGATGGGCAACAATGAAATCAACGGCACTTTCAACCTCAAAAAGCACCTCGACGGCAAATATGGCGTGGTATTTTTTTATCCGCTGGATTTCACTTTTGTCTGCCCTTCGGAACTGATCGCCTTCGATCACCGCCTGGACGAGTTCAAGAAACGCAACGTCGAGGTGATCGGGGTTTCAATTGATTCCCAGTTCACCCACCTCGCATGGAAAAACACGCCGGTAAACAAGGGCGGCATCGGCCAGGTGCGCTACCCGCTGGTAGCCGACATCAAGCACGAAATTTGCCGCGCCTTCGATGTCGAGGCGGGTGGCGGAGTGGCCTATCGCGGATCGTTCCTGATTGACCGTGCGGGCGTCGTCCGCCACCAGGTGGTGAACGACCTGCCGCTCGGTCGCAACATTGACGAGATGCTGCGCATGGTGGATGCATTGCAGTTTTGCGAAGAGCACGGCGAAGTCTGTCCGGCGGGCTGGCAGAAGGGAAAGGCGGGCATGGGCGCTTCTCCGGAAGGCGTGGCGAAATACCTGGCCGAACACGCGCAGAGCCTGTAAGGGTTGCCCGGCTCCCGGCGCGTAAGCCAGCCGCTTCGCCGGTTGTTCGGGGTGGCATCAAAGGGCTTTGTCGCTCCTGTTGCCGCTCGCCCCCCGCAATTTGCTCATGCAGGCGGATAGCTTACTGGCCTCGCCCGGAGTTATCCGCCGGTTGAACTCGATGGTCTCTTCCGGGCCGCCGCTTTCCGTGCTGTAAGCCACCCTGAAATCCGCTTGCGGCATTTCTGCAAGCAGGGCTATGGCGTTATCAAATTCCAGCCTGGCCATGTAACCATCGTTGTGCGGCGAATCCAGGCCTTCGCCGATAGCGGTTTTGGTGCCGCTGCCGGTTTTCATCCGCGCCTTGTGGATTTTTCCGATGCTCAAATAGGTGATCCTGCCACCCCGCAGCACGGGCGCGCCATCGCGCAAATTGATTTTTCTGACAACCACTTTGAACATCCCGAACCTCTCTCCCGGCCCGCGCGCGAATACGTTGAGCAGCACATCAACCCACAGGCCGGTTCCGGTTTCCCCGGTTGCCCGCAACCCGCAACCCGTTGGCCCGCCGCCTTTCGCGTACTCGATTGCCGCGAGATACTGGCTTTGCAGAACGGCGGGAGCAGGGGGATCGGCCAGCGCGTGGGCCGGTAACAACAGGCTCGCCAGCAAAATCAGGTAGTTCATGCTGTTTCCACTGAATGGAGGTTCGGTTATTCTAGCAAGACGAACCTTGATGGGATAACTATGCGTTACTGGCTGATGAAATCCGAACCCGGCGATTGCAGCATAGACGACCTCGCCGCGCTGCCGAACCAGACCGTGGCGTGGTACGGCGTGCGCAACTACCAGGCGCGCAACTTCATGCGCGACCAAATGCGCGCAGGCGACGGCGCGCTGTTCTACCATTCCAATTGCGCGGAACCCGGCATCGCGGGCATTGCGCGGGTGAGCAGCACCGCCTATCCGGACGCCACGCAATTTGACCGGAAGGGCAGGTATTTCGACCCCAAAGCCACGCAGGTGACGCCGCGCTGGTTTAACGTGGACGTGCAACTGGTAAAAAAGATCCGGTTCGTCCCGCTGGCGGAGTTGCGACGCCACCCCCAGCTCGAGCGCATGCGAATTTTGCAGCGCGGTAACCGCCTGTCCATCACGCCGCTCGACCCCGCGGAGTGGAAATTTATTCTGGCGCATCTGGTGCGCGAAGAGTAAGGGGCGCAACCATCTGCTTCCTGGCTGATGTTCAATCCTGACTGGTTGTTAGCCTATCTCGCGCTCGGCGCATTCGCGGGATTGGTGGCCGGGTTGTTCGGTGTCGGCGGCGGGCTGATATTGGTGCCGGTGCTGCTGTTCCTGTTTGATGCCCAGCACTTTCCTGCCGCAAGTTCGATGCATCTCGCGCTCGGCACCTCGATGGCGACCATCCTGTTCACCTCGCTCGCCAGCGCGCGCAAGCACCACCAGCACGGCGCGGTGAACTGGCGCATCGTGCGCGGCATCGCTCCCGGCATTCTGCTCGGCACCGCGCTGGGCACCCTGTCCGCCGCAGCTATTTCTCCTTCGGGGCTGGGAATATTCTTCGCGCTGTTCGTGTATGTTGCCGCCGCGCAAATCCTGCTCGACATTCGCCCCAGACCATCGCGCCAGTTACCCGGTTTTGCCGGAATGAGCCTCGTCGGGACGTTTACAGGCTGGATCAGCAGCCTGGTATCCATCGGCGGCGGCACCGTGATCGTGCCTTTCCTGATCTGGTGCAATGTGCCGCTGCGCCACGCCATCGGCACCTCCGCCGCAATCGGTTTTCCCATCGCCGCAGGCGGCACGCTGGGCTACATCGCCACCGGCATAAACCTTGCTGATCTTCCCGCAAACACGCTCGGTTTTGTCTATCTGCCAGCCTTGCTGTGGGTCGCGCTCGCCAGCGTTCTTGCCGCGCCGTTCGGCGCGATAGCCGCGCACCGCATGAGGGCGGGGCTGCTGCGCAAGCTGTTCGCCGCACTACTGCTGGTGTTGGCGACAAAGTTGTTATGGAAGGTGTTGGCGTGACTCCAATCGACCTGAAAAACTTACTTGGCCACAGAGCACACAGAGATCACAGAGGGCAAGCAATAAGGGCACTTCTAAAAATTCGGATTTTGTCATTCCGGCGAAGGCCGGAATCCAGTAT
>VIKH01000097.1:2883-4872 GCA_008080515.1 Gallionellaceae bacterium | reverse complement strand
TTTCAATAGCCTGGACACCGGCTTTCGCCGGTGTGACGAATTTTTAGAAGTGCCCATAAGTTACTGGCAAACCGCATTTCACCCAAAGGGTGAAGGCGCGCCAAGTGCCGCAGTTTCTCTGTGAATTGCGGTTTTAAGGATCAATGCCCGGCTTACTTGGGGCGCCCTGATTGTTAAGTTGGAGAGCGTTCTGTAAACTGTGCCGCATCAAAATACCCGAATTTTAGGAGATAAAAATGGGCGATCAAGACCGCATGAGCCGTGAAAAGAAAATAAAGGTCAGCGCGATTGCGTGCGTGATCAGCGTGTTTGTCGCCGCCATGCTCAATGGGACTATGACCGATAAGATACTGTGGTTTATCGAGATTATCGGTTTCTCGCTGTTTGCGATCTGGACGATCTGGTAGTGCGGAGATAATGATGCTGCGCCTCCTGAAAGTATCGGTCTGGGCCATCGCGCTGGTGGCAGCGCATGCGTCCGCCGCCACGACAGCTACAGTTTATAAAAGCCCAACCTGCGGCTGCTGCGATAAATATGTCGAATATTTGGAAAAGAACGGCTTCACCGTCAAGGCCATCAACGAAGATGATATGGACACCATCAAGAAGCGCTACGGCACGGCGCGCGCCGCCAGTTGCCATACCATGCTGGTTGACGGATACGTTGTCGAGGGGCACGTTCCGGTGCGGGCCATCCGCAAGATGTTGAGCGAGAAGCCTGCCATAGCCGGGATCAGCGCACCGGGAATGCCGCAGAATTCACCCGGCATGGGCGAGGAAGTTCCCGGCACCCTGACCATCTACGCCATCCCCAAAGGCAACGCCAAACTGACCGTATTCTCGGTCGAATAGCCCTTACGGCGAAATTTTTGCTTCTATCCCCAGTGCGCGGATGCGCGCGGCGAAGGCTTCCATCTGCTGCGCGGTAAGCGCGGCCAGACGCGGCGCTTCCGGTTGCAGCGAGGGGCGCGCCAGCGTATACAGCAGCACGCCCTGCGGCCTGATGTTGTCGCGCAACAGCCCGGCGAGAAAATCCAGATAGTCGTTTTCATCCTTGCCGGAGGGTGGCGCGCCATCCAGTGCGAACCAGCAGGTTTGCAGCCAGGTCGGGCACAGGCGGATGGCGGTGGCGAGATTCTCGCGCACCTTGCCCATGCTGATGTTGGTATGGTTGATGCGCTGGATTCCCACTTCGCTGGCGCGATCCAGCTTGAACCACACTTCGCCGTTGTGGCTCGCTATATGCCGCAACCCATGTTGGACGGTTTCGCGGTGCATCAGGCTGCCATTGGTTATCAGCACCAGCTTGGTGTCGGGGGGCAGCGCCAGTTCCAGTTTCAACCGGGCGACCAGATCGACCATCCGAAAAAAATCTTCCGCGCTGGTCGGTTCGCCGTTGCCGGAAATCGCAATGTCGCAAATGCGGCGCATCCCTTCCGGCACCCGGCGCTGCATAAAATTGCCGTGCAGCAGTTCTTGCAGAAATCCACGCAGCTCTTGTTCCAGCAGCGCGAGATCAAGCGGCGGTGCGGCGCCAAGCGCGAGGTCTGGCACCTGGCAATAAATGCAGCGCCAGTTGCAGGCATTGTTGGTGTTGAGGTTGATGCCGACGGAGACGCCGCCCGCGCGGCGTGATATGACGGGATAAACGTAGCGCAACCCGGCGCTGTCGCGGCTGTGGTCTGCCACCTCAAGATTATTCGATCTGGAAAAATTTGTTGTCACGAAACAATACCGCTCAATCCGGAAAAACCGCCAGCCGCAGATTAGCACGGCTAAACCAGAAAAGATCAGGCTGGCCCGGTTTGAATCGAAACGGTCATGGCTGCTGAAATCGTGTCACCCGCCACGGCTTCGACGAATAGAATCAAAGGCCGTTCGGTATATTGGCTGATGGCTGGAATGCTGGAACACTGCGTACCACAATGAACCCAAAAACCGCAGTTGAAATTGAAAAAAACCATCCATGCTTCGACAGGTTCAGCACGA
>VIKH01000097.1:0-2801 GCA_008080515.1 Gallionellaceae bacterium | reverse complement strand
AGCAGCCCGCGAAGCGGGCGTGTCGAAGGGTTGAGCCCCTTTCAACTGCGGTTTCCAGGATGAAAGATGAGTGGGGGAGTAAGAGTTGTCAGCGCTACAGTTAACCGGCTCCGCGCTTTTGCGGAGTCCGGGTTGAGCGTAGAGTTAGGCTCTTGCTTGCCAAATGGCAGGGTCTCTGCTGCCATGAAATACAGCGAGGACAACGATGCGATGTTTTTCTTCGCGAAAATAAACGCTGTACGGGAAACGGTTGGCGACGATGCGCCGAACGTCCTCGCGAACAACGGCAAACTGGAGAGGGTATTTAGATGCCAGCGACACACAGCGGTCAATCTCAGCAATTTAGATGCCAGCGACACACAGCGGTCAATCTCAGCAATGAGCTCAAGAGCAAGACCAACTCGCTTGGCTTCATACCACTCACTTGCTTCGATGAACTCTGCGCTAGCGGCACGATGAAAAGTAACAGGAAGGCTCATTGCCTGATTTTGGCAAGAGCAGCAGCCTTTACTTCACTCCAGGAAACCACATCATCGGGGTTGGCAAGGAGGTCTGCGAGTCGGCGGTCAAGTTCCGTTTTTTGCGCCTCGGTCAACGGTGGCGCGGCGCCACGGCTAACGATGCCATCCCAGATGGCTTCAACCAGTTCGATTTGCTCGTCAATGTCGAGCACACGAGCTTGTTGCAAGAGTTGGGTATTCATGATCCGGACTCCATTCAGAACCAACGGGGCAATTCTAGCGCTCATCACCCACCATGTCGAACTACATATGCCCAACGTCCAAGTTCAAGGGCGCTGCGCGGCTTTATCGCACAGCGTCACTTGGAGCTCAGTGTTGGGCAATTTTTACGCATTTAATTCGAGAACGGCCCCTTTGATTCAGGCCCCTTTGATTCCTTTGATTCCGGGTGGACGCCGGAGACTGGCTGGGCGCGCAGCAAGAATTGCAAAAATGGGTATGGGGCGGCGGCAAAAAGCTGCCAGGCCTGGTGCTGCGCAGGGCAGCCGAGGCCGCGCTGCTGCGGTGACGGGAAACACAAACGGGCTATGCTGCGGCCACCGTGACCTCAAGCCGTTTCCCTAGGGCGCGCATAGCTTCATTCAGCGCGTCTATCTTGGTTGTATGGCCAAGGTTAATCACCTTGTTCATATTTTGAGGCGTGGTGTGCAGGCGGCGCGCCAGCTCGCTCGGCGTGACGTGCTGCTCCAGCATTTCGTTCAGCAGCAGCACCTTTGCCCACGCGCTGGGCGGCAAGGCCACCAGCCGCTCTCCGCGCTTGGTTTTGCTGGGCAGCGGCACCTGGCGCTTGCCATCGAAATACACCTCCATCGAGCTGTACAACACATCCTCGGCCATCTCCACCGCCTCGGCTTCGGTATCGCCCTGTGTGATCGCCTCCGGAATATCGCGGAAGGTCACAACAAATCCCCCCTCCGGTGCGGGTTCAAAACGCGCGGGATAATACATGTTCTCTCCTTTCGTTTGCGGGATCAGCCCCGAAGGGCTGGTTCTATTTCAGTTTTAGCTGCTTCTTCACGCCTTCGACCAATCCCGTCTTGAGTTCCGCTGATGGGTGCCTGGGAAGGTGGCTCGTTTGGCCGTTCAGGAAGACCTTCAGGTGTTTGCTCCCATCCTTGAAGGTAGCGCCTTGACTGGCCAGCCACCTTTTGAATTCGCTCTGTTTCACACCGCCTCCCCGTTTTGTTACTGTGTCGCATATTAAACTAAATAGTTTAATGCATCAAGTAAAAATTAAACTGTTTTGTTTAATTTATCCGGTTTAATTATTCCGCAAAATTAAAGTTGATGCGCGCGAATATTGAATTTGCTGGAAGTGTTTTTTGTGTATTTGCGGAACAGGTTGCGCAACAACCTGCTGATAATGCGCAAAGCGTTCCAAGACTTAAAATCCGTCGCTAGGGTAAAACCAGCGTACCGGTTCGATTCCGGTTCCGGCACCAGATATATGCCATAAGGGTTTTGCAGCTTGCCGCCCCGCCTGAGCGCGGGGTGGGTCTGATTTCAAGCCCAGGGTTTATGTCGCGGATATTGCGTGGCGCAAATTTAATTCGAGCACGGCCCCTTTAATCGAAAGTTGGCGTCAAGAAAACAATGCGAACCCGGCCGTTCGCAGTAACAGCAGTAAATCTAGCGGGTTGAAGTCCCGTCTGTGGAGTTGTCCGTGCGCCACAGTAGCATGAGGAAGCGGCGTCGTGGTAACACGAGGTCGTAAGTTTCCAAACAGCAAGAGAGCAGGCCGTAACGCAAGTGAACCTGGACGTAGCCTCGTAAACGAATTGGAGAAGCCGACCCTGTGGCCAGAAGGGGAAGGCCGCTGGATGGGCGCTGAAACAACGGAAGTGGCGCACATCATCTCTCGGGGTAGCAGGGTCGGCATGCTATTGAAGATTTATTGCCCAGTGCTGGAGAACCGGTGCGGCGGTGGGGAGGCCACCGACTGTTGCGTATAAGGAAACGAAAGCGCCGCAGGCCGTAGCGGGAGTCGGAGGGGTTCATAGTACCGTTCGAGTTCGAGGGACAACATAACCCCGGACGAGGGAAGGAACCCTGCTTTGTTCACGCAACCGAAGAGTGGAGGAGAAGGGGATTGCCATGTCGCTAACAACCCCTGAAGCAATCAGGACACTACAGAGGAAGCTCTACACCAAGGCCAAGCAGGAACCGGCCTATCGCTTCTATGCGCTATACGACAAGGCGTGGCGGGCAGACACCCTCATGTTTGCCTACCGCCTCGTGCGCGCCAACAAAGGGAGTCCCGGCGTCGATGGGACGAACTTC
>VIKH01000096.1:1810-8562 GCA_008080515.1 Gallionellaceae bacterium | reverse complement strand
GGGTGATTACCTTTCCGAACCCGACCCCATGCATAACCAATTAAATTTGTTCGGCTTTTGACCGGACAGCAGTGAATCCGTGTCCATTCCTACTGCTTTTTACGCCTTATTCACCGAGAAGCATCTATGCACGTCTTTATCGACACAAACATACTCCTTAACTTCTTCCACTTCACGAAAGAGGATATTGATGCTCTGAGCAACGTATTCGCATCGCACGAGCACGGCGCAGCAACGGTGCATCTAACTGAACAAGTCCGTGATGAATTCTCGCGTAACAGAGAAAATAAGATTAAGGATTCACTAAGAAAATTCAAAGATGTGAAATTTGCTGCTCAATTGCCCGCCTTCATGAAGCAGTATGAAGAATATGAGCAAATTCGACAGAAAAGTGTCGAGTTACAGGAACTGGCAAAGGCTATTTCGCAAAAAGTGGATGCCGATGTTGTCGAAAATGGGTTACTCACTGATACCTTAATCAAAGATATTTTTGCAAAAAACAATCCGATACCAACCACGGCGGAGCTTTATGGGAAAGCGCAAATGCGCGTGTCATTGGGAAATCCCCCTGGAAAAAACGGATCGATGGGAGATGCGGTCAATTGGATAGCGCTACTCGATGCTGTACCGAACGGCGAAAACATCCACGTAATTAGCGAAGATGGTGACTACTATTCCACTCTCGACGAGAACAGGCCGCACCCATTCCTCAAGGAGGAGTGGACGAAAAAGAAGCAGGCCGAGATGCTCGTGTATAGAACTCTATCATCCTTCCTGAAGGAGCACTTTGATGGAGTTGCATTCTCGTATGACAAGAACAAAGACGCTCTCATAGGAAGTTTGGCTCAATCCGGATCTTTCGCTGACACGCATTACCTAATTACCAAGCTAGAACAATTCGGTTATTTCTCGCTAAAAGAGGTTCAACGAATTCTATCCGCAGCTCTAGTTAATAATCAGTTCGGCTGGATTGTCACCGATCAAGATGTCTATACATTTCTAAAACGTGTGGCCGTTCCGCGGATGGGTACACTCGCCGCTGAGCAAGTTGAGCTTCTCCAGACAATGCTGGACTCCATGAGCTAAAGGGGCCAGGCTCGCATTGTTTTAGAGCAAGCAAATTGATCGAATACCGAATTGCAAGGTATTGCACCACATTCAAGCCTCCCAATAGCTGCCCATCACCCCACCTGCGCCGCCAACCAGCACTGGACTGCTGTATGCACGGGCGTCAGGCAGGTTTCGTCAACTCGCGCATCGTCTGTTTGTTGATGGCGCCCACATCATGCAGCGCCTCCCTCGTTTCATGGATGGCGGCGAGGGCATCGCTGCGATATATTTCAGGCATCTTTTACTACCCCCTCAGACTGTCCGTTTGCAACCAGCTCAAGTGACAGCCAACATCGGATCAGGAAAGCTCATCACCTTTCATCGGCGGCACGTCCGGCACCTTGGCGAGTATCTTGTCCAAGCGGCTTGGCTTGGCTTTGGAGGCGCGTTCGCGGAAAAATTCTTCCGTGCGCATGGCGGAAAGTTTTTCTGCCACGGCGGTGACGATGAACTGGTTAAGCGAGGTTTCGTCCTGCTGCGCGACTTCCTTTGCGTAGCCGTGCAGCGAGTTGGGAAGCCTCAAGGCGAACTGGCTCATGGTTTGCTCCTTTTAATTAGCATATTCAAAAAATCGGCTGGTCGGACCAATTTCAATCCAAATCTATCGGCTGCCGGTTTGAAATCTCCGATATTGAAAGTGACCAGCGCTTCGGCAGCGCCATTCAGCGCGGTTTCCAATACCATTTCGTCACCCGGATCGGATAGTTGCGGCCTCCACAGGTAATGCAGGGCTGTCGGCTTAACCGTGACAGCCAGGTTGTTCAGCAAGTCGTCTATGTCGCGCGCCGACAATCCGTGCATTTTGCGAATCTCGGCGCGCTTTAATGTTGCCTCGTATTCCAGCCAAAGCGGGACGGAAGCGACGATTTCAAACTTGCCATCGAAGCAATGCCGCAGCAGTTGAAACGATGCACCATTCCGGCTGGAAAGTCCCGCCACCAGAATGTTTGTATCGAGAAGGACGCTTGGTTTGCTCATATTGCCGGTGATATTTCCACAAAAGGGCGCACTTGGCAACTACAGTTGACTAGCACAAGCGCAGGGCCTTAATCTCCTCAAGGCCGAATGTAAAAAATCATGGTCGGCACCACATTATTTTCCCCGCACCATTACCTTCATCCGCACCAGCGGATCCTGCCGGTAGAAGCTGACCATTTGCCCGTACACCCCAGGGTATTCCTGCTGCAACACGTCGGGCGCTTCGAAAAAATATTCGGACAGCACGGCGAAGAATTCGGCGGGGCTGTCCGTGGCGTAGGGGTCAATTGCGGTATCTTCGCCGCCGTCCACGCGGCGGCAGAGGTCGTCGTAGGCAGTCCGGAAGTCGCGCGCCCAGTCTTCCGGACTCATGCCGGAATGCAGCGGCGGGCGGCCATTGGCGCTGCCATCCCGCATGTCCAGCTTGTGGGCGAATTCGTGGATGACAACGTTGAAGCCTGCGCCCTGCCCGGAATGCCCCACGTCCTGCCATGATGACAGCACCATCGGACCGCCCTCCATCGCCTCGCCGCTGCGCGCATGGCGGATATGGTGGACGATGCCGTCCTCGTCCATCTGCTCGCCGTCATACAGGTACTCACCGGGATAGACCACAATCTCGCACCAGCCTTCGTACCAGCCGTAGCCGAGGTTGAGCACTGGCAACACGGCAAAGGCGGCGATAGTCGTGGCCATGCCATTGCCCACCTCGATGCCCCCTGCGCCGGTGAACGCCTTGTCGGCGAGCAGCTGGATCGCCAGTTCGTGCAGCCGAACCCGCTCTGCGTCATCCAGCCCATCGAATACCGGTCGCTCCATGACCGCCTGCCACGTTCCCTCGTCCTGCGCGTGGCTGCCCTTGCCGCCACCAAACAGGTTGGCGAGCAGCGATACAGGGTTGCTCTTCGCGTTGTGTTGCCGCATGTTCCGTTTCCTGGCTCAACCCGGCGCCCGAGCGCCCGCGTTCCTCGTATACATCGAAAAAGTGTTGGGCGCCATGTAGGCGGGTAATCAAATCCCCCTCAATCCCCCTTTCTCAAAGGGGGGTGCTGGTGGTATGTACTCCAAGCCTTGCTGCACTTTGTTAAGAAGCATATTTTGACTTGATTGGACTCACGCTTGGCCGCAAGCTCAAAACGTCGTTTTGCTCGTTTTCGCGTGAGCGACAAAATGTGAATTTATAGGGGCGCCTCCACATATTTTCACAACCGCATAATCGGTATGCGGGCGCGCTGCCTTGATAGTTTATCGCCGCATCAGCCAATCAGATGCAAGCTTTTTGCGCCACCGCGCACCGCATCCGCCACCAGGCGACGGTCAAAGGTTGCCAGTTTGCCGCCGTGTGTGCAGGCCAGTGCAAGCAGGTAGCTGTCTGTTACTTGGGCGGAGCTCAAAATGCGCGATGCGTCCAGTTTTTTGATGTCCAGCAGGCTGATGTCGTCCGGCCAGAACACATGGCCCGGCAGCGCGCATAAACCTGACATAACTTGCGCCACCGCTGCCGGGGTGCCCGGCGAATTGGGGTAGCGGACATGCCCGACAATGCGCATCACACCATTTTCGGTCAACGGGCAAGTGGCCCAGGATTTTTTCCCTTGCTTTGCGAACCAGTTATGCGCCGCATCATGCTGCACATGCGCGGGGTCAATCAGCGCGACCAGCACGTTCACATCGAGCAGGAAAGTCATCCCGGCAACTCGTCGCGCAACTGGTTCACCAGTTCCGGCGTCACCGCTGCTGCTCCGGCGCGCACTGGCAGCAAGGGGATGCCGTTACGCGCCTTGGTTTTCTGCACATTGGGCCGTAACGCATTCCGCGTGAGCTCCGAGATTACTTCGCCGACGCTCTTGTGCTGCAATGCCGCCAAGCCTTTTGCCGCAGCGAGCACATCGTCATCAATGGATAGGGTCGTCCGCATCATGCGCCTCCAGAAAAATTCGCATCAAACATCACGCATCATACATCAAATGATTAGTCCATGCCTGCCAGCATGTGCGCGACTACTTTTCTTGCGTGCGGTCGCCCTTGTACATACTGCCAATCTGCGGGAGGGTGACGTGGCTCTCGTCCATGAACATCAGCCCATCCGGCGGCAGGTAAACCATCAGCGTCGGCGGCGGCTTGCCCGCCTTGCGTCCGGAGAGGCGACGCGAATAATTCAGTTAGGTAATCCTTGACCGCATGATTTCCGCGCACCATTGGTCGAGAAACTTTCCCGCCCAAGTCGGGGAAGCGTAGCCCCAGAACTGCCGGAAATATTCCTTGGGCAGGTATAATCCGTGCCTGTCGTTTTCAAAAACATAGCGGTGAAAAATTCAGGGCTGGCAACCGTGTCGCAACTGCGCGAGTTCGAAGAGATCGTGGATGTGCGCACACCTTCCGAGTTTGCTGAAGACCACGTCCCCGGCGCGCTGAATTGCCCGGTAATGAGCGACGAGGAGCGCGCGCGCGTCGGCACGCTGTACAAGCAGCACTCCCCCTTTGAAGCGAAGAAAGTCGGCGCGGCGCTGGTCGCTCGCAACATCGCGTTCCACATCGAAAACCGCTGGCTGCACAAGCCCAAATCCTGGCACCCGCTCATCTACTGCTGGCGCGGCGGCCAGCGTAGCGGGGCAATGACGCACATCCTGCGCCAGATCGGCTTCGCCGCCGAGAAGCTCGACGGCGGCTACAAAAGCTACCGCCACCACGTGTTGCAGCAGCTAAACGCACTGCCGCCCAGCTTTTCCTTCCGGGTATTGTGCGGGCTGACCGGCAGTGGCAAAAGCCGTCTGCTGGCCGCCTTGCGGCAGTCTGGCGCGCAGGTGCTGGATCTGGAAGGGATCGCGCGGCATCGCGGCTCGGTGCTGGGAGATATGCCGGAAACGGCACAACCGGCACAAAAGAATTTCGACAGCCAGGTGCTGGAGAAACTGGAATCCTTTGATCCCGCCACCCCGGTGTATGTCGAATCCGAAAGCAAAAGGATAGGCCAGTTGCGTGTGCCGGATGAGCTGATCGCGGCGATGTGGGAAAGCCCCTGCCTGCGGCTGGAAGCTGCTGCGTATCTGCGCGTGGCGCTGCTGCGCGAAGACTACGCCCATTTTCTGCGCGACCCCGCCCTGCTGCACCAGCAGCTCGAACGCCTGAAGGGCTTATACCCCGGCGAGTTGCTGGAACACTGGCGGTTATTGTGCGAAGCGCGTAAATGGGATGAATTCATCGCCGAATTGCTGGATCGGCACTATGACCCGGCTTACGACAAATCAATGTGCGGCCATTACCGGCATTACGATGAAGCGCACCACCTCACCCTCAATGCTTTGAGCGAAAAAGACTTTCGTGCGCTGGCCGACGAGGTGCTTGCCTTGTCCGGCAAATTTATCAACAATGGCGGCAACGCTTAAGGAATCTTCATGCTTGGCCAGGTTATAGACGATTTTGAGTTGCCCGCCACCGGCGGAACCACGTTCAGGCTTTCCGCCGCACGCGGCAAATCGCTGGTGATTTATTTCTACCCCAAGGACAATACGCCTGGCTGCACTGCGGAAAGCCAGCAGTTTCGCGACCTCTACCCGGATTTCCGGGAAGCGGGATGCGAGGTGGTTGGCATCTCGCGCGACAGCATCAGCTCCCATGAAAAATTCAAGGCCCGTTTCACGTTGCCATTTGCGCTGCTTTCGGACCAGGAAGAAGCCATATGCTCGCAGTTCGGCGTAATCAAGCAGAAAAACCTGTACGGCAAGCAGGTGCGCGGCATCGAGCGCAGCACCTTCGCGCTCGACCCACACGGCACGTTGCGCCGCGAATGGCGCGGCGTCAAGGCGGACGGCCATGCCCGTGAAGTGTTGCAGTTCGTCCAAACCCTTTAAGGAGCGCCATGTCACCCGGCAAAACGGCAACACCCCCACCCGCCACCTGGATAACGGCAAGAAGGGCATGTCGGAAGTCGCGCGCAACGCCCGCCAGGCCAGCCGCTTTCTCGATTCGATCGTCAGTGAAACCGCGCACGATATCGGCCAGGGCATCCCGCTGCAAACACAGAGCAGCCATGCCGCCACCGGGCGGCTGTTCCTGCAAACCCAGTTTATCGCCCACGAGCTGCCGCCCACGTTGGAGCACGGCAAGGCCGACAACGCCATCCTCGGCGTGATGCTGTTCCTGCAAAAGCAGCAGCCGAAGCGCGCGGTGATCCTGGTCAGCAAAGACATCAACATGCGCATCAAGGCGCGCGCGCTCGGGCTGTCCGCGCAGGACTATTTCAACGACAAGGTGCTGGAAGACACCGACCTGCTGTATAGCGGTGTGCTGGCGCTGCCGCAGGATTTCTGGGATAAACACGGCACCGACATGAAATCCTGGCAACAGGGCGGCCACACTTTTTACGACATCAAAGGGCCGCAATGCCGCGACCTGCTGGTGAACCAGTTCGTTTACCAGGAAAACGGCGGCACCCCGCTCTATGCCGTGGTGACGGCACAGGATGGCAACACCGCCATGCTGCGCACACTGACCGATTACACCCACCACAAGAACGCCATCTGGGGCATCACCGCGCGCAACCGCGAACAGAATTTCGTGCTCAATTTGCTGATGAACCCGGAGATAGATTTCGTCACCCTGCTCGGCCAGGCGGGCACCGGCAAGACGCTGCTGACGCTGGCTGCGGGACTGATGCAGACGCT
>VIKH01000096.1:0-1759 GCA_008080515.1 Gallionellaceae bacterium | reverse complement strand
AAGCTGTATTCGGAAATCATCATCACCCGTGTCACCGTGCCGGTCGGCGAAGACATCGGCTTTCTGCCGGGCACCGAAGAAGAAAAAATGTCGCCCTGGATGGGTTCGCTGGACGACAACATGGACGTGCTCAACAAGCCGGACGGGGAAAGCGGGGAGTGGGGCCGCGCTGCGACGCGCGACCTGATCCGCAGCCGCATCAAGATCAAGTCGCTCAACTTCATGCGCGGGCGCACTTTCCTCAACAAATATCTCATCATTGACGAGGCGCAAAACCTTACCCCGAAACAGATGAAGACGCTGATCACGCGCGCCGGCCCCGGCACCAAGGTGGTGTGCATGGGCAACATCGCGCAGATAGACACACCCTACCTCACCGAGGGCAGCTCCGGCCTGACCTATGTGGTGGATCGCTTCAAGGGCTGGGCGCACAGCGGGCACGTCACCCTGATGCGCGGCGAGCGTTCTCGCCTGGCCGACTATGCCGGCGAAGTGCTTTAAGCAAAGAAATAGCCACCATGAAACTTCTGTTCGATCTCTTTCCGGTTATCCTGTTTTTTGCCGTATTCAAGCTGTTCGACATCTACGCCGCCACCGCTACGGCGATTGCCGCCACCCTGGTGCAAATCGGCTGGGTCAAGTGGCGGCACGGCAAGGTGGATACCATGCTGCTGGTGAGCTTCGCCATCATCGCCGTGTTCGGCGGCGCGACGCTGCTGCTGCACGATGAAACCTTCATCAAGTGGAAACCTACCATCCTGTACTGGGTGTTTGCCGTTGTGCTGATTGTTTCCAACCTGCTATTCAAGAAAAACCTGATGCGCGCGCTGTTGCAGGAAAAGCTCGCGTTGCCGCACCGGATCTGGAACCACGTCAACTTGAGCTGGGCCCTGTTTTTTGCCGTGCTCGGTGTCATCAATCTATATGTTGCACTCAATTACTCCACCGATGCTTGGGTCAATTTCAAGCTATTCGGCGCGACCGGCTTGATGCTGGTGTTCGTGCTGCTGCAAGGCATGGCGATATCAAAATATGTGGAAGAAGACAAGGAGCAGAACTGATGTTGTACGCCATCATCGGCGAAGATGCTCCGGATAGCCTGGGAAAACGCCTCGCCGCCCGCCCCGCGCACGTGGCGCGGCTGCAGACCTTGCAGGGCGAAGGCCGCCTGCTGCTGGCCGGCCCCTTTCCTGCCGTGGATGCTGCGGATCCGGGTAGCGCCGGTTATTCCGGCAGCTTGATCGTGGCAGAATTCGCCGCTCTGGAAGATGCGGAGAGCTGGGCGCAAAACGACCCCTACGTGGCCGCAGGGGTGTACGCTGAAGTGACCGTCAAGCCTTTTCGGAAGGTGTTTCCGGCATAAACAGGGCATCCGGGCAAAATAGGATTGCGGCTTGACAGCAACCGCTTGCCGCAGAGAAAGAATTGACGGATGGGCTCGGTTTTCCTTGTTCAGCATCAGTAAAATCGCGGGTCGCCGGATGCGGCAATCCGGTAAAATCGCACAAACTTCCGTAACGACCAGTACACGAAACCATGACTACAACAAAACCCTCCCGAGTTGCCGAGCGCCGGGGCAAGGTGCTTTCCACCGTTCTTTTCGGCAGCCGCTGGTTGCAGGTGCCGCTGTATCTCGGCCTGATTGTCGCCCAGTGCGTTTATGTCGTGCATTTCATGGTCGAACTGGTGCACCTGGTCACGGGCACGATGACCTTGAACGAAGAATCCATCATGCTCATCGTGCTCGGTCTGATAGACG
>VIKH01000095.1 GCA_008080515.1 Gallionellaceae bacterium | reverse complement strand
CGGCCCCCTGCGAGAGCTGCCACAAGAGCACCACCAGCTTCCTCGGCGCGGCCTTCAGCCACACCGGCATCACCGCCGGTTGCGCGAGCTGCCACAACGGCACCACGGCACCTGCCAAACCGGCCAACCACATCCCGACGGCAATTGTGGGTTCGCTGGATTGCAATACCTGTCACATCAGCACATCGGCTTGGGGCAGCGAGAGGATGAACCACAACGGCGCTCAAGGCGGGGGGCCAATCTACTGCGTGACCTGCCACCTTTCCGGCGTTGCCTACACGGGCCGTATGCAGAAAAAGAGCCACGAGGGCGCGTCAACGGCGAAGGATTGCTCGTCATCCGGTTGCCACAGGCCGCGCGGCACCAAGGGTAGCGCATATACGGCCTGGGACTGATCCACGATTTTTACACGGTAACCACTACTATGAATATTAAGAAGCTGGCTATATTTCTTGCGTTGCTGGTGCTGTCGTGGGGGGTTCCTGGCCTTGCGTCAGCCGAGATGATTGATGATATTGCTCTCGGCTCCGAGAAGGGAAAGGTAGTCGCCACGATCAAGCTGGCTGGGCCGGTGCAATATTTGCGGCACTTCCCGCGCAAGCAGGGGCAGCTGTTGGAGATTTACTACAACATCCTGGCCGATACCGGTACGCGCGACAAGTGGCAGGACTACGAAACACACAAATCGCCTCCATCAAACCTGATTCCGGGCTTTACCGTGACCACCCGCGACCAGAACACCCAGCCCAAGCTGGTTGTCCAGTTCGTGCGCCCCGTCGAATTTACCGTGCGCGGCGGCAAGAACAACCGCAGCATCGTTATCTTCATCCAGCCGGAAAAATTCCCTGGTGGGCTGCCCGAATTGCCGGAGATAGCGCCGGAAGATTTGGATGCCGGAAAGGTGCCCGCAACGGCAAGCCAGGCTGCGGCGCTGATGACCAGAGGGCGGGACGCATTGCTGTTTTTCGATTATGCCGCCGCTGTTCAGGCATTTGATGATCTGTCGCGTTTGCCCCCCAACCGGCACACGCAGGAGTCTCAGGAATGGCTGGGGGTAGCCCATGAGGGTGCAAACCAACCGGAGCAGGCGAGGGCGGCATACCAGCTTTACCTGAAGAAATATTCCAGTGGTGCCGACGTAAACCGGGTTAAGGAACGCTTGGCCAGACTGCCCGCAACGGGGCCGGCCCAGATTACCGTAGCGCCGGGCATGGCCGCGAAAGCAGCGCCGGTAACGGCAGCGGCACCCGAACTTGTCATGACGCCTCCCCCGGCAGCCGCGCAGACAGGCAGCGCGACAAAAATGATCCCGCCCAGCAAAGCGGCTGAAGTGACGCCGCTTCCTCCCGCCCCCGCTTTGCCTTCTGGCCAGATCGAGGAAGCGAGCAAACAGGCGGGCGCACTGATGGCAAAAGGGCAAGAGGCATTGCAGGCTAACGACTACGGCGCAGCGATCGAGTCGTTCAACAAGCTGCTGTTGCTGCCGCCCAACAGCTACACGCAAGACGCGCAGGAATGGATCGGCGTTGCGCGGGAGCGCGCCGGCCAGAAATTCAAAGCCAAGCTGGAGTATGAGTCGTACTTGAAAACTTATACCGGCGGCGAAGGCGTGGCCCGGGTCAAGGAGCGTCTGTCCAGGCTGTCCGGGGCGCAACCGGAAAGACTTGCGGCAAAACCGGAAAACGCCAGAGAAAAAACCGGAACACAAACCGTCAAATACGGCAGCCTGTCCATGTATTACTACCACGGGGCGAGCCGTACCGATACCACCACGGTAGTGGGTGGCGTACCGACCCCGTCCTCGCTCACGCTGGTTGACCAGTCTTTGCTGCTGACCAGCGTCAACCTGGGCCTGCGCTCCCGCAGCGAGGAATACGACAACCGCCTGGCATTTCAGGACACCTACAGCAAAAATTTCATCGCCGGCCAGGCAAGCCAGAACAAGCTGAATGCCGCCTATTTCGATTTCAAGAACAAAGTGAGACACTACTCCGGGCGCATCGGGCGCCAATCGCCGGTTAGCGGCGGCATACTGGGGCGGTTTGATGGCGCGACGGTCGGATATAGCTTTCTGCCAAAGTGGCATGCCAACGTGGTGGGCGGGCGTCTCGCCGATTTTTCTACCGGCTCCAAACCGTCCTTCTACGGCGCCAGCTTGGACATGGGAACCTTCAACGAAAGCTGGGGCGGATCGCTCTACCTCATCAATCAGCAGATTGACGGCATCAGCGACCGCAGGGCGATGGGCGCCGACATGCGCTACTTCGATGCAAGCAGGAATATTTTTGTCACGCTGGATTACGACACATCTTTTTCTGTCGTGAACACGGCCCTCTTGCAGGGGACGCTGCACGGTGAAAACGGCACGTCCTACAACTTCCTGTTGGACCACCGCAAGACTCCATCAATCAGCACCCGCAACGCGCTGAACGGTGCCGCGACCGCATCCATCAACACCTTGCTGCAAGCGGGCTGGACCGTCGCCGGATTGAAGGAGCTGGCGAAATCGCGCACGGCCACCGCCAATCTGGCACAAGCGGGAATGTCCCGCCAGATCAAGGAAAACTGGATGCTCGGCAGCGACATCAAGGTATCGAACGTGACCGGAATGCCGTCCAGCGGAACGAACCCGCTGCTGGAAGGGGTTCTGGCCGCCACACCCGGAACCGGCACCGAATGGGCGCTGACCGCGCAACTGATCGGCAGCAACCTCTTTTCCAACGGCGACGTGTCGGTGTTCAGCGCGAGCGCCAACACGAGCCAACTGCTAAAAGGGCAGTCCCTTCTGGTTTCCAACCACTCGGTGTTACGCGAGAAGTGGATGCTGGATGCGTCGCTGCGCCTGTACCGGCAAAACGATAACTTGGGCGGGGAACAAACCATCACCACACCCACGCTCAAGGTCTCATATCAGGCTAAAGACCGGTTGAGCCTGGAAGCGGAGGGCGGCTTCGAAATCACCGGCACCACGCCCGCAAATGCACCTTACTCCAAAACCACCCGCAAGTTTTTCTCGCTGGGCATGCGCGGGGATTTTTGAAGCGGCGCAGGCGTGAAACCGGCGCACAGCCCGCAAATCTGGCGGGGTAGCACGCTGCCGCAGTAGCACCGGGTTACGGCTTGGATCAATCTGGAAACCGCAGTTGGCAGAGACTCCACTTTCCAATCGGGTGTGTACGAAAACCGTTCGTGCTGAACCTGTCGAAGCATGGATGGTTTTTTTCAATTTCAACTGCGGCTTCCTGAATTCCCTTGGTATGTTGTAAGTTATGCGGACAAAATTACGCCGCCTGCCCGCTTGCCCCTCTTCTGCGTCGCCCCATAAACCCCAGCAACCCCAGCCTTCGTAGGGCGGATTAGCGTAGCGTAATCCGCCGAATGTGTTCCGCCATACGGCGCAATGCGCTTCGCCCTTCGACTGCGCTCAGGGCATGCTTATTGCGCGGTATCTTGTATCTTTCTTTCCGTGGTGGTTAGCTACCATCACACGAAGCAGAGGCAGCTTGTTTGACGCCCTTAAGGCTCGACCTTGTCGCGTAGATTAAGCCCTCTGCTTCACCTTTCGCCAGCGCGGACACTGAACGGTAGCCAAGGGGAAAACCCTGTATGCACAAGGCAAGTGGGCGAAGTTGGCCAACATTGTAACAGGAGGTCATCATGTTCTATCTCGGTATGGATGTCGCAAAAGCCAAGCTGGATTGTTGTCTGTTGCTGGACGAAACCAGTGGCAAGCGCAAGACCAAGGCGATCAGTAACTCCAAGTCGGGTATCGTTGGTTTACTGGCGTGGGTTGCCAAACAGAATGTTTCCCCAGACGTGTTGCATGTCGTCATGGAAGGCACCGGCGTGTATCACGAGCAAGCCGCACTGGCGCTGGCGGATGCCGGCGTCACGGTATCCATCGTCAATCCGGCGCAGGTCAAGGATTTCGGGCGTGGGCTGGCGGTGCGCACCAAGACAGACGGCGTGGATAGCTTTGTGCTGGCTCGATATGGCGCATTACTCAAACCCAAAACTTGGATGCCGCCCGCCCCGGAAGCGCGGATACTGCAAGCGCTGCTGGCGCGTCGCGCGGCCATCGCCCAAGACCTGCAACGCGAGCGCAACCGGCAGGAGAAGGCAGATGCTACCGACACCCCGGGTCGGATACAGCAATCCCTTGCCGACAGTATCGGGTTTCTGGTCAGGCAGCTCGAGCAGTTGCAACAGGTCATTGATGAGCACATCGACAAGCATCCCGGCCTTCAGAAGGATATGGCCTTGCTCCAGAGCATTCCGGCGGTAGGCCCGCAGGTGGGCGGCAATATGCTTTCGGTGATGCATAGCCACAACTTCAATTCAGCCGAACAGTTGGCGGCGTATTTGGGGCTGGTGCCGGTGGAGCGACAGTCGGGCAGCTCGGTGTTGGGACGCGCCAGGCTCTCCAAGGCTGGCCCCGCCAGAATACGCGCCGTGCTATACATGGCCGCCATCGCGGCGACACGCTGTAACCCGCACGTCAAAACAAAACTCAACAGCCATATGAGCACGATTACTCAAAAAACGCTTGACGGTGAAGACGGTACAGGGGGTGGATTTTGGCAATCAACCGGATAGGCAGGACTCAACCCTTCGACACGCCCGCTGCGCGGGCTGTTCAGGGCGAACGGCCTACTCACCAATCGGGTGAGTACGAAAAAACCGTTCGCGCTGAACCTGTCGAAGCACGGATAGTTTTTTCAATTTCAACTGCGGCTTCCTGGATTCTCTTGGTATGTTGTAAGTTATGCGGACAAAGTTACGCCGCTTGCCCCTCTTCTGCGTCGCCCCGCAAACCCCAGCAACCCCAATCCCGCCAGCAGCATGGCGTAGGTCTCGGGTTCTGGGACGGGAAGAGGCAAAGGCGTAACTACATCCTCCAGCAGGAATGCCCGTTGCACGCCGTTCAGGGTTCCATACCCCACGATCTGCCCGCGGTTGTTGATGTCGGAGGCTTGCAGTTCAATCCATCCGGCTGCGGCCACCGGTGCCAGCAGATTGAGATCGGTTATGACGCCGTTGCTGTAGAGGAAAGCATGCTGCTCGTAGTTCGCAGTGAAAGACCACCCCACCACCTGCCCGGAATTGTTGATGCCAGAGGCAAAGCTATCTGTTCCGCCCAAGGTGCCGAGGTCGGTCACGCCAGCACCATTTGCGCCGGTAATAAAAGCGTGAGTAGCGGCATTGCCGGCAGTCCCTACCACCTGCCCGGAATCGTTGATACCGTAGGCTGTTGCAGGCGGAGAGCCGATGTCAGCCATGCCGACGCCGTTGGTGCCGGTAATGAAAGCGTGGTTATTCGGCGGAATATAAGACCCACCCACCACCTGCCCGGAATTGTTGATGCCGTAAGCGGTGGTGCCTGCACCACCCAATGTGCCGAGGTCGGTAAAGCCGATGCCGTTGGCGCCGGTGATAAAGGCACGCTGGGCACCACTCATAGTGCGATACCCCCCCGCCACCTGCCCGGCATCGTTGATGCCACGGGCGAAGCTGCTTGTTCCACCCAAGGTGCCGAGGTCGGCCATGCCGTCGCCGTTGGTGCCGGTGATAAAGGCGCGATAAGCGGCGTTGCCGACAGTATATGAATGCCCCACTACTTGCCCGGAATCGTTGACGCCATAGGCGATGCTGTACGTTCCGCCCAGGGTGCCGAGGTCGGTCATGCCCACGCCGTTTACCCCGGTGAGGAAGGCGTGATAAGCAGCATCGCCGACAACATAAGAATACCCCACTACTTGCCCTGAATCGTTGATGCCGGAAGCATAGCTATTTGCCCCGCCCAAGGTGCCGAGGTCGGTGATGCTCCATTCCGCGCTGGCTGTTGCCGGAACAAAAGCCGCAGAAATAGCGGCGAGTAGGATGGCGGTGCGCTTGAATTCCGAAAACTTCTGCCTCATTGCTGTTCTCCTCCGTTGGTGATTGATGATTATTGGGCCCGACAAACCTGATGCAGCTCAAGGCTGGGGTGATGCACGAACCCCAGCGCTTCAAGGCGATAGGTTGCCGGGGTTCGCAAGCTCACAACTGCCTGCATGCTGAATTACGCGGCGCGTTTATTCCTGCGCCGCCCCGCAACCCCCAGCAACCCCAACCCCGCCAGCAGCATGGCGTAGGTTTCGGGTTCGGGGACGGGCGCGGGTACGACAGCGTTTTGCGCCACGCTCAGGCGCACCACGTCGGTGGTGCCGATGGCGTCGGTCAAGTAAGAAACGCGCCAGAACAGGTTGGGGTCGCTCAATGTCGCGAAGCTCAGCGAGCTGAAGCTGCCGGTGATGGTGCTGGCGGTGAGGATGTCGAAATAATCTCCGGCGTGCGGCGCGAACAGGCCGCCGCCCAGATCGTACAGGCTGACGTTCAGCAGGCCGTCGAGGAAGGCGGTGCCGGAGACGTTGAGCACGTCGTACTGGGTTCCGGCCAGCAGCCCGCCGATTTCGGCGGTGAATGTGCCCAGCGCCGACTGGGTGTAGTCGCCGGTGATGGAGAGCATGCCCGGCGAGTTGCCCGGCCCGACGTTGCCGCTGGAAATCACGTTGCCGGCCACCGTGCCGGTGCCGCCCAACAGGCCGTAGTTGACCAGCCCCAGCCCGCCTGCGGCCACCGTCGCACCGGCGCCGACAGTGAAGCTGCCGTTGGCGTTGTTGGTGATGCCTTCGGAGGCAGTGAGCGTCTGGCCGCTGCCCAGCGTGAAGTTGCTGTTCGAGACAAAGGCGTTCAGGGCGACCGAATTGCCGGTGACGTTCAGCGTGCCACCGTTGTAGTTGAAGACGCCCCGGCCCCCGCCATATACGATGTTGCCGACGTTCAACGTGCCGCCGTCCAGGGTGTAGGTGCCGCTGCTGCCGGGCGCCAACCCCAGGGTAAGGTTGCCGGCCACGGTGTTGGTGCCGCCGGTTTGATTGAAGATGCCCTCACCCCCCGCCGATTTCATGACCCGCCACGAGGCTGCCGGTGCCGTTCAGGCTGTAGGTGCTGCCAAAGCCGATAAACCCGCTATCGCCAAGCGTGAGTGTGCCGCTGACCGTGTGCGTGCCGCCGCTGTGGTTGAAAGTGCCGGTACCGTAGCCGATGCCAATCGTTACAGCGCCTGCGGACAGGTTGCCCGCGCTCAAGCTGTAGCTGCCATAGCCCCAGTAGCTGCCGATCTCGAGGCTGTTGCCGACCGTGTGCGTGCCGCCGGTCTGGATGAAGCCGCCGCTGCCGCCGTCATCCTGGCCGATGGATTCATTTAGTGCAGACAGGCTGCCCCCGCTCATGCTGTAGCTGCCATTGCCCATGCCCCTGCCGACCACGAGGCTGCCGCCGATGGTATGCGTGCCGCCAGCTTGGGAAAAAGTGCCCGCGCCGCCGTTGCCGACAATAACATTGCCCGCTGTCAGGCTGCCGGTGCCGCCCAAGCTATAGCTGCCGTTACCTCCGCTCATGAAAAAGCCGGTGCCCAGGGTTAAGCTGCCGGTTACCGCATGCGTGCCGCCTGTCTGGGTAAAGGCGCCGCGGCCACCCACACTGCCAATGGATACACTGCCTGCCGACAGATTGCCTGCACTCAAGTTGTAGCTGCCGTTGCCCAAGTAGCCGCCGAGCACAAGGCTGTTGCTGATCGTATTCGTGCCGCCGCTGTGGTTGAAGATACCGGTGCCATTTTCATCGCCAATAGTTTCGGCGCCTGCCGCGAGCGTCTGCCCACTGCCCAGCGTGAAGTTGGCGTTTGAGCCGTAAGCTTTGCCGACGTTGAAGCTATCCAGCGCGATCGAGTTGAAGTTGAGCGTGCCGCCATCGAAGTTGAAGGTGCTGGTGCCCGCTCCATCCACTATGCTGCCGACATTCAGCGTGCCGCCGTTCAGGGTGTAGGTGCCGTTGCTGCCAGCGAGCCGCCCCAGAGTAAGGCTGTCTGCCACGGTATGCGTGCCGCCGGTTTGGGTGAGGGTGCCGGTACCGGAACTGCCGATGGTTTCATTGTTGGCCCAAAGCATCTGACCGCTCCCCAGCGTAAAGCTGCCATTTGTGCCGGAAGCATTGCCGATGTTGAAGTTATCCAGGGTAATCGAACTGCCGGTGAAATTAAACGTGCCGCCATCGAGGTTGAAAGTACCGCGCGCGCCGCTCGCGATATTACCGCCGACATTCAGCGTGCCACCGCTCAAGGTGTAGGTGCCGTTGCCACCGGTGTATAAGCCAAGATAGAGGGCGTTGCTGACAGTATTCGTGCCACCGTTCTGGTTGAAGCTGCCGGAGCCATAATTGCCGCCGACGGTGATAGTGCCTGCGGACAGATTGCCGGTGCCGTTAAGATAATAGGAACCCCCTCCCCCCGAATACCCGATGCCAAGATTGCCGACCTGGTGCGTGCCGCCGTTCTGGATGAAGCTGCCGGAGCCATCGGTTCCGATGATCTCGTTGTCTGTGGAGAGGCTGCCCGCACCCAAAGTGTAGGTGCCGGTGCTACCGTTACTTCCGATGCGGAGGCTGCCTGCTGTGTGCGTGCCGCCCCCCTGGGTGAAGGTGCCGGAACCATAGAAGGAGCCTATGGTTTCGGAGGTCGCCGACAGGTTGCCCGCATTCAGGTTGAAGCTGCCGCTACCCAGGTAGCCAAGTGTGAGAGTGCCGGTCGTGTGTGTGCCGCCAGTCTGGGTGAAGGTGCCAGCACCATAATTGTTGCCGACGACTTCAGTGCCCACCATGAGCGTCTGTCCGCCGCCCAGCGTGAAGCTGGCGTTCGAGCCGTAAGCGTTGCCGATGTTGAAATTATCCAGTGTGATCGAGCTGCCGGTGAAATTGAGCGTGCCGCCATCGTGGTTGAAGGTACTCGTGCCCGCCCCATCCACGACATTGCCGACGTTTAGTGTGCCGCCTTCCAGGGTGTAGGTGCCATCGCTGCCCGCGTACTGCCCGAGGATGAGGTTGCTGGTCACGGTGTTGGTGCCGCCGGTCTGGGTGAAAGTGCCGGTGCCAACATTGCCGATGTATTCCGAGCCAGCCGACAGGCTGCCAGTGCCGCTTAAGCTGTAGCTGCCCGTGCTGCCGCTGTAGGTGTCCATGATGAGGGTGGTGCCGACCGTATTCGTGCCGCCGCTCTGGGTAAAGGTATCGGTGATGTATTCCGAGCCAGCCGACAGGCTGCCTGCACTCAAGTTATAGCTACCATTAAGTTCGAAATGGCTGACCGAATGCGTGCCGCCGGACTGGTTGAAGACATTGCCGTAGCGGATGGATTCACTATCTACCGACAGGCTGCCAGTGCCGCTTAAGCTGTAGCTGCCCGTGCTGCCGCTGTAGGTGCCCATGATGAGGGTGCCGACCGTATTCGTGCCGCCGCTCTGGGTAAAGGTACCGGTACCGAAGTAGCCGATGTATTCCATGCCTGCCGACAGGCTGCCTGCGCTCAGGTTGTAGCTACCAGTACCAGCATTTGACAGGCCAAGGTAGAGGCGGTTGCTGATCGTATTCGTGCCACCGCTCTGGGTGAAGTATCCGGCACCCCCGTTCCAGCCGAGGTATTCCCAGCTTGCCGACAGGTTGCCTGCATTCAGGTAATAACTGCCTTTGCCGCTGCTTTGATCGCCAATGGTGATGTAGTTGCTGACTGTATGTGTGCCACCGCTCTGGACGAAGGTGCCGGTGCCGGAGTAGCCAATCATTTCAGTAACCACCGCCAGCGTATCCTTCGTTTGCGAGAGCGTCATCGTGCCAGTGCCGGTGGCCTGGACCATCAATAAGTTTGGCGTTGCCGTAGGGTAAGCCGTATTCGAGTAATCAACCGTAAGGTTCGCAGTACCTGATTGGGTAAGGTAAACCGTGTCGCCATTCAGCGGTTGACCGGGCGTCGGAGTCCCGCCGGGCGTGGCACTCCAGCAGGCGGCATCCCACACGTTAGTACCGCACACCCAATACAAGGTCGCCGCCGAGGCGGAAGCAGGCGCCAGCGCGCCGCCGCCCAGCGCCGCCAGCACGGCCAGATTCAACAGCCGCCTGCGCGGTTGGGTGTTTGATTTTCTGCTCATGGTATTTCCCCTTTTTGGTCGGATTGTTGTTCGTTATTGCTTATGGGCGCTTCTAAAAATTCGTCACACCGGCGAAGGCCGGGGTCCAGTCTATTGAAAACGCTGGATTCCGGCCTGCGCCCGCAAGGAGCACGCCGTGGTTGTAAGGGGCTGAAGCCCCAACAACACACGTAGCGCCGGAATGACAAAACTGAATACCTCTATGCCCTGTCGCGGGTGTCCCGCGCTCCCTTTGCTGCTTGCCATCCTCATTCAGAACCGGCAGCGCCGCTCTTGATTGACGGATTTTTATGAGCATGGCGCGCGGCACTCTGGCACAGATCAACAATCTTGGATACTGTACCGAAGTACAGGTACACACCCGATTGAGCTTTCCAAAATACGTCCGAGCCATCGTAAACGGAAAATCTCCCCCACCCTCGATCCCTCCCCCGCAGGGAGAAACCGCAGCCGCCAATTTTTTCGCCCGAATTGAGACCCATGAACCGGAGCGGAGTTAAGTACCCCCCGGCATAGCCGGGGGTTCACCTCATTGAATTATTCAAAACGTATAACCGATGCCTATCGAAAGGACGGGATAGATTTTGAAATTCTTCAACGAATCATTCAGGCTGGCATTGGCATTGGCAATATCAGCAGCGGTTGCAGCCCCGATGTTGGTAGTGACGGCCCCCTTCGGCGTACCCTGAAACATGACACCGATGTCGCTCGTGAAAGACAGCCCGGTATTTTTCGGGGTTCTTCCCCAGCCGATCCCCAGATAGGGAGCCACCTTGTCGAAATCAACCGTAGCATTGACGTACTCACCCGCTGCCATGGCTACAGGTGCTCCGACATTATTGAAGGTGCCGGATGTTGCGGTCATGTCGAATTTATTGTTGTTGTACACGAGGCCGCCGCTCAAGCGGAAACTGCCTTCCCACGGGTGCCAGTCAGCCAGCGCCTGCAGGCTTTGCAACTTCAGGTCGCCATTATAGTTTGCGGTCGCGCCGCCCGAGGTGACTGCCTTGTCAAAGCTGTACTTGTAGGTGTTAAACCCAATGCGTGCATCTACCGATTGCGTTATCGGGAATGCGGCCTCCACTCCAAGACCCAGCGTGGATATTTTGCCGTTCACCGTGGTATCCGCATAGGCTTGCGGGGCAAGTGCAAATAAAGCTGCTGCTAAAACAATTTTTTTCATTTTCCATCCTTATGGTTACGTTTTGAGTACATTTAAGTGTGGTACCAACCAAAAATATTTCTTATCGCAAGCTCATAATGATTTCCTTTCTCGGAAAAAATTCTGGGTGGTTTAACTTTCAGCGCGAAGCCCGCCCTGTTTTATGTGCAGAAACAAATTGACCCCGGTTGGTTCTTTTTCGACGCTGATCTGCCCGGCGGCAAAGCCCGCTCTGGCGGCGAGCGCTTTCAGGGTGATGGGGCTGCGGTGGTGCAAGTGCCATTCCGAATAGCTCCATGTAAGACCGGCTGGGGTTGGTGGTGGAAAAATTGCCGATGACGATTTCGCCGCCCTCCGCGACCATCGCCCCGAGCTTTTTCAGCATGAACACGAACACCTTGTCGTCGAAATAATCTGCTTTCAAAACTTCCCGCCCTTACAACATAACGGGCTCTTCTAAAAATGGTTCAATTCCCGCGAAAGCGGGAATCCAGTTTGTTGATGTGACTGGGCTCCCGCTTTCGCGGGAGCGACGAGATGTGGATTTTTAGAAGTACCCATAACCCCGGTTGGCCGCATGTTATGATTTGCCCGCCTCGCCGCGCATCACTCAAATGAGTTATGACAGCGGCAGGAAATTGTAGTAACAAAATCACGCTTGACGCACTACCCCGGTGCAATGCCGGTGCAACAATTTCCCGGACAATCAAAAAAATGGGGGTGTCGTGCATCTGATCATCGAGCTTTATCGCGCGGCCCAGGGGATGGCCGTGGATGAGTTTCAGGAATTTTCCCTGGGGCTGCTCAAGTCGCTGGTGCCGTTTAATTCCGCCAAATACATGGGCGGCGTGCTGACGCAGCAGGGAATGCGGGTGCAGGAAGTCTATTTGCACAACGAGCCGGTGGAAACGGTTTCCGACTACGCGGGAATCGTTCATGCCGACCCCGTGCTGAAGGCAGTCCGCGCCAATCCGGACAAGATCGTCCGCTTTCATCCGGCCACCTTGTTTGCCGGCAGGGAGAGCCGCCCGCTATTCGATTTTGCCAAACGGTACGAACATGCGAACGGCATGGCTATTGCTCATTTTGATGGGGATACCCCGCAGGTGCAGGCGCTCTCCCTGTATCGCGCCGACGCGGACAGCCACTTTCTGGAGCAGGATTGCTCCATGGCGGAACAGGTCTTGCCGCATTTTCTGGAGGCGATCAAGATCAACCAAGCACTCGCCGTGCATCGTTCGACCAAAGACGGGGACCGCAGCACACTGGCGATTGCCTGCCCGAATGGCGCGCTGCATTTTTGCGGTGCCGGGTTCCGGAAATTGCTGTGCCTGGACTGGCCGGACTGGGAGAGCGCGCTGCTGCCCGGCCCGCTGCTGGACAAGCTCACCCGCACCGGCTCGACCGGCTATCGCTCGTCGGCCCTGCGCGTTTCGGTTCGATCTGTTGGCGGGCTGCTGTTCCTGAAGGCGAGCCGGGTGTCCGCGTCAGCCCCCTGCCCGGCCATCTGCCCCGATCTGCTGCGTAGCGCCTACGGCCTGACGCCCGCCGAAGCGCGCGTGGCCATCGCCATGCTGGAGGACAAATCGGCGCGCGAGATGGCGGATGAACTGGGCGTCAGTTTCCATACGGTGCGCGTGCAGATCAGGCAGGTGTATGCCAAGCTGGGCGTGAATACGCGGGCGGGTTTCGTCAAGCTGATGCTGGGGCTGGGGCAAGGTTTGTAAATTTGTAAGCGCATTAACCTGGAAACCGCAGTTGAAAGGGACTCAACCCTTCGACACGCCCGCTATGAGGGTTGCTCAAGGGCGCTTCTAAAAATTCGTCACACCGGCGAAAGCCGGTGTCCAGCTTATTGAAAACGAAGTTTCAGTGAAGGCTAACCTTCAGGTTATGCCGTAACTAAAAAAAGCGCTG